>NZ_CAKJTL010000121.1:21924-39255 GCF_917627385.1 Protofrankia sp. CiT1
GATCTCAAACACGCTCTCAGAGCGTCGGGGTCTTCGTGTAGAAAGCAGCCGCCACTTTCTCGAAGGCAAGGATGTACTGCCGCATATATCGCTCGCTGTAGACTGGGTGGGTGTGGAGCGGGAGCGTCCGTCCCTCGCTTCCCCGTGGCCACGCGGACCAGCCGGCCCGGTGGCGGTCAACGCCTGAACGGCGCTAAAACAGTAAAGTCGGACCGGTGACCGCATCCCGGGCCGCGGCTGGGAAATTACTGGCCATCAGTGATTTGCATGTCGCCTATACCGAGAACCGCCAGATCGTCGAGGAGCTCCGGCCGGAGTCGGCCGCGGACTGGTTGATCGTCGCTGGTGACATCGGTGAGGTCGCCGCGGACATCGAGTGGGCGCTGACGCTGCTGAGCAGCCGGTTCACCACAGTGATCTGGGTTCCCGGTAACCACGAGCTGTGGACGCCGCGAAAAGACCCGGTGCGGTTGACCGGCGAACGGCGTTACCAGTACCTGGTGGAGATGTGCCGCGGCCTTGGTGTGCTGACCCCGGAGGACCCCTACCCCGTCTGGACAGGCGCCGGCGGCCCCGTGACCATCGCACCACTGTTCCTGCTCTACGACTACACGTTTCGCCCGGCGGGCACCCGCACCAAGCAGGAAGGGCTCGCCGTGGCCCGCGAGTCCGGCGTGATGTGCTCGGACGAGTTCCTGCTCGATCCCGACCCATACCCGGGCGTGGACGCATGGTCACGGTTTCGGGTCGCGCACACCCGCGACCGGCTCGCCGCCCGCGAGCGGAGCCTGCCGACCGTGCTGGTGAACCACTTCCCGCTGGTACGCGGCCCGACAGATGTGCTGCGCTACCCCGAGTTCGCGCAGTGGTGCGGCACCGAGAGCACCGCCGACTGGCACCTGCGCTTCCGGGCCACAGCCGTCGTCTACGGCCATCTTCATATCCCGCGGACAACCTGGTATGACGGCGTCCGGTTCGAGGAGGTTTCGGTCGGTTACCCGCGGGAATGGAGCCGGTGGAACATGCCGCGCAATGTCCCGCGCCAGATTCTGCCGGCGCCGGACCAGTACGCCTCGGCTTGGAGCGTCCCGAAGCGGCATGCATCGGATCCGCATGTGTGAGACCGCCCTGCTTGAGAGACTGCTGCCCGCCAGCGTGGTCGCGGTCGAGGCCTTCACCGACGACCCGCACGCCGTGCTGTTCGCCGAGGAGGAGGCGACCCTCGCGCGGTCCGTGGACAAACGGCGCCGGGAGTTCACCACCGCCCGGGTATGCGCCCACCGTGCGCTCGCCAGGCTCGGCCTGCCGCCGGCACCGATCCTGCCCGGTCCCCGGCGCGAGCCGCGATGGCCCGCCGGAGTCGTCGGCAGTATCACGCACTGTGCCGGATACCGGGCGGCCGCCGTGTCCCGGTCCGCCGATATCGTCACGATCGGTATCGATGCCGAACCCAACGAGGGTGTGCCGCCGGGCGTCCTCGACCAGGTCGCGCTGGCCGAGGAGCGTTCCTGGCTCGACCAGCGAACATCACGTCACCCCGAGGTGTGCTGGGACCGGCTGCTGTTCAGCGCCAAGGAGTCGGTGTACAAAGCATGGTTCCCACTGGCCAGACGCTGGCTTGGCTTTGACGACGCGCTCATCACCGCCGAACCCACCGGTACCTTCCACGCTCGGCTGCTGGTGGCCGGCCCGATCCTCGCCGGTCATGAACTGACCGAGTTCGCGGGCCGCTGGCTGGCCCGCAACGGACTGATCATTACCGCGATCGCCCTGCCCGCGGGCGGCCCGCCCCCGGTCACATGGCCGGCGCCCTGACCGCGCGAACGACCTCGACGATCTCCTGCCTGGTCGGCAGACCGGCCGGCCGCCGCGGGCGCCAGCCCGCGGCAAGTAGCTCGGACACCCGCGGTTGCACCGCGTTGAGCTCCTCCGGCGCGGCGGCCAGATGCATGTGGCGGAACACCGCCCGCGCCACCACTGGATCGACGCCGGCCGCGGCAAGCACCATGAGCCGCGGCACGGCGGCCGGGCTCGGGGGGCTCATCGCCGGAATGGCCCCAGCGGTGGCAGCGGCCGGGTCGGTCTCGGCCATAGCTGCCCGCCAGAGCACGGTACGCGACCGGTCCAGCGACCGGGCGTCATCGAACCACGACCACAGTTCACCGTGGACCCAGGCGTCGACCCGGTCACGCCACAGTTCGGGGTCGGCCGGATCCTCGGCGACCGCGCGGGCGAGCGTGAGAGCGTGCGCCACAGCCAGCGAGATGCCTCGACCGAAATGCGGGTTGGTGGTGCACACGACGTCGCCGATCGCGTGCAGGCCCAGCGGCCTGGCCGGGCCCAGCGGACGGAACACGTTGCGCAGGCCGTTCATGACCATGACATCCGAGATCGGTTCGGCGAACGCGGGGTCGGTCCAGGCCGCGCCGAGCGGAACCATGCGCGCGGCCGCCTCGAAGGCGGGCACCGCCCGCAGACCCGCCAGCGCCTTGTCCTCAGGCAGGTGCACGAACGTGACGGTGAACGTCCCCGCGTCGTGTGGGAAGACCAGGAACGAGTAGCCGTCGCCCTCCTCGACCCCGATCACCCCGCGGTTGACCGCGGCGAACTGGCATCCTGGCCGCAGCCGGTAGCGGCGTGACCGGTACGTCTCGTTGGCCGGCTCGTCGAAGACCTCTTCGGCGAGCATCTCCGTCGTGAGAGCGCCGCGCCGGCCACCGCAGTCGACCACGAGATCCACTGGATGCGCGCTGCCGTCACCCAGGCGTACCACGTCGACGCTCCCCCTGTGCGCATCGACCCGCCGCACGGCCTCGAGCCGGACGCTGATGCCGGGCTCGGCCTCGACCAGCTGGCGCAGCACCCACTCCACCGTGCTGCGCCGGCACAGGAAGGAAGCCAGCCCGTGCGGCAGCGCGGCCTCCAGCGCACCGGCCGTGTGCAGCGCCGCCACCACGTCGGGCAGCCCCGCAAGCAGCTCGGCGCAGCCACGGGCGAGAAAAGCGTGCGGCTGGTGCAGCTGCGCGACCCCGGTCCGTCGCCAGCCGGCAGCCGCACCGACCTGCGCCGGCCGAGCGGCCGCGTCCCGTTCGAAGAGGGTGACCGCATGCCCCTCGCGCGCAAGGGCGAGCGCGCTGGTCATCCCCGCCGCGCCGGCCCCGCACACCGCGACCCGCAGCCGTCGGTGACGGCCTTTCCCACGTTCCATGCCAGCTCCCTCCCCTGTCGCATCTCCCGTTGCCCAGGGCCGGGCTCCAGGCCAACGACGACACGATCATGTTTCTTGCGCCCCGTCGACGCCCGGGACACCCGGGATCACTCCCGGGACTGCCGGCCATCGCCGAACACGGCACGCAGATGGTCCTCGAGGGCGCCGGCAAGGACCGGCCTGGTCCGGAAGCCCACGTGCCCGTCCGGACGGATCAGGTAAGCACACGGTCCGGCGGCGGCGTAGGCGGCGCGCCACTGTCGGCCGGTGTCGTACACGACGGGCAGGCCCACCGCTGGCGGCCGCGGGGCGTCGGGGTCCCGGACCAGGTAGATGGTGACCAGCTCGGGAAACCGGTGCTGGATCGCGCCAGCCGTCTTCTCGTAGCCGCGCAGGTCCTCCTCGGTCGTACTGGCGTCGGTATAGATCAGCAGGGTGTGCGAGATCCCGTGGGTCAGTTCGAACAGGCGCATGGGGTGCCCGACACCGCGGCGGGTCAGGCCGTGTACGTCGGGCGCGCGATCCCCGGCGGCCGGTCCCCGGTCGGGCGCATCCCAGCCGAGCGCCTCGCCGACCCCGGGGGTGCCCCGATAGGTCAGGGTCAGCTGCATCTCCTCGAGGAACTGTGCCTTTTCGTCGGCGTTGTCCATCTCGTCGGTGAACGCCACCCGGACGGCGCGGTCCATGACCGCCTGTCCGGCCGGGCGGCGCTCGGCCTCGTAGCTGTCGAGCAGCCCGGCCCCGGCGTGCCCGTTCACCGCGAGCGCGAGCTTCCAGCCGAGGTTGTAGGCGTCCTGGATACCGGTGTTCATGCCCTGGCCGCCCGCGGGCGGGTGCAGATGCGCGGCGTCGCCCGCGACGAAGGCCCGGCCGACCCGGTACCGGTCGACGATCCCGTGGCTGATCCGGAAGATCGACGACCAGCGGAGGTTGCGGCCGGTGGTGCCGGCCGGGGCGAGCCGGTCGAGCGCGACCTGGAAATCGGCCAGCGTCGGCGGTTCGTACTCCTTGGTGAAGCCGGGCGGCACCTCGGTGCGGGCCGCCTCCACCATGACGCGCGGCGGCGCCATGGTCGCCATCCGGTAGCGGCCCGTGCCCCGCAGCGGGACGCACACCAGCATCCCGTCGAGCTCACCGTCGGTCATGTGCATGAAACGCAGCAGGTACCCCTCGGGCATCGCCCAGTCGACGTCGAGGTCGGCGAGCATGAACAGCTGCGGGAACCGCCCGGCCCCGGCGTTGAAGGACAGCCCCAGCTCCCGGCGGACGACGCTGTGCGCGCCGTCGCAACCGACGATGTACTTGGCATGCACCGTTTCCCGCGCTCCGTCGGCGGTGGACAGGTGAGCGACCACGTTCGCGCTGTCCTGGGTGACGGTGTGTAGTTCCAGGCCCCGCTCAATCGAACCGCCCAAGGTACTCAGGCGGTCGACGAGGAGCCGTTCCGTCTCGTACTGGGGCAGTCCGAGGTGGGCGTATGGCAGCTCCGGATGATTCCATTCGACCCGGTGCGTCTGGCGTCCGTTCACGATGACGATCTGGCCGTTGAACCAGATGCCGGTATCGATGGCCGCGCGGGCGAGGCCCATGTCCTCCCAGATCTCCATGGTCCGGCAGTGCACCCCGATGGCCTTGTCCGCCCGGCCCGGCGGCTTGGCGTTGCTGTCCACCAGCCGGCACGCGACCCCGCGGCGGGCCAGCTCGATGGCCAGGGTCAGCCCGGTCGGTCCCGCGCCGACCACCAGCACGTCGGTTGTCGCGCGCGGCTCCCGCCGCCTGCCCGGCGCCGTCGGCGCGGCCGCGTTACCGGCCGCGTTACCGGCGCCGATAACGGTGAGCGGAGAGGCGGCCGTGGCCGGATCCGGTGCCGGGCCCGCTGCCGGCTCCGGTGGCCGGGCCGCGATCGTGAAGACACGGCGGGAGAACCCGCGGTTGAGGTAGGGAAGGAGCTCCCTGGTCCGATCGGTATGACGCGGATCCTGTACCCAGTCGAGGAACGCGGCCTTCGACGTCCATTCGGCGAGCAGGTGGTATGTGGGCGTTCCGGGCTCGTGCAGAAGCTCTTCCCGGAGGTGGCCGGGAACACCGCGCATCGCCGCCGCCACGTCGAGGAAGGCCTGTTCGAAGACTGCCTCCTCACCCGCGGGCACGGTTGTGGTGACCAGCACACGCACCGCCGGTTCCCGTCCGGCCAGGGTCTGCAGGATCTGGTAGGTATGGCGGTCCGCATCATCGCGCAGGTCCCGCAGGGCCGTGGTGAGATGGTCCCGGCGCGGGCTGCGCCCGAAGGCGTCAAGCGCCGCCCGGCTCTCCCAATCCGCGACGATCACATATTCACGAGGAAGATCCGGGTCGCGCATGAGATCCTGGCGGATGTTACCGGGCACCGTGCTGATGACCTCGGCCGCCTTCCGCCAGGCGTTTTCGAACTCGTGTTCACGGCCGGCAGTGGCGCGCATCCGCAGCAGCGTCCGTACCGTGTCGCTCTCGGCGCCGCCGCCGGCCGTCTCGGGGCTGGTCATCGCTGGTTGTCCCCTTTCTTTTCCGGCTGGGGCCGCGGGCGTGTGCCAGCGGCCGGGACCGCGTTCAGGTCGATCTCCGGGCACCGGCGCAGCACGAGGGAGGTGTTGAATCCGTCCAGTCCACGGGCGTTGACCATCGCGGTGAACACCGGTGTGGGGGTCACCTCGGACACGAAGTGGAGCCGGCATCCCCGCGCCGGCCGGCGGGTACCCGCGGTGGGCGGAAGAAGATCGTGACGCATGGCCAGCAGCGCGGTCGCCGCGTCCAGCGCGGCCCCACCCTGGTAAAGCCGTCCGACCAGAGGTTTCTGCGTGGTGACGGCTGGTGACGCCGAGCCGTATGCCGCCCGCATGGCGGCGCATTCGTCCCGGTCCGCGGCGGGCAGGCCAAGCGCGTCGGGGAAGACGACGTCAACCTCACCCGGACGTACGCCGGCCCGCCGCAATGCCATGGTCATGGCACGCGCGTACTGCTCCACGTCCCCCTCGGCTCCCCGCCGCCAGGGCCGCCAGGGCCGCCCGTCGAACGTGGCGGCGGCACCGGCGATCTCCCCGTAGATGACGGGCGCGCCGCGGGCCAGCGCGTGGCCGAGGTCCTCGACGACGAGCACCGCGCCCCCCTCCCCGGGCACGTAACCATCCGCGTCCACGTCGAACGGGCAGTACGCCCGCGCCGGGTCGGTCCGGGCGGTCATCGCGTGGTTGTGCTGCTGGCAGGTGAGCGCATACGGGGACAGCGGGGCCTCGGTCCCGCCCGCGAGCACCACCGGGGTGCCGCGGCGGACCAGCCGCGCGGCATGGGCGAGGCTGTCCAGACCGCCGGCGCTCTCGGCAACCAGCACCGCCGACGGCCCCTTCATGCCATACATGATCGACAACTGGCCAACCGTGGCCGCGTAGAACCAGGCGATCGACTGGTAGGCGCCGACCGTGCGCGACGGTGAGCTCCACAGCCGCTGGAGCTCACGCTGGCCAAAGACATTCCCGCCGGAACCGCTCGCGAGTGCCACCGACATCTCGTACGGATCGAGGGCCGCCGGATCGATCTCGGCGTCGGCGAGCGCCTGGCCCGCCGCGCAGAACGCCAGCTGGGTCCACCGGTCGGTCTGCACCACGAACCGGCTGGGCATGTGGTCAGCAGCCTGGAAGCCGTCGATCTCCCCGGCAAGGGTGGTTGCGTACCGGGACGGGTCGAACTGGGAGATCCGTTCAATCCGGCTCTCGCCGGACAGCGCCGTCTTCCAGTAGGTGTCCGCGCCGACGCCGCTCGCGCAGACGATCCCGATGCCGGTCACGACCGCGCGCGGCGCGGCCGCCTGGCGCGTCATCGCCCGGCCTCCCGCGGCCGGGCGAAGACCATGGCCGACTGGAATCCACCGAAACCGCTGCCGACCGACAGCGCCACGTCGACCTGTTGCTCCCGCGCTGTGTTCGGCGTGTAGTCGAGATCGCATTCGGGATCGCGGTTCGCCCAGTTCGCCGTGGGCGGCACCACCCCGTGCTCGATCGCCAGCGCGCAGGCGGCCATCTCGATGGCGCCGATCGCGCCGAGCGAATGGCCAACCATGGACTTGATCGAACTGATCGGTATCCGGTAGGCGTGCTCGCCGAGGGCGCGTTTGAAGGCGGCTGTCTCGTGGCGGTCATTCTGCTTGGTGCCCGAACCATGAGCGTTGATGTAGGAGACATCCGTCGGCGCCAGCCGTCCCTGGGCCAGCGCGTCACCGATGGCGACCGCCATCTCCGCGCCGTCAGGCCGCAGGCCGGTCATGTGGAAGGCGTTTCCCCGGGTGGCGAACCCGGCGACCTCACAGTAGACGCGGGCTCCCCGGCGCAGCGCGTGTCCCATCTCCTCCAGGACGAGGACGGCGGCGCCCTCGCCCAGGATGAAGCCCTGCCTGTCCCGGTCGAAGGGCCGGGAGGCATGCGCGGGGTCGGAGTCGTCCGGCGACGTCGCTTTGATCGCGTCGAACGACGCCAGCGTGACCGGCGAGATCGGGGAATCCGAAGCGCCGACAATCATGACATCCACCTCCGCGTCCATGACGAGCTGGTAGCCGTAACCGATGGCGTCGATCCCGGAGGTGCAGCCGGTCGAGACGACCTGCGCGGGGCCGTGTGTCTGGAACCAGGCCGCCACGTCGGCCGCGAGACTGCTCGGCAGCAGAGCCTGATACAGGAACGGAGCGGCATGGTCGGGATCGACCAGCCATTCCCGGCCGCTGTCGCTGGCCACGACGTACTCGGTTTCCAACGCCGTGGTACCGCCGACCGCCGTACCCATCGCGACGCCGGCCGCGTTCGCGGTGTCCTCGTCGAAGACGATCCCGCTGTCGGCGACCGCCTCCGCCGCGGCGGCGAGAGCGAACTGGATGTACCGGTCGGATCGCCGCGTATGCCGGGCGGACAGGCCGGCCGCCACCGGATCAAAATCGCACTCGGCCGCGACCCGGGAGCGGAACGGCGACGGGTCGAAGAAGGTGATGCGGCGGGTGGCGGTACGCCCTTCGGTGACCGTCGACCAGAATGCCGGCCGGGTCACCCCGCCCGGTGCCACCACACCCACCCCGGTCACGGCCACGCGCCGGGAGGCGACCATCACAAAGCCACCGGGTCTGTTACCGGGCTGCCGGTAGCGGGGCTCTCGGTAGCGGGGTTCTCGGCGGCCGGGCTCTCGGTGTCCACGTGCCCGAGTTCGGGGCGGGGGGCGAGCGGACCGAGGTGAAAGACCACCGAGGCCTGTTCGGTCCCGGTGTTGCGCAGCCGGTGCCGCATCCCGACCGGGATGTAGAGTCCCTCGCCGGACGCGATGACCACCGGCTCGTCATCGCAGTCCACGGTAATCGCACCATGCGTGACGCACAGGAATTCCTCACTGTATGGATGGTAATGTTCGGTGATCCTCTCACCGGGCAACAAAGTGGCCACGCCCATGAAGCCGGACGTGCTGCCGACGGTCCGCGGGCCGAGCAGCACGCGCAGCTCTCCGCCGCGGCGCCGGTCCGCCGGCACGTCACGAGCGGCAACATGCCCACAGTGGGATGTGACGGCCATGCCTCTCGATCCCTTCTCGCTCGTCATGCGCGGATGTCGCGGGCCGTGCCGGCCACGCCAGCCCCGGCCACATCGGCCCCACCGGCCGCCAGCTGTTCGACCTTGTCCCGGATGACCTCCAGCTGGATCAGCGAATTGATGTTGATTCGGGCGGTCATCGCCTCGTCGTCGACCGGAGCGTCCGGGCGCATGGCGAAGTCCTGTACCCACAGCATCCGCACACCGCCGTCGGCCTCCTCATACGTCCAGTAGATGTTCATGTACCGGAAGGGGCCCGGCTCGACGCGGTGCGCGCGCACCTCCCGACGGTCGCGGTCGGCCGTCCGCTCGCTCACCCATGACCAGACCCGCCCGTCCGTGTCCGGATGCATGGTCAGCCGGAAACGCACCGTGTTTCCCCGCCGCTCCAGAATCTCGGCCGAGGCATACTCCGTAAAGAGGCCAGGCCATTTTTCGACATCGTTGGTGGCACTCCAGACAACATCGAATGGCGCGGCTATGAACACTGAGTTCTGGGTATGTCCAGACATTTTCAGGAGACCTCCTCAAAGCATTCGTTGACAACGGCGGCGATTTCTCCGAGCGTCATGGTGATGGCCTCGTCGGGAATCTCTACCCCAAACCTCTCAACGATCACAGCCTGTAGTTCGAGTACAGCCAAGGAGTCGATCTCAAGATTCTGAAGAGAGCTGTCTGGATTCCCGGAGAAAATAGCCGGATCCATACCGGCCTTCGTGACGAGAATCTCCGCTATCTGTGCGGGTGTCACGACTACCCGAGTATTTCCGGTGGTTTCCGCGCTCATCATCGTATCCTTTTCAGTAAGAGGCTCCGCCAACAGGGCTGTCCGGCTCGCGATCCATCCACCCGGACGCCGCGCCCTGATCGAACGCCCTACCGCCGGAGCCCCTCGAAGCGCCCGGCAACAGGGGTGTGGATCAAGGAGCGGGGCTGAGCGCGTGCATCGCGAGGCGGCGCGGGCAGTCACCCTCAGCCACGCCCTAGTCCGTGACCATGCGGTCGACCAGGCCGGTCGAGTACAGCCCCTTCCGGAACTCGGTGTCGGTCAGCACCCGTTTGATGAAGGGGATGGTGGTGGCCACGCCGGGGCCGGCGACGTCGAACTCACCCAGGGCGCGTTCGGCCCGGCTCAGCGCCTCGGCCCGGCTGGGCGCCCAGACCGAGACCTTGGCCAGCAACGAGTCGTAGTGCGGGCTGACCCGATAGCCGGGGAAACCGTGGGTATCGACCCGGACGAACGGGCCGGCCGGCGGGGTGAACCGCTCGAGCAGCCCCGGAGCGGGCGCGAACCCGCGGTCGGGGTCCTCGGTGTTGACCCGGCACTCGACCGCCACGCCGCGCGGGGCGACGTCATCCTGGCGCAGCCGCAGCGGCGTGCCGCTCGCCACGTACAGCTGCTCGTGGACAAGATCACAGCCCGTCACCATCTCGGTCACCGGGTGCTCGACCTGGATACGGCTGTTGATCTCTATGAAGTAGTGGTTCTGGTCCTCGTCGACCAGGAACTCGACCGTGCCAAGACCGGTGAAACCGACCGAGAGCGCCCCGCGCACGGCGTCCTGGCACATCTCGGCCACCCGATCGGGATCGAGTTCGGGTGCCGGCGCCTCCTCGACCAGCTTCTGGTGACGACGCTGGACCGAGCAGTCACGGGTGCCGAGGTGGATGCCCCCACCGTGCGCGTCGCAGAGTATCTGCACTTCGACGTGGCGTGCCCGTTCCAGGAAGCGTTCGACGTAGATCCGGTCGTCGCCGAACACGGCCCGCGCCGCGGCGCGTGTCCGGGTGTAGGCCCGAGCCAGCTCCGCGGCCGACCAGACAACGGTCATGCCGCGGCCACCACCGCCGGCAACGGCCTTGATAATGACGGGATAACCGATGGTGTCGGCGATGTCGCGGACGTCCGCCGCGCTGCGGGCGACATCCGTGCTGCCGGTGAGCAGGGGCAGCCCAGCCTGGCGCATCAGGCCACGCGCCGCGTTCTTGTCGCCCAGCGACGCCATCACCTCCGGTGGGGAGCCGATGAAGACCAGACCGTTGTCCGCGCAGATCTCGGCGAAATCCGGATCCTCAGACAGGAACCCATAGCCAGGATGAATGGCATCTGCCTCCGTCATCCTGGCCGCTTCCATGATGGCCGCGACATTGCAGTAGCTGCGCCGTGGCGGCGGTGGCCCGATACACACCGCCTGATCGGCGTACCGCCGGACGACAGAATCGGCGTCCGCGGTCGAGTAGACGGCGACTGTCCGGACGCCGAGCTCGCGGCATGCCCGGGCGACCCGCAACGCGATCTCGCCTCGGTTCGCGATGAGAATTTTCTGGAACAACTCCATTACCCCCGCGGGAAAAGGGAAAGGCGCCCCCGGCGCCGCCGAGCGAGACGGTGCTGCCATGGTGCCGCGCCCGTCGGTCCGTCACTGGCGCGGCGTGATCTCAACGAGCACCTGGCTGAATTCGACCGATTCCCCGTTCTCAACGCAGATCCTGGTCACTGTTCCGCCGGTATCCGCGGTCACCGGGTTCAGCAGTTTCATTGCCTCGACGATGCCGATGGTCGCGCCAGCCTCGATGACCTTCCCCACGGTGATATAGGGCTCGGCCCCCGGCTCGGGGGCGTGATAGAAGGTCCCGACAATCGGCGCGGAGACGGCGACCACATGCCCGGCCCCGGCGTCCGCGAGTTCGCCGGGGCCGGCGGGGCCGGTGGGACCGGTGGGGCCGAGCACCGAGACGAGTGTGGCGGCCGGTTCCAGCTGGGCCGGCACAGCTGCCGTGAGGGCGGCCCGCGACCATTCGACCTCGATGGCCACATCGCCAGAGCAGACCCGGATACGGCCAAGGCCTGCCGGCAGTTCATCGGCCAGCCGCCTGGCATGCTCGTGCAGACAGCCCAGAACGTGCTGGCGCTGATCGGTCGTGCTACCCGTTCTCATGCGGCCGTCTCCTTTTCCCGTGGCGCAGGCATGGGCAGCGGCGCCGGGACCGAGGCTGGGACCGCCACCGCCGCTTGGCCGAACCGGCGGAACCGCGCGCGCCGAGCGTTGACGAGTTCGGCCCTCGGTACCGGCATCAGCGGCCGCAGTGTTTCTCCCACCGCGGCCCGGAGCAGGTCCGCGGCGCCGGCATGATCCGCCTGCGCTCCCCCGAGCGGCTCCGGCACCACCCCGTCGACGATGCCCAGGCGCAACAACGACGGGGCGGTCAGGCCGAGCGCACGCGCCGCCTGAGCCGCCGCCTGGGCGTCGTTCCACAGGATCGCCGAGCAGGCCTCCGGGCTGATGACGGAAAAGACACCGTTCTCCGCCACCAGAACACGGTCCGCGACAGCCAGCGCGAGTGCGCCGCCGCTACCGCCCTCACCAGTGATCACAGCGATGATCGGGGTCGCGAGCGCCGACATCCACTGGATGGCGTGCGCGATCGCGGACGCCTGGCCTCTTTCCTCGGCCTCGCGGCCGGGGTAGGCGCCAGGGGTATCGATCAAGGTCACCACGGGCAGGCCGAGGCGGGCCGCCAGCGACATCACGCGCATGGCCTTGCGGTAGCCCTCGGGCTGCGGCATGCCGAAGTTGTGCGCGATGAGGTCCGCGGTCGAGTGTCCCTTCGCTGTCCCGATGACCGCCACGGCGAGTCCGTCGATCTCCGCAAGGCCCGCGACCACCGCGCGGCAGTCGCCGTACAGGCGGTCTCCGTGCAGCTCGACGAACGAGTCGAAGGAACGGGCGAGATAGTCCCGCACGGTCGGGCGGTCGATGTCGCGGGCGAGCCGTACCGTCTCCCACGGATCCCGCTGGACCAGCCGCTCCGGGTCGGTGATGACCACGCCCGCTGGCCCGCTCGCTGCTCCCCCGGCGGACGGGCCAGCGGGCGGGCCGGCAGCCCCCCGCGCGCGATGCCCGGCAGCGAGCAGCCGGCTCAGGCATGTCCGCAGGTCCGCCCGGTCGGCGACGATGTCGACCTGCCCCTTGCTGGCGAGAAACCCGCTGCTCTGGAACTCGGCGGGAAGCTCCTGCCCGATGGTCTGGCGGATGACGCGGGGGCCGGCGAAACCCATCCGGCTCCCGGACTCAGCGACGATCACGTCCGTGTTCGTCGCAAACGATGCCGCCACCCCACCGTAGGTGGGGTCGGTCACCAGGCTGATGGACAGCAGGCCCCGTTCCCGGTGCCGCTGGACGGCAATGCCGGTCTTCGCCATCTGCATCAGCGACAGGCACCCCTCCTGCATCCGAGCGCCGCCGGAGGTCGCCACGATGAGCAGCGCGAGCGCCTCGTCCGCGGCATGTTCGATCGCGAGGGTAATCATTTCCCCGACCGCCGAACCGAGGCTGCCGCCCAGAAAACGGAAATCCATGACGGCCGCGACGAGCGGGTAGCCGCCGATTTCTGCCCTACCGCACAGCACCGCTTCGGGCAGTGCCGTCTCCTGGCGTGCGGCCTCCCAGCGCCGGCGGTAGGGCCGGGTATCGGTGAAGTCCAGGATGTCAAAGGGAACGGGTTCGACCAGCAAGGGCGTGAAACTGCCCGTGTCGAAAAGCTGATCGGCCCGTTGCGGCGCTGTGAGCCGGTCGTGGTGACCGCATTCGGGACACACGAGCAGGTTGCGGGCCAGCCGCCGGCCGTAGACGAGCGCCGCGCAGGATCCGCAACGGGTCCAGGCGGCGGCCGTCGCCGTGGCGGTGGCGCTCTTCACGCGGCCTCCCCCCGGGGTGTGCTCTCAAAGGTGTAAAAGCAGTGGGCCATCGCGTCCGCGGGCGAACGCCATGTCTTCAGATACGGCCGAATATGTTGCGTCAGGCGGTCGCTGACACGCTTGAACTCCTCGTGGCCACGTGCGTTCTCAACCGTCCGGCGACCGTCGTCGACGGTTTCCAGAAGATGTATGTAGAGATCTCCGAGGGAGTAAAGGGAACGGTGGACGACACCGGCCGCACGCGGCAGACCGGTGGTGTCTGACTCCGCGAAGATACGCGCGACATCCTGCTGGGAACCGGGTTCGATTTTGGCAACAATCAGCGTTCTGTGCATGTTGCGATCCCCCTCCGCCGAGCTGGCCGGGAAACCCCGGGACCGGGGCCGGCAGGGCCGCTGACCCATTCACGGCAACGTTTCCAGTCCAGACTGACCCACTACCGAGAGTAAGTGTGATCACACAATGCGTCCACCGCTACCGTCCGCGCAGGCCTCGGGCAGGCCTCGGGCAGAAAGATCCCAGCGATCGTGTCCGGCTGGCTGCGGCGATGGATCGACCACCATCCGTCAGACACGCCCTAGCTCTCGCGCGGTGACTCCTGCGCGATCGTCTCCCGCAGGAGGAACTTGCGCACCTTGCCCGATGCCGTCCGGGGAAGGTCGTCGACGACATGCCAGTCCACCGGCACCTTGAAGTAGGCGAGCCGGGACCGCGCGAACGCGGCCAGCTCGTCGGCGGTGGTGGCGCTGCCGGCAGCGGGCACGACGAACGCGACCGGAACCTCGCCGAGGCGCTCGTCGGGCGCGCCGACCACCGCCGCGTCCACCACCCCGGGGTGGTCCAGCAGCGCTTCCTCGACCTCACGCGGGTAGATGTTCTCCCCGCCGCGGATGATGACGTCCCGGATGCGTCCGTGGATCCGCAGGATCCCGGCCGCGTCCATGGCGCACAGGTCACCGGTGTGCAGCCAGCCCTCGGCGTCGAGCGTCCGGCTGGTGGCCTCGGGATCGTCGTGGTAGCCGCTCATGTTCAACGGCGAGCGGATCCACAGCTCACCGTGCTCGCCCAGGTCCGCGGTGGTCCCCTCGGTGCCCGGCCGGATGATCCGCACCTCGCGCCGCGGTAACGCCCGCCCCAGCGTCTCGGCCTTCACCAGATCACTGTCCGAGGGAAGACAGGCGGTTGCGTTCGGCGCCTCGGACTGGCCGTAGGAGATGACGACGCGGCAGCCGAGCACGGCTTCGGTACGGCGGATCAGTGCCGGTGGCACTGTCGTGCCACCGGTCTGGATGACCTGAAGGCTGCTGATGTCGTACCGGGCGAGGCCGGGGTAGGCCAGCAGGTCGTACAGCATCGTCGGGACGGCACCGAGCGCCGTGACCCGCGCCCGCTCGATCAGCGACAGGGTGCGCGCCGGCTCGAAGCCCGGGGACAGGACCATCGTCCCCGCCGAGGCGAACGTCATCAGCACCCCGGACACCGAACCGCCCACATGGTGCAGCGGCAGCCCGGAACACCACACCAGCGGACCGGCGAAGACGCGCCCGGCGATCCGGCCGGTGTTGAGCACGGCGAAGTGGGACAGCACAGCGCCCTTGGGCCGCCCTGTCGTCCCCGAGGTGTACTGGATGAGGAAGGGCGCCAGCGGGGAGACCGCGGGCAGCGGCCCCGGACGCGGCGGCAACGCACGCGCCAGCTCCTCAAGCGCCACGACCCGCACCGGCCGGCCGGGCAGCTCGTCGGCGAGGGCCCGCGCACGCTCCCGTAACGGGGAACCTCGGTGCTCGGCGGCCGCGATAATGAGCCGCGCGCCGGACTGGCGCAACTCGTGGCTGACCTCCTCGTCCCGCAGCGATGTGTTGATCGGTACGAGTACGGTGCCCGCGAGCGCGCCGGCGCACTGCACCACGACCCAGTCGGGGCAGTTGGGCGCCCACAGGGCGACCCGGTCCCCCGGTGCCACCACACCGAGCAGGCCGGCCGCCACGGCGGCGGCACGATCCACCAGCTCGGCGTAGGTCACGGTGGCAATACAAAGATCATCTTGCCAGCGTAACGCGGGCCGGTCCGGATGCCGGTCGGCGACCTGGCGCAACCAGTCACCGACCGGCATCTCGCACAACGCGACGCCGGTGTCGGCCGGCCAGTGGGCGGTGGTGAGCGTCATGCCCGCCGCCCACTGGCCGGCGCCCGATACCGGTCAGTCGCCATTACCCGTCAGTCTCCATCGAGATCGAGTGACCGGCCCACGATCTCCTTCATGACCTCGTTGGAGCCGGCGTAGATCCGCTGCACCCTGCCGTCCCGCCACAGCCGGGCGATCTCGTACTCGTTCATGTAGCCGTAGCCGCCGAACAGCTGCAGGCAGCGGTCGACCACCTCGCACTGGGTGTCGGTCGTCCACTGCTTGAGACCGGCGGCGTCGACCGCGCTGAGCGCACCGTCGAGGTGGGCGCGCACAGCGGTGTCCACGTAGGCCTGCGCGACATCGCACAAGGTCCTGACCGCGGCTAGCTCGAACCGCGTGTTCTGGAACGAGCCGATCGTTGTCCCGAACGCCTTGCGGGTACGTACCTGCTCCACGGTCAGCGCCAGCGCGCGCTTCATGATGGCGACGGCGCTCACCCCGGCGCCGAGCCGCTCCGTCCCGAGGCTTTCCATCAGGTGGTAGAAGCCGCGGTTCTCCTGCCCGAGCAGGTTCGACGCGGGCACCCGCACCTCGTCGAAGAACAGCTCAGCGGTGTCCTGCGCCTTCTGGCCGATCTTGTCGAGCTTGCGGCCCCGGCTGAAGCCCGGCGTATCCGCGTCGACGACGAGCAGGCTGATGCCCCGGTGACCGGCATCCGGGTCGGTCTTGACCGCGACCACCGCCTTGTCGCACAGCAGCCCGTTGGTGATAAAAGTCTTCGAGCCCGACACGACATAGCTGTCACCGTCGCGGCGCGCGGTCGTACGGATCGACTTGAGATCCGAGCCCGCGCCGGGCTCACTCATCGCCAGCGCCCAGATGATGTCCCCATTCACCGAGCCGGGCAGCCAGCGCGCCTTCTGCTCGCCGGTGGTCAGCTTGATGATGTAGGGCGGCATCACGTCGTTCTGCAGCCCGAAACCGCAACCGACGCTCCCGGTGGCCCAGAACTCCTCCGTGAGAACCACGCTGTACCGGTAGTCCTCAACCCCGGCGCCGCCGAACTCCTCCGGGACCGACCACAGCAGCAGACCCGCCCGGCCGGCCTTGCGCCAGACCTCTCGGTCGACGACCCCGGCCTGCTCCCACTCGCTGCTGTGCGGGACGCACTCCTTCTCAAAAAAAGTCCGAGCGAGCCCGCGGAACTCCTCGTGCTCAGGTTCGAACAGGGTGCGACGCACCAGACCAGCTCCTTCATGCCAGAGGGCCGGCGGGCACGCGATCACCGCTTCGCGCACACGCTCGCAGGCCCCAGAGGACACGCTGGCCCGCGCCGGGAACAGCCGTTCACCAGCCAGCAAAGATATCCTCTTACTGATTACACGATTTGACAACACATCTCTATCAGAGGGCAGGAGCCCCGGCGACGCCGGTCGGGTGGTCAGCCGGGCCGGGTGTCGCTCACTGCGGCGCGGGCGGCCAGGGAGGCGACCTCGGCCGCGGCCCGGCCTGACAGCCAGCCCTCCTGGTCGTTCGCTGTCACCGGCCGTGACACAAGGTCCGGGAACATCGTCCGGATCGCCTCCCTGACGGTCTCGTCCCGCGCGGCCAGAACAGGCAGCAGCCGCTCCCGGCCCGTCTCGGCGGCCGCCTCCGCCCCCGCCCGGTCGGTCGCGACCTGCAGCCGCTCGCCGATCCGGAT
>NZ_CAKJTL010000121.1:39902-66742 GCF_917627385.1 Protofrankia sp. CiT1
CGGCGGCCGCCTCCTCCCCCGCCCGGTCGGTCGCGACCTGCAGCCGCTCGCCGATCCGGATAGCGAAGGAGGTGAGGAAGGACTGGCGGAACGAACGGGTCCGCGACCGTCCGTAACGGTCCTGCCGGGAGCCCTCCCGTGTCATCGCCGTGGTCGCCTGCACCAACAGCGACGTGTAGAGCAACTCCACGCTGTCGAGATCGGAGTCGTAACCGAGCACCGTGGTGAAACCGAGATTCTTCGTCCACACCGCCCGGCAACGGTTCGCGCTGGCCACCTTGTCCAACAACAGCGCCTTGGGAGTCTCATAAGGATTGTCAACGCCGATCCGGCGGCCGGTCGGTTCGGCGCGCGAGCCGGTCTCGGCCGCCAGCAGGGCGTAATCGATGCTGTGGCGAGCCATGAGCTCCTGGGCCTTCGCGGTCAGCGCCTCGGCCTCCTCCGCGAAACCAGTCGACTCGGCCTTGGCCAGCAGCGCGCGGACCCGGTCGAGCATGCGCGCGTCGGCCGTACGGCCGGCCGCCTGGTCAGGGTGCAGGGTCCCGCGCCGCGCGGTCCCGGGCGGGGGGCACAGGCGCGCGAGCCTCGGCAGGGCACTGAGCACCCCGAGAACCGTCAGGGCGCAGCCAACCGCCGCGGCCCGGTCCTGGCCTTCGCGCTCGCCCCAGGCATCGAGCCAGCCGTCGTCATCGGCCCACCAGACGGTGGCCTCGGCAGCCGCGAGCTGTGCCTCCCAGCGCTCGTCCACGGTGGCCGTGGCATATCGGCGCAGCTGACCGGCGATCGCGTCGACGGTCAGCCGGGCCGGGCGGGCGCCCGCCTCCCTGCTGACGGCCCGCATGACGTCCGCCGGCTGCCAGCCGCGGTCCCGCGCCTCTTCCACCAGGCGATTCAGCCAGGCCACGAGGGCACGGTCGACGGCCCGGCGCCTGCTGGAGGAGGCCGGGGGCTCGGTCAGCAGCGCGACGTACCGGGACAGCTGCGCGCTGTCCTCCGCCTGCCATGCGTGCAGTGCCGCACCGATCATGAGGTCGGCGGTCTCCCTGTCCCGCTGGTAGGCATCGGCATCACGACCAGCCGGCCGGTGGGCATCGGCAGCCCTGGCCCGGTTGTCACGGGCCCGCTGTTTGGCCTGCCGTCGTTCGCGGCTCCGACTCCCCACAACTACCCCACAAATGGAAAAAATCGTAATCGGATGGCATGGACGAACGGTGTGTTGGTGAACGACATACCCAGGAACACGCTTCGCGTGCTGCCCAGGGTACGGGCTGCGTCCCCGACCGTTTTCGGCGGCTTGCAACCGTCCGCGCGCGCCTGCGCGTGTTCAGTGATCGGACACCCGTAGCCTGTGGTCGAGCGCGGTGTGGCGGCGCCCGCCGCTCACGGTACGAACGGCCTGCCCGATCGCCCGGCGCGACCCGACCAGGACCACCAACGTGCGGGCCCGCGTGACAGCGGTGTAGAGCAGGTTACGTTGCAACATCATCCAAGCGCTGGTAGTGACCGGGATGACCACGGCAGGATACTCACTGCCCTGTGAACGGTGGATGGTCACGGCATAAGCGTGCGCGAGTTCGTCGAGTTCGGTGAACTCGTAGTCGACGTCCTCCTCCTCATCCGTGCGCACCGTGAGCTTCTGTTCGTCGAGGTCGAGCGCGGTGACGACCCCGAGGGTCCCGTTGAAGACGCCGCTGGCGCCCTTGTCGTAATTATTACGGATCTGTGTCACCTTGTCCCCGATGCGGAAGACCCGGCCGCCGGCCCGGCGTTCGGGCAGATCCGGACGTGCCGGGGTCAACGCCTCCTGCAGCAGCGTGTTCAGCGCTCCGGCGCCGGCCGGCCCACGATGCATCGGCGCGAGCACCTGCACGTCCCGGCGCGGGTCGAGCCCGAACTTCGCCGGGATGCGCCGGGCGACGACGTCGACGGTCATCCGCGCGGCGTCCTCGGTCTCGTCGGCGGCGAAGTAGAAGAAGTCCGACAGGCCGCGTACCAGCGGATGCTCCCCGTTGTTGATGCGGTGCGCGTTGGTCACGACACCGGATTCCCGCGCCTGCCGGAAGATATGGGTGAGCCGCACGTGCGGAACGGGCGTACCGGCGGCCAACAGGTCCCGCAGCACCTCACCGGCTCCGACCGAGGGCAGCTGGTCGACATCCCCGACCAGGAGCAGGTGCGCCCCTGGCGGGACGGCCTTGGCGAGCTTGTTGGCCAGCAGGAGATCCAGCATGGACGCCTCGTCGACCACGACGAGGTCGGCGTCCAGCGGCCGGTCACGGTCGTAGGCGGCGTCCCCGCCCGGGCGCAGCTCCAGCAGCCGGTGGACGGTGGACGCCTCGTGACCGGTCAGCTCGGCCAGCCGTTTGGCGGCCCGGCCGGTCGGTGCGGCGAGCACCACCTTCGCGCCCTTGGCGCGGGCGAAGGTCACGACCGACCGCACGGTGAAGCTCTTGCCGCACCCGGGACCGCCGGTGAGCACGGCGACCTTCTCGGTCAGGGCCAGTTTCACCGCCGCCTCCTGCGCCGGTGCGAGCTCGGCTCGGGTCCGCTCCCGCAGCCAGGCCAGGGCGGTGTCCCAGTCGACCGTGGCGAAGGAGGGCATCCGGTCACTGCGCGTCCGCAGCAACCGCAGCAACTGGCCCGCCAGCGATATCTCCGCCCGGTGAAAGGGCACCAGGTAGATCGCGACAGTCGGCTCGGCCGGGTCCTCCCCCGGGACCTCCTCGCGGACCACGCCCTCCTCGCCGACGAGCTCGCCCAAAGACTCGATCACCGCTCCGGTGTCGACCTGCAAAATCTTGATTGCCTCGGCGATCAGCCGCTGTTCGGGCAGGAAACAGTTGCCGTCCCCGGTGGACTCCGACAGCGTGAACACCAGGCCCGCCTTGATGCGCTGCGGGCTGTCATGCGGAATCCCGACGGCCTTGGCGATCGTGTCCGCCGTCCGGAAACCGATTCCCCACACGTCGGTTGCCAGCCGGTACGGCTCCTTGCGCACCACCTCGACGGAGCGGTCGGCGTACTGCTTGTAGATCCGCACCGCGAGCGAGGTGGACACCCCGACGCCCTGGAGGAAGACCATCACCTCCTTGATCGCTTTTTGTTCCTCCCAGGCGGCCGCGATCGCCTTCGTGCGCTTGGGCCCGAGTTTGGGAACCTCGATCAGCCGGTCCGGCTGTTGTTCGATGACGTCGAGGGTATCGGTCCCGAAATGCTCGACTATCCGTTCGGCGAGTTTCGGCCCGATTCCCTTGATAAGCCCCGAACCGAGATAGCGGCGGATGCCCTGGACCGTCGCCGGCAGCACGGTCGTGTAGTCCTCGACGTGGAACTGCCTGCCGAACTGCGGGTGCGAGCCCCAGCGCCCGCGCATGCGTAACGACTCACCAGGCTGCGCACCGAGCAGCGCACCCACAACCGTGACCAGCTCGCCGGACCGACCGGCGTCGACGCGGGCCACGGTGTACCCGGTCTCCTCGTTGGCATAGGTGATCCGTTCCAGCACCGCGTCCAGTACGGCCCCGCGGAACGGCTCCGCCGCTGGCATCCCGTGTGGTTCTCCCGTCCCGTGAGCGCGCCAGGCGACCGCGCCCACGGACGCGGGGTGCCACCGGCTTCGCCGCCATGAAGGTCGCCATGAAGTATGCCCCCGGGCTACGAAGCCGGCGCACCCGCGCTGGCCAGCCCCGTCAGGCCTGGACGGGGGACGGGCCGCCCGCGGTCGTGGAGATTTCCACCCGGCGCGGCTTGGCCTGCTCCGCCACCGGGATGACCACGGTCAGCACACCGTCGTCGTAGTGCGCGGTGAGCTTGTCGGTGTCGAGGGTCTCGCCGAGGAACAGCTGCCGGCTGAACCTGCCTCGGGGGCGTTCGGAAATGATCATATCGACGCCCTCGGACTCCCGGGACTCGGGGCGGTCGGCGGTGACGGCAAGAACATTGCGCTCCACGGTGAGGTCGATCGACTTCGAGTCGACACCCGGAAGATCAAACTGGATGAGAAACGCGTCACCCCTGCGGTAGGCGTCGATGGGCATGGCGGCCGGCCGTGCGGGAGTGCCGAACACCTGCTGGGTCAACCTGTCGAGCTCGCGGAAGGGGTCCGTGCGCATCAGCATCGCGGGTCTCCTGTCTCAAATTCTGGTACCTGCGGTTCCGGTACCTGCCGACAGCACATGTATACCCCGTGGAGAGATTAGTTGACAAGAGAAGACGCAAGTTGCCTGCTCGTAGAACGCTCGGAAAGATGGATGCTCGCCTGAACACCCGTGACGGAGCGCCCGTGACGACAAGCCCGGCGAACGGGCGGCATCGGGGCGTCCGCCGGCGCGGCTGGCCCTGGCCCGAAGCGGGCACGGGGACGGCATACTGCGGCCAGAGCGGCCGGGTCGAACACGCAGGTGGAGGTAACGCGCAGGTGGAGGCGTGATGAGGGTCGTGTCCGGCCGGCCGGCCGGGCGGCGCTACCCGGCCGGCCGGCCGGTGTCCGGGCACGTCGTCGTCTGTGGGCTGAACGACCTGGGTTTCCGGATCGCCGAGCAGCTGCACGCGGCGGCGGTGCCGGTCGTCGTCATCGAGGGACGCGACGTCGGCTCGCTGCGGCGCCGCCTTGAGCGGTGGGGAGTACCCGTCCTCAGCGACTCGGTGCACACCGGTGATGCGCTGCGCCAGGCGTCGATCACCGGCGCGGTGGCACTGATCGCCTGCCACGACATCGACCTCGACAACCTCGAGACGGCGCTGCTCGCCACCGAGATCGCGCCCGAGCTGCGGCTTGTCGTACGGGTCACCAACGCCCAGCTCGGTGACCAGCTCGGCGCGGCGCTTCCCGCCGCGCGCGTGCTGAACCTCGCGGAGAAGGCCGGCCCCAGCTTCGTGGAGGCCTGTATCAGCTCCGACGTACGGCACGCCTTCCGGCTCGGGCCGGAGATCTTCACGGTGGTGGACGTCCCGGTCCGCACGGCCGGGGCGTTCCGGCAGGTCTTCGGCAACCTGACACCGGTGGCGCTGCGCAGGCCGGGGGCGCGGCGGGTGGAGGTGTGCCCGGGCCGCGACACGTTCGTCGCCCCCGGCGACCGCATCGCGTTGCTCGGCAGGCTGGCGGACTTCGCCGACAACGGTGTCCGGGTGGTCGACTCCGGGGATGTCAACGCCCTGGCGAACCTGTCGGTACACCATGGCGGCCCACCGCCGGGCCGTGGCAGCCGTGGCAGCCGTGGCAGCCCGGCCCGCCGGCGCCGCCCGCACGCCTGGCTACGGGATCTGGCCGTGACCATCGCGGCCGAGTTCGACCGTCCGTTCCGGCTCGCTCTCGGCGCCGTGCTGACCATCATGACCATCGGCACGCTGGTGCTGAGCCTGACGTATGCGGACAACGACCCGACCGCGCCGCCGGACTTCAGCCCGCTCGACGCGTTCTACCTGACCGTCACCACAATGGCCACCGTCGGCTATGGCGACTTCAACTTCGGCGCGGCCGGCGGCTGGTTACAGGCGTTCGGCGTCGCGCTGATCCTCGTCGGCGCGCTGTCCATCGCGGTCGTCTACGCGTTCATCACCAATGTGATCATCAGTCGCAGGCTGGAACGAACCATCGGGCGCGGACGGGCCACCACCGCGCGTGACCACGTCATCGTCTGCGGGCTCGGTTCGGTCGGGTTGGCCACCGTGGAAGGCCTGCTCACCGCCGGGCGCGACGTTGTGATCATCGAACGCAACGAGAACAACCGGTTCCTTTCGGTCGTCCGGGACCTCAAGGTACCGGTCGTGTTCGGTGACGCCACCGTCCGCGCGACCCTGATGGAGGCCGGGCTCACCCGAGCCGCCGCCCTCGCGGCCCTGACCAGCGACGACGTCGCGAACCTGGAAGCCGTGCTGTCCGCTCGGGAGGCATTCAACGATCATTTCACCGCCCGGCGGCGAGGAGGGCGCTGGCGCCGACGTCGGCACGCCCCGCCTACCGCTGTGCCCGTGGCCGACGGTTCCGGTTCCAGCGTCAGCGCTGGGACCGGAACCGGGACCGGGACCGGGACCGGGAATGACGACGAGGCTGGGCTACGAGTGGTGCTGCGCATCTTCGACACGACCCTTGGCGACGAAGCCGAACGCAGGTTCGCCATCCACACCGCCCGCAGCGCATCCGCCCTGGCCACCCCGTGGTTCGTCGGCGCCGCCCTCGACTACGAGGTGGTGAGCACCTTCTACGTCGACCGGGAGCCCTTCCTCGTCGCCCGGATCACCGTGACCGCCGGTGGTGGCCTGGACGGCCCGACCCTCCAGGAACTGTCGACCGGGACCCGCATGCTCGCGGTCGCCACGTCGTCCGCGCACGACGGCAGCACCGATCGCGCGCCCAACTACCGGCCGACTCGACACACCCGGCTCCGCCCAGGTGACGAGCTCCTGGTCGTCGGCCCGACCGCGCAGATCATCGACACGGTCAGCCGGAACCAGGCGCCCCACGTCCGGTCCTGACGTGAATCAGATCGCTCGCTATCGGCGGTGCCGTTCCCCGCTCTTCCCAGCCGGGCAACGTCCATTCCGGCGCTGTGAGGTTCGCTCCGTGTAGAGCGACCGGCAACAGGGCTGTGGATCAAGCCGTTGCGTCAGGGCTGCGTCGGGCTGAGGATCCCGTCAACCTCGGCGTCGGTGAGGTTGTAGTTGTAGAAGGTGGTGTAGAAGTTCCTGATCTCCTTCGCTATGTCCACGTCGGCAAAGCGGTCGGGGTGCAGGGTCTTGGCCACCCACAGCGGCTGCAGAGCGGACTCGGCGCTGCGCGCGGCCCAGACGAACACCCCGCGCGGGTTTGTGATCACGTGGTTGTTCCGCACCGCGGCAACGGTCGACCAGCGATCATCCTTGAGGATCTTCTCGCAGGTCGAGTGGTCCCGGCAGATGATGTAGTCCGGATTCCAGGCGAACACGCTCTCGAGTGTCACCGACTTGGCGGTGCCCTCGACCCCGCTGTTCTCCGTGACGGCCACACCGCCGCCCTGCCGTGCCCAGACCTCGGCGATCGTCTTGCTGGCGTCGGTGCTCAACGGGTCGTTCGCCGTGTAGTAGATCTTCGGACGTTTCGCGTCGGGAATGTCCTTCGTGCCCTCAGCGGCACGCTTGAGCGCTCCGTCGTAGAACTCGGTGAACTTCTTCGCCCGCTCCGGCGCGTTCCCGCCGAGCACATCGGCGATGAAGGTGACGCCGTCCTTGAGCTTGTCGGAGTTCGGGAAGCTGGCGACGTCGAGGGCCGGGATCCCCAGATCGGTGATCGTCTTCCGGAGCGTCTCGTTACCGCTGGTCAAGAACACCAGGTCCGGCTTCTGCGCCAGCAGGACCTCGGTGTTCACAGTGGTCGTGTCCGTGCCGAAGACGGCGGTCTTCGCCGCGAGCGGCGGATAGATCTTCTTGAACAGCGGCAGGGTCGTCAGATTGGTCTCGGTCACGCCAACCTGTCGTTCGATCGCGCCGAGCAGGAAAATGATCTGCGTGACCGCCGGATAGTTGGTGACGATCCGCTTCGGAAGCGTCGGCACCTGAACGCTGTTGCCGGACATATCAACGACGGTGTGCCTCGTCGCCTCGGCCGCGGTCGTCTGGGCGGCGGAACCGCTCGGGGTGCTGGTGGTGCCGCCACCACAGGCGGTCAGGGCCAGGAGCGCCAACAGCGCCGCCAGCAGGACGGCGGTGAGGCGACGGTACAGAAAGCGGATAGCTGCCATGTGTGATTGCAGTCCTTGAACGAGTACTTGACAGGGATCTTCGGTCAGCTGAGGGAGTTGTCCGCATGCTGGCGAAGGCCGGTCAGGACTGACCGGCCTCGAGCCGTGGAGGGATGCCATCGCCGCTGACGGCGGCACAGCCCAACGGCAGCACAGCCCAACCTCGAGGGCGCGCGACGCTGCGCTGAGTTCTCAACAAGTCCGCGGATGTTGCCCGTCCTGAGAATATAGACCGTATCCGCGTTACTGGATAGATATTTACAACGAATCTGCGGACTTGCCTCGATGGCGGGCCAGACCCGCCGCCCGGACAGGCTGACCGGTGGAGCTGCCGGTCCGCGAGCCACGGGATCGGCAAGGACGGCGTTTCTGATCCGCAGATACGGAACAAAGTCTAGAGTTCATTCGTATCTACGGAAGTCTCCTGTCGTCGGCTGTTGCCTCTGCCGGACGGATCGCGGCGTAGCGGGAGCTCGAACGAAGGGCTGACGCCATTATGATCGCGGACACCGGGCGCGGCGGGCGGCGTCGCTCCTCTGCCGAGCGGGCCGTGCTCTGGTTGCTGATCGGGTGTGTCCTGCTGGCGTCCTCCGCCTACGGGGTGCTTCTCCTGCTCGGGCCATATGTGAAGTCGCTGGGCGGCAACGAGGCGACCTACGGGGTGCTGTGCGCGGTGGCTGCCCCGGCGGCCGCGGTGGCGCTGCTGCTGTTGCTCCGGTACCCACGCCGGGTCGCGCCGCACCGGCTGCTGGCCGGTGCCTGTCTGCTGTACGCCGCCGCCGCGCTGCTGGCCGCGAGCACCGGTTCGGTAGGCGGGTGGCTCGTCACGGCCAGCATTGTCCTGGGAACGGCCTGGTCGGTGACCTATACTGCGGCGCCGATGATTGCCTCCGACCTGGCGACGGACGCTGATCGGGCCACGCTCATCGGGTACGCGACGGGGACGATCCAGGCCGGCTTCGGTGTCGGGCCGGTGCTCGGCAACGCGCTGCGCCGGGCCGGGCTGTCCTACCAGGAGGTCTTCGTCGCCGGGGCCGGCCTCGCGCTGGCCGCGGCCTTGTTGGTGATCCCGCTGGCGGCATGCCTGCGACGCCTGTCCAGCGCCGGCCACAGCGCGGACGGGGCCCACCATGGCGACGATGCCCCTCCTGTCGATGCCCTTCCTGTTCCCGGGCCCGGCCCACGGGCGAGCGAGGAACGGGAGCCGGCCCGGGCCGAGCCGGCCGTCACAACCACCCGGGCACCGCGCCTCCCGCGCTCACCGAGCGTCGTGCCGCTGGCGATGGTCCTGCTGTGCGCCTGCATCTTCACGTCGATGAACAGCTTCCAGACCACTTTCGCCGACAGCCGTGGCCTCGACTTCGACCTGTTCTACGTGACGTACACGATCGCGGTCATCGCGGTCCGCCTGGGGCTGTCGCGGTTCCTGCGCGACAGCGCGTCCGACCGGGTCGTCGCGGTGACGACCGTTGGCATGATGGTCGCGGTCACCGCGTTCGTGTTCGTCGGATCGAGCCCGGTGCTGTACTGCCTGGCCTCGCTCGCGCTGGGCTGCACGTACGGCCTCGGGCTGCCCGCGTTCCAGGCCCGTGCCGTCAACCTCGCGGGGCCGGCTGAGCGTGCGCGGATGCTGCCGATGGCGGGGCTGCTGTTCGAGGTCTCCATCCTGGTCTTCCCGCTGGTCGCGGGCGCGATCGTGAGCTCGGGCGGCTATCGCGGCCTGTTCGCGGTGCTCCTCGCCATCACGGCTGTCGTCACCGCGCTCGGCCAGCTCCGCGGACGTCCGTTCGAGCGCTCGCCCACGGGCCGGCCATCGGGCCTGTCCCCGGGCTCCCCCGAGAGCCCGCGGCCGAGCCCGTCCGTGTTCGAGTCGACACACGTGCCGGCGGCGCCATCCGGGCCCGCACCGCCACACCCGCGCGGGCACAGCGACTGACGTCCATCCGGAGCGCGGCCGCGGCCGGTCATCCAGAACCGGCCGCGAACCACGCTCACCATCGATCGGGAGGGCCGGATGTACTTCTCCGCCAGCTACGGCCAGGCCCGCGGGCGGTTCCTCGCGGCCGCGGCCGGCCGGGACGCGCGCCTGCGGTCGTTCCGCAACGGCACTGGCCTCGGTGCCGCGGGCGAGCAGCTGTGCACCGACGTCGCCTGCCTGGACAGTGCTACCGGCAGCGGTGCCGGCAACAGCGGTCCCGGCGATCGCGGCGCGGCGCTGGTGCTGGTCAGCGGGACGCACGGGGCGGAGGGATTCGCCGGTTCCGCCTGCCAGCTCCGTTTCCTGACGGAGTTCGACCCGGCATCCGTCCCGGGGCTGTCGGTCGTGCTGGTACACGCACTGAACCCCTTCGGCTTCTCGCACCAGCGCCGCGTGAACGAGGACAACGTCGACATCAACCGGAACTTCGTCGACCACGGTCGCCTCCCCGGCAACGAGGGCTACGCCGCGCTGCATCCGCTGCTGCTGCCGGCGGACTGGGGCGGGCCAGCGCAGGCCGCCGCGGACGAGAAGATCCTGCTGCACGTCGCGGAGGTGGGAGAGCGTGCCACCCAGCTCGCCATCACCGCGGGCCAGTACGACCACCCCGACGGCCTGTTCTACGGCGGGGCGGCTCCGTGCTGGTCGAACGTGACCTGGCGGTCGATCATCCGGGAGCATCTCGCCGGCTACGACCGGATCGCCTACATCGACCTGCACACCGGGCTCGGGGCGCGGGGCGCGGCCGAACCAATCTTCCGCGGCGGTGCCGACGCGGCGGCGCACGCCCGGGCCGGGGCCTGGTACGGGCCGGCGCTGACCGATTCCGACGACGGGACGTCCAGCTCGACGCGCATCGGCGGCAACTCGGCCCAGGCGCTGATGGAAGAGCTTCCCGGCGTCGAGCTGACCGCCATCACCCTCGAGTTCGGCACCCAGGACGCGCTGACCGTCCTGCGCGCCCTGCAGGCCGACAACTGGCTCTGGCAGCAGGGGACCGGGGTGGACGAGGAGCGGGCCGCGGGCATCAGGGCGCTCATGCGCGACGCGTTCGCCCCGGAGGACGACCAGTGGCGCGCCGAGATCCTCGACCGGGGCGGGAAAATGATCGGCCGGGCGGTGGCCGGCCTCACCGGCGCCCCGGCGCCCGCGTCACTGGGCTGACAGGCCCAGCGCCCGTGGCCCAGCGCCCGTGGCCCGGCGTGCTCTGGTCCGGTGCGGTCTGGTCCGGCGTCAGTTGCCGGTGACGAGGCGGTGCTGCGCGCGGGCGACCGCGGTCACCTCGGACGGCGGCACCAGGCGCAGGTCGAGCCGTCCGTCGGGGAACATGGTCGTCACGAGCCGCAGGTCGGCGCGGCGCAGGCCGTCCGCGGTCAGGTCACGCAGGACGTCCGCGAGCACGAGGTGGGTGACACCCTCGTCGCGGCCCGCCGCCTCGACGGCCGCGCCTGCGGCCGCGCCATCGGGGGCCGCCTCGTCGACGACCACGACGTCCGGGCCGAGGCGGGCCGGGTCCTCCCGCAGCGCGCGCACCCGCACGGCCGCGCCCGTCCAGACCGCGCCGGTGCGGTGAACGACCACCACACCACCTCTCCCGGCTCCGGCCGAGCCGTCCGCCGCACCGACGACGGAGTGCCAGCGCCCGTCGGGCAGCAGTGAGCGGCAGCGGATCTCGACGCCGTGCCGCGCCGCCCAGGCCACGGCCGAGTGGTGCAGCACCTTCGCGCCGTGCCGGGACATGGCCATCATCGTGTCGTAGTCGATCCGGGCCAGGGTCCGGGCGTCGGGGACCAGCTGCGGGTCGGCGGTGCAGATGCCGGGAGAGTTGGAGAAGATCTCGCAGCCGGGCGCGCCCAGCGCGGCCGCGGCGGCGATCGCGGAGAGATCGGAGCTGTTCCGCCCGAGCATCACCGGGCGTCCATCCAGTCCGATGGCCTGCCCGCCGGGCACCACCACCACCCGTCCGGGCTCAGCCGCCTTCTCCAGTGCCGCCGCGTCGATCTCGACCAGGTCGGCGTGGTGCGGCTCGCCCATCCCGACAAAGCCGGTGTCGGCTGCGGTCAGGGCGTGCGCCGCGAGCCCGGCGTCGCGCAGCGCCGCGGTCATGAGCGCGACGTTGACGATCTCGCCGGTCATCAGCGCGGCGGCGAGCAGCTCCCGGTCGGGATCGGGACTGACCGCGCGCATCTGCACCGAGAGCCGGTCGGTCTCGCCGGCCACCGCGCTGACCACCACGACCACGCGGGCCGACGACCGCCCGCCGCGCGGGCCGGCGTTGCCCGTAAGAACCCGATCCGCAGCCCGATCCGAGAGCTGCTCGGCGGCCCGGCCGGCGAGGCGGCTGGCGACGTGCCGGGCGATCACCCGGTGCGCGCCGGGCGACACGAACGACGCGCCGCCGAACTTGAGGACGAGCGGCTCCGGCTCCCCGCTCATGCCCACGACGCCTCGGCCGCCAGCCGCGCGATCTCCAGCGCCGTCAGCGCGGCGCCGACGACCAGGTTGTCGGCGACCACCCACAGCAGCAGCGAGCACGGGTCGTCCGGGTCGGCGCGGACCCGCCCCACGTGGACGAGCGCGCTGCTCCGCGGGGACGCGCACACCTGCCGCGGCATCGGATAGCCTTCGTCCGCGCCGTACACCCGCAGCCCAGGGGCGGTGCGCAGGACATCGAGCGCGTCCCCGGCGTCGACCGGCCCGTCGAAGGTGACGTGCACCGCCTCGGAATGCCCGTTGACGACGGGGACGCGCACCGCCGTGGCGGCTACCCGAAGCTCCGGCAGGTTGAGGATCTTGCGTGGCTCGCGGCGTAGCTTGTGCTCCTCGTGTGAGATCCCGTCGTCGTCGCGCAGGCCGATCTCGGGCACCAGACTGAACGCCAGCGGCTGCCCGAACCGGCCCGGCGCGCCGACGGGCGGCCCGACGGTCGCACTGACAGGCGGCCCGGTGAGCAACCCGGCGGACGGCTCACTGTCCAGGATCGTGCGCGACGTCGCCGCCAGCTCGTCGAGGCCGCGCAGGCCGCCGCCGGATGCTGCCTGGTAGGTGGCCACGATCAGCCGTTCCAGCCCGCCGAGCGCCCGCAGCGGGTGCAGCGCGCGGACAAGCTGGATCGTCGAGCAGTTCGGGACGGACACGATCCCGCGGGCCGGCCGGGTGGCCATCGTCTGCGGGTTCACCTGCGGGACCACCAGGGGGACGTCGTCCTCCATCCGGAACGCCGAGCTGTTGTCGACGACCAGCGCGCCGGCCGCGGCAACGACCGGGCCGAGCTCCCGGCTGATCGGCGCCCCAGCGCTGAAGATTGCCAGGTCGATCCCGGACGGGTCGAAGTCGTCCAGCGCGACGACATCCTCGATCTTCAGTGACAGTCCGTACTCGACGGCGAGGTTCCGCCCGGCGGAGCCCGCGGACGCGACCGGGACCACCCGCCCAAGGCCTGGCAGAGCACCGGAGCCAAGCAGTTCCAGGCATTGTTTGCCGACGACGCCCGTCGCGCCGATGACGGCGATGTCCACTGTTGTCGTCCTCTCTCGCGCCGCTCCGGCGCCGCTGTGTCCGTGCTGGTCAGCTCGTGCCGACCGCGATCTCGTCGGCGAACCGGGCGTCGAGGTCGACCCAGCCGCCGTCGGCGAACAGCACCTCACCGGTGACGTAGGTGGCGGCGTCGGAGGCCAGGAACACCGCCGGCCCCGCGATCTCCGCCGGCCGGGCCCAGCGCCCGAGCGCCACCTTCTCCGCGTACGCGCCCGCCCACGCCTTGCTGGCCCGGATGGGCTCGGTCAGCGCCGTCTCGACCGGGCCGGGCGCGATCGCGTTGACCCGCACCCCGGACGGCCCGAGCTCGGCGGCGAGGACGCGGACCATCTGGGCCAGCGCGGCCTTCGTCCCGGCGTAGATCACCTGCCCGGGCTCGACCACCCGGCTGCTGATCGAGGAGATCACGATGATGCTGCCGTGGCCCTGCGCGGACATGATCCGGCCCGCCCCGCGCAGGACGTGGAAGCCGCCGCGCAGGTTCACGTCGGTGACGGCCTCGAACTCGGCGTCGGTGTACTCGACCAACGGCTTCCTGATGTTGATCCCGGGGGTGCCGACGGCCACATCGAGCCGGCCGTGCTCGGCGGCGACCTTGGCCAGCATGGTGTTGACGTCCGCGGACCTGCGCACGTCGACCACGCTCGCCTCGGCCCGGCCGCCGGCTGTCTCGATCATGCTCACGGTCTCCGTGACGCCCGCGCTGTCCAGGTCGGCGCAGGCAACGAACGCGCCGTTCTCGGCGAAGGCGATCGCGATCGCCCGGCCGATGCCCGACGCCGCGCCCACGACCGCGGTGATCCTGCCCTCGAGTCCCAACATCCCCGCTCCCGTTCGGCTCTACTGTTGTGTGGCGCTCCGGTACCGCTGGCTGAAGCCGTCGAGGATCGCCTGGATGGTCTGTTCGGACCGGACGTGGACCATGCAGAGGATCCGGTCGCCGGGCCGGGTGTGCCGCGCAAAGTGGGTGTTGACCAGGTCGTCGTCGCTGGTGGGACGGGTGCGGTACAGGTCCGTCGGCACACCGATCCCGGCGAGCCGTCCCGACCGGCGGTCGAACGGCGCGCCCGGCGCGACCGCCCGCGCCACCCGCGCGGCAAGCTCGCTGATCCGGGCGTCGCGTCGCTCCCGCCGCGGATCCGGGTAGAGCGCCGCGCCCGGCAGCCGCCCGTAGGCACGCATCGCGCAGTAGGCGACGGGGTTGTAGGTGCGCAGCACGCTGATCCGCGGGAACTCCGCCGTGCTCACGACGTCGTCGAGCAGCGCCAGCCAGCTCGCGCTGAACGCGGCGCCGCCCCGCAGGTCCCGGGCGACGAACTGGACGCCGATGTGCAGGAACCGCTCGCCGTCGGCCGTCGATGCCCAGCTCGCACCCAGCGCCGCGACCGGACGTCCGCCGCCAGGCCCCCGGTCATCGAGCCCGGCGCCGACGCTGGTATCAGCACTGGCGTCGAGGCAGACGACGAGGTGCTCGGCGGAGCGGAACAGCTCGGGGCGGGCGGCGAAAAGCGCGTCCATCCGCAGGTCGGGCAGGGCCGTCGCCAGGCCGGCCTTGAGCCAGGCGTCCGCCGCCGGGTCAAGCGGGTTCCGGCCGGCGGAGAAGCGCAGCAGGCTGGCATCGGCTCTGGTCGGCGCCGGGCCGCTCGGCACGCGGCCGGTCGGGACCGCACCGGTCGGGAGGCTGGTGGCGGACACCGTTCAGACGACCCCGGCGGCCAGGGTCCGGCCCGCCTCGACCGCGTCCGCCGGCTCGGCCACCACGTGCCGGTAGAGTTCGATGAAGTAGGCCACCCAGAGGCTGGCGACGATGGTGACGTGCTCGATCACCCGCGCCTCGTCCTCGGGCGCGTTCACCAGGGAGGCCAGGACCTCCCAGACGAACGTGGCGTGCTCGTCCTCGATGTCGGTGCCGACGTGGCGGCGGGCCCCGGCGAGCTTCTCCCGGCCCAGCGCCTGCTCCAGATTCTTCACCCAGGACGGCTGGGTCTTCGTCGTCACGTACTCGACGAAGTAGACGCTGCACAGCAAGGCCAGCGGCGTTCCCTCGAACTCCATGCTGTACTGCAGGTAGCCGGTGAGCAGCTTGGTGGACGGGAACGGCTCGGTGGCGTAGATCTCGGCCTTGGTGACGCCCACCTTGGCCAGGTCACCGGCGAACCACTCGTCGTGGAGCATCTCGTCCTCGACGTAGTGCGCCCATTGGGCGCCCCGGATGGGGTCGCGCTTGGTGAAGTAGCCGATGGCCAGCGCGTCGATGGTCCGCTTGCGGCGCAGCCGCAGGATCGTCTCGATGTTGTGGCGCTTGTAGTACTCGAGGTTGATGTCCGTCCCGGACAGCTGGTGGTCCGCGTACGGGACCTCGGCGTAGAACCTCTTGATCTTTTCGTCGAGCAGGTCGTCGACCTGGGCACGCAGATCCGGTCCGGTGGTGGACGGCCGGGCGGCCGCGGCGGCTCGCGGCTCACCGAACCAGTCGCGCGGGTTGTCGTCCATCGAGGGCTCCTCTCGGGGGTTCGGTCCGGCGCGGCGGCGCAGGGCGCGTGACTACGGGGGCGCGCGGTGGTACGAGGCGCGGAGTCATTGGGCTTGTAGCGTGTTGGACTTGTGGGGTATTGGGCTGTAGGTCAGCAGCCGCAGTCCGGAGTACGCCGCCGCGGCAGCCGCCGGGCCGGCACGGGGCCGGCGACGGTGCTCCCGTCCTTGTCCGTCATGACGGTGTCGGCGCAGGTGAACGTGAGCGCGTACCGGGTCGTGGGGGTCAGGCCGAAACCCAGGTGCACCACGCCGTTGCTCGCGCCGTACATCTCGTTGAGGCCGCAGTTGCCGGGCTGCTGGCGCAGCACCGGGTTGAGGCCGATACCGAACTCCCACACGATCCGGTAGGCGTCGTCCGCGGCGTAGAGGTCGGTCAGGACCGCGACCGCGCGTTTCGCCGCCGGCTCAACCGGGCGGGCGTCCGTCACCATGCCGTCGGCCAGGTCGAGGATCACCGGGTTCTCACGCAGGACGTCGAGGTCCTCGAACAGGCTGGCCTGCTCCGCGAGGCACTCCGGGTCGTCGCCACGGTGCACGATCGGCGCACCGTACAGCGTGACCGACCCGTTCAGGCCGAGCCGGTGCGAGGTGTCGAAAAGATACAGCCCGGTCGGCGCCGCGCTGGCCTCACCCGACGGCGCGATCTGCTGCTCGCCGGGGGCCAGCGGGCCGGCCTGCTGGTTCCACTCGTAGTCGCCAGAGACGGTGAAGGTCGCGGACGTCGACTCGCCCGGCGCGGTCAGCCGCACGAACGGGGTCTCGCTCAGCGCGGCGAACAACTGGTCCGCCCGCGCCTCGAGGGCGACCGGGTCGGTCTGCTCCACCACGGTCAGAAAGTAGGCGACCTGGGCATCGGTCACCGGCGTCGACCCGCAGGGCATGACCACCACCCGCCGGGCCGGGCCGATCGCGGCGGACTCGGGCGAGGTGATGAAACGGTCCGGGCAGACCACGAAGATGTCGGCGTCGGCCGGGCACCGGCCGGAGAGCAGGACGGCCTCGAGGGACTCACCGGCGTCGATCGCGCCGATCCCGCAGTGCCGGTACCGGGTGCTCGGCGCGAGCACGAAATCCTCGACCCGGTTGGTCTGGGTGAGCAGCAGGAATGTCTCGCTAGGGCTCCCGAACTCGCGGTGCCGATCGGGATGCACGACGAACTGGGTCACAGGGCCACCCCCGGGCTCGGGAAATGTACGGAGAAATGTATGGAGACATGTGCGTTGACTATGCGGCGACAATAATTTGTGTGCGCTGATGCCCGCATAACAGTGCGCGGGGCGGAAATCGATCTGGGCCGGGTCGGCCCGGTCAAAGCCGGCCCGGCCCAGTCGACGGCATCAGCCGAGGAGGGTGCCCAGGTAGCGGTCGTTCTTCTTGACGTTGATCTTCTTCTGCTGCTCCATGCTGGTCACCTCCTTTATCTCATCCCGTAGGGTCAGGCGGTCAACGAGCCGGGCAATGCGCTCGCCGCGCCGATCAGCTGGCCAGGCCGACCGGAGTCTGGGACGGCGCCACCGTGACCTCGTGGTCCGGGGTGCCGAGCAGGATGTCACCCTTGTCGTTGGCGACGACGGTACCGGGGGCGATGATGTCGAGGTGGTACTGCGTGAACGGGGTGAGCCCGATTCCCCAGTGCAGACAGCCGTTCGCGGCGCCGAAGACCTCGTTCATCGCGTGGTTCCCGGTGAGCAGCTCGTGCGTGGTGTTGACGGCATGGCCGATCTCCCACACGAGCCGGTAGCGGGAGTCGACCAGGAAAAGAGCCTCGAGCATCTCGACAGCCCCCCGGCCGTCTGAGTCGGTGGCGGTTAGACGGGTTATCTCACCGTCCTCCACGATAGCGATGACCGGATGGCTGCGCAACGGCCAGAGTTCGCCGTGAATGCGCTTCTGGTCACGCCGAGAGAATGACGGGACGCCGGCGTGAAGAATCGGGTACCCGCCGATGACAATCTCGCCGTCGAGCGGGAGGCGCAGGTATTCCCCGAACTCCCTGATATCAATCGGCAGCACACTGATCTCCCCGCCCGGGACGATCTGCTGCTCACCCCAGTCCACCCGTCCGGCCTGCTGGTTCCACACCAGCTCCCGATCCCACAGCCGCAGACGCGCCGTGGTGCCGAACCGCTCGTCCCGGTACTCGAGCGCATCGCCGCGTTCGGCCAGCGCGAAGAAGCGGTCGGAGAACGCCTCCTGCGCGTCCGGGTCGGTGGCTTCCACGCAGCGCAGGAAATGCTCCAGTGCCGCGTGGTCGGTGGGAGTGGAGTTACACGCCATGCCGAGCAGCTTCCGGCGCGGGCCGAGCACGTCCCGCGGCGGTGACTCGAAGAAGCAGTCGGGCGACATCACCAGCACGTGCGCCTGTTCCGGGACGTCCGCCCGCATTATGCGGTCGAACTCAGCGTTCCCGCCGGTAAAAACGATGACCCGATGGCCACGATAGCCGTCGGTGTTGACGACCCGTACCGAGTCCACCAGGGACGCGTTTGTCACCAGGCAGAATTCGGTGTTGGCAGGGTCGCCGAACTGACGAATTCTTGTGGGGTCAACGACGAGTTCTGGCATGGAATTTCCTCCTGGGCGAGGATGGCTGGCGGCGCCCGTCTCCCGACGGGCCGCTGCTCGCGTTGAGGATGCGTCTCGTCAGTCGTCTTCGACTGTGTCACGACTATGTGCGCGCCATGTTTCGCGCATCTGGTTCCGCGCACCACGGTAATGCCTGTCGCGCGGATGCGCGCCGGGCGCCCGGTTGTCGCCACGTCGGCGGGATGCCCGGGGATTGTATTCGCCGTGCCTTGCGAGTTACCGCTCGCCTGACCGTGCCAGCGTTATCGACAAGACCGGTGGGATCGCGTGCCGCTCCACATCTTCTTCATGGTGGCGACCGCCCTCGAAAGACGACCGGATATGTGTTCGCCGGGCCGAACGGATCCGCTGACCGAACGGATCTGCCGTGAATTAATACTACCGTATCCCGGCCGGGCCGCGGAAGAGCTCTGGACGGATAAATTTGTGAGCCGGCTGGCGAGTGTTCTTCCATGCCGAACATGCCGAACATGCACACCGTGCCATCGCGTTCCTTCGATGCCACCAGAATCACCGCCGGCCGGTTCGGCCGTTGTGTTCCGGGGTGAGCTGGGCAGGAATCGGCACACAGGTGCGAACCGTGTGCTTCCCGTCGCCGGCATGCAGATCGATCCCAGTCACGTGCACCGGCACGCCGTAGAGGCCACCGAGGCTCTCGCCGGTCACCACCTCGTCCGGATGGCCGGTCGCCACGACCTGCCCGTCCTTCATCAGCACCGCCCGATCGGAGTAGGTCAGTGCGTGCGACGGCTGATGCGACGTCATGATGACCGAATGGCCGTCCCGGGCAAGCTCCGTGATGACCTGGAGGATACGCACCTCGTTGCCGTAGTCCAGGGCAGCGGTCGGCTCGTCCAGGACGAGCACGGGTGCCTGCTGGACGAGGGCGCGCGCGAGCAGGACGAGCTGGCGCTCACCCCCGGAGAGCTGGGCGAACAAGCGGTCGGCGAGCCGTGCCACCCCGAGCCGGTCGAGCTGCTCGAGCGCGCCGCGCCGGTCGGCGGCGCTGGGGGAGGCCAACGCGCGGAGATGGGGTGTGCGGCCCATGACCGCGATGCCGAGCGCGGTGAACGGGAACGGCGTCGAGGCACTCTGCGGCACGTAGGCGACCAGCCGCGCGAGCTCTCGCGCCGAGAGGGCGGCGACGTCGTGGCCGCCGACCCGGACGCTGCCCTGCCGTGGCCGGAGCAGGCCGAGCAGGCAGCGCAGCAACGTCGTCTTGCCGGCTCCGTTCGGCCCCAGCAGGCAGCAGACCTCGGATTCCTCGACGGTCAGCGTCACCCCGGTGAGCCGGTGACCGCCGCGTGGATAGGTGAAGGTCAGATCATCAAGCTGGACGCGCGGCACGGTGGATCCGGGGTGCGTCTCAGGGGTTGTTTCGGAGATCAGAGCCACTGGCGGCCCGCCTTGGCCAGGAGCGCTACGAAGAACGGCGCGCCGATGAGCGCGGTCAGGATGCCCAGCGGCAGGTCAAGCGTGGTGGCGGTACGCGCGACGTCGTCGACGACGAGCAGGTAGGCGGCGCCGAGCGCCGTCGTCACCGGGAGCATGCGGTTGAACAACGGCCCGACGGCGAAACGCGCCAGGTGGGGGACGACGAGACCGACCCAGCCGATGATGCCCGCGATGCTGACCGCGGTCGCCGTCATGAGCGTGGACGCGGTGATCGTCACCGCCCAGATCCTCGTCCGGTTCACCCCGAGGGAGCGGGCTTCATCATCGCCGGTGGCGAGGACCGTCAGCGGCCAGCGCACCGCGTAGAGCACGACGAGACACACCCCGATGATCACACTGGGCACGATCAGGCTGTGCATGCTGGCCCGGCCCAGATTACCGAACAGCCAGAAAGTGATCTCCGGCAGGGTCGTCTCCGGGTTGGCGAGGTACTGCGCGCTCGAGATCATCGCGTTGAACATCGCCCCAATGATCACTCCGCCGAGCACCAGGATGATCAGCGAGCCACGCCCCACCACCCGCGCGATCGTCACGGCCAGTACGGCCGCGAGCAGCCCGCAGCCGAACGAGATCGTCTGCAGCGCCGCGGTCGGGAGGCCGATCAGGATCGACACCGACGCGCCGAAGCCCGCTCCCGCGGCCACCCCGAGTACCTCCGGGGAGACCAGCGGATTACGGAACATCGTCTGGTAGGCCGCTCCCGAGGAGGAAAGCGCCGCCCCCACCAGCAGCGCCGCCAGGATGCGCGGCAGCCGGACGTTCATGACCACGGCCCGGTCCTGGCCCCGCGGGCCGGCGCCGATTCCGGCGATCTCGTGGGCAAGGATCCGCACAACCGTCACCGGGCTCAGCGAGTACCGACCAAGGCCAAAGGAGATCACCACGAGAACCAGCAGCACGACGACGAGCGCGACGGCGCGCCCGCTGTCCGCCGGCCGCAGCCGGATCCGGGCCTTCACCGGCAGGGTGGGCTCGACCGGGTCCGCCGGTTTCTCCGCCGCCGCTGGCGGACCCGTCGACGGCTGGGCCGTCGGCGACAACGGGATGGTCGGCGGCGGCGCGCTCACCAGTACGCCGCCTGCCTGGTCGGCAGGCCCCTGATAATCGGTACCACCTCACTCGCGAACAGCCGGACGGAGTTCTGCTGCACCCGCAGTGGGACAGTGCCGCTGAACGAGGGACGGATGTTGACCTGCTCGATGCCCATCTCGTCACGCAGCGCGGCCAGCCGCCGCGCGACCGTTTCCGGCCCGCCGACGATCGCGGTCTCGCACAGGAAGCGGACCGGGTCGAGTTCGGGCGGACCGGCCATCCGATAGCCGTGCTCGTCACCGCCGAGAGACGCCAGCCGGCCGGTGAGCCGTTTCACGACCGGCCGGGCGATCTGCTCCGCCTCGGCATCGGTCCTGGCGACCAGGCAGAAGCGCTCGACCCGAAGATTCGCGGTGCTGCCGCCGCGGGAGACGAACAGCGCGGCCTGCGCTGCCATCGACCGGGTTGTCCCGGTGGCGGCGATCAGGAGCCCGTAGCCTCGGCTCGCCGCCCAGACGACCGACTCATCGGTGTGCGCGGCGACCTCGACGGGCGGATGCGGGTACTGCACGGGTGTCGGCCCGACGCGGTACCGCGCCCCGTCAGCGACGACGGAGCACCCCCGCCAGTACCTGAGCACGGTGTCGAGCGCCTCGGACAGGTCGGCGTCGCCGCCTGGGCACCGCGTGACCCGGGAGTAGTCGGCGGCGGGCCAGCCCACGCCCAGGATCACCCGGCCGCCGGAGAGGCGGTCGAGGGTGGCGAGATCCGCGGCGAGCCGGATCGGGTCGTACTGCGTCACGTGCAGCGCCGTGAACCCGAGCCTGATCCGGCTGGTGGCGGACGCGACCGCCGCCGCGAGCGGGATCGGTGCCGGCCGTGCCCGCAGTGTGCGCGAACCGACCGAGGTGAGATGGCCGTCGGTGAACCAGAGACTGTCGAAGCCGAGGGCCTCGGCTGTCCGGCCCAGCTCCGTGGCCGAGGTCGGGCCGCCCGTCTCGAGATCGCCACGGCCGCCGGGAAGACCGAACCGCATGTCGGTAGTCACGATTACTTGTCCTTGACCTGCAGGATCAGGTCAAGATCCGCGTCGGTCGGCTCGTAGTTGAAGAACTTCTTGTAGAAATCGCGGGTCTCGGCACGCATGTCGAGGTCGGTGAACAGGCCAGGGTGCAGTGCCTGAGCCGCCCACTGGATCTGCAGCGCCTCCTCGGGGCCGAAGCGGTCCCACGGGTAGAGGCCCTGCGGATTGACGTAGACCCGGTTGCCCTTGACGGCCTTGAGGTCGGCCCAGCCGGGGGACTTGGCCAGCTTGTCGACGACCGACTGCGCCGCGGCCGCGACGAGCCCCTGGTCACCGCCGGGCGTCTGGATGATGAGCACGTCGGGGTTCCACTGCAGGAGCTGCTCGACGGAGACCGTGACGTGCGTCCCGGGCACGCTCTTCGCCGCGTCCCTGCCGCCCGCGATCGAGATCCAGTCGTCGATAAGCGAGCTGCCACCGTCAACGACGAGAGGCGGGTAGCTGGAGATGTGGACGACGCTGGGCTTCTCCGCGTCCGGCAGGCCCGCCAGCCGCTTGCGCACCATCTCGGCCTTGCCGTTCACGTAGTCGACGTAGGCCTTGGCGCGGGCCGTGGCGTCGCCGCCGTAGACCGTGCCGGCGAGCTCGATGGAGGGCGCGAGCTGGCCGAAGTTGTTGAAGCTCATGTTGACGGCGGGCAGCCCCGCCTGCTGGAACGGGATGAGTGTGTTCCCGCCGTCGATGGTGGACACAACGTCCGGGTCCAGCTTGAGCAGCTCCTCCATGTTCACCTTGCCCCCGCTGGCGAACAGCTCGGGGACGGTGGCGATCCGTGGGTAGACCTTCCGCAGGAACGGGATCGTCTTCACGTTCTGCGGAATGGCCACGAGCCGGTCGCCGGCGCCAAGCATGAGGTCGGTCACGGTGTGGGCGGGGAACTGCTCGGCGATGCGATCGATCCTGATCGGGATGGTCGCCTTCTCACCCGAGACGCTGGTCACGACCTGGGTACCGGACCGGGCGCTTGCGCCGTCGGAGCCGCTGGAGCCACCGCATCCGGCGACGGCGACGGCGATCGTGACGGCGGTCGCGGACGCCAGGATCCGCACCAGTACCCGGCGGCCACGCTCAGGACTTCCCGCGGAAGCTGTGCGCGGGTGCCGCGGACGGCGGATGGGCCGTGGTCTCATGTATCCCCCCCGACCATGGGCATGGCCTTATATTCAAAGAGTCATCAATTGAATACTGATAGTGCGTATCGTGCGCGGGGTATGGCGCCGCCACAGTTGGGGGCGGGAGGCCAGCGTCGTCGCTTCTCCGCAAACACGAAACAAGGGGAGTATAGCTTCCGTATTTGCGGATTGCCAGCGCCATCTTGGCCCTGATTTGCGGATGCCGTCGCCCCATCTGGCCGCGCCGGCGTGGACGCCGCGCCGGCCCGTACGCCCTTGCCGGCAAGAGCCCGCACAGCGCGGCGGAGGCCGTCGAGACCGTCGAGACCGCGGGCGAGACGGCCCCATGGGGCGCACGTGGGCAGCCCCTGGCCGGGATCTCGCCCACCCGAGGCAGGACGATCACTCAAAGTAACCCGCTCCAGCCGGTAAGACCGGCTCACCTCTCCCGTCAAAAAGATCCACGGCAACGAACAGATCTTGATCTGCCCAAAAACCGTGGCCCTGCTTCCCGCCGATGACCGGCGGCAAAACAGATCACCCCAGGTCAAATCGCATAATCCCGAGACAGTCATAAAACAAAAACATGGAAATTCTCATACAAAACGGGCATGGTGATTGAAACAATAACTAACGCAGCAGGATGAACGATAGAATGATGTTGCTGATACGCAAAACAAAGCCAGCCCTTATTGAGTTCACCTCCCAGCCGCCGGTAACTTTAAGCAACTTCAAGAAAACCCCTTCCGGTCCATGTGGCTGGGATTTATCCTGTCCTTCGACAGGTCATGCAGAGCAAAGCGCCCCTCGCCGAGATTCTCGCGCTGGTCGATGGAGCGCCTGGTGTGAACTCCCCACGAGGCCACGGCACTCGTGGCTCCGGCCGGGCTATCCGTCACAGCCATCCCGGACGCGGGAAGAACTCCATCATCGCTACGGCCGCATTGCGGAGCAGCGACGATGGAAGCACGCTTGCTCGCATCAGTCGACGGGGGGAGGTACGAACGCGGCAACGACAGAACAGGAAATCCGCCGCATCAGCAAGGCCATCGATGGCTATCGATAGCCATCGAAGAACTATCCGCGTGGGCCAGCGGCAGGTGCCAGCGGCAGCTATTCATTACTGACCACAGCCGGACCGCCTGGTCTTCGCATAGCCTACGAACAAAGATCTTGTCACGAGCGGAGCCAACGCTCGACGGCTACCGTCAGGGAGCAGCCAGGAAGCCGTACTCCTGGGTACCCGTCAACCCACGAAGATGCATTTTCCCGGCTCAGTAACCACCTTTCCCGCCAGTATTCCGATGCCGCCGGAACATAAACATGGCCGGCTGCCATCGGACCGAAATCCCGCCAGCTCGAAGAGCGAGGAGTAAACAATGGCCGGTGTCTGGGATGCCAACATCAAAGCCGTCTACCCGACAAACCCCAACCTGTCCGTCACGGTCGACACCGTGACGATAGGGGCTGCTTTCGACGTGGTCGCGGACGTGGAGATCGGCTCCAGGCTGAACGAGGTCGTGGACAGTTACACGCTATCCGTCTCCGTTGTCAACCTCAGCCAGGCCAACGTGTTGGTCAGCAACAAGCCCCTCGTCGCTGTTCCGATCGCTCCCCAGGTGAACACGCCGCGCACCGATCTGCTAAGAGTCCACTTCCCCGCCGGCTGGGTCGCGGCGGACGAGGGCGACGTCCTGGAAATCGTGGCGTCGTACAAGGTCACCGCCGGCGTCAACACCGATGTCTCCTCGCTACAGAGCTCCACCTTCGTCGTCGTCGCCTAAGCTCAGCCAGCACCGACCACGGAGTACCCGAAGCCCCACGCGGGCCGCCTCCTGCCCCGCCATGGGCAGGAGGCGGCCCGCGTCCGGTCCGGGCCCCGCCTTCCGCCGTGCGGCGGGAATCAGCGTCAGGCACGGGCGGCTGCTTGGGGGCCGGCCGGGCGCAGGCCGCGCAGGCAACGGACGTGGTCGACGGCGCTGACCACGTGGCCGACCGCGGCGTGCACCTCCTGTTCGGTCGTGGGGCGGCCGAGGCTGAACCGCAGGCTCTCCGACGCGGCGGCGGGCGTGCGCCCCATCGCCATCAGGACGTGCGACGGTTCGCTGCTCGGCCCCGTGCAGGCGCTGCCCGCCGAGACGGCCAGCTGAGGCATGGACGTCATGACCGCGTCGGCGTCCGCGCCCGCGAACCGCAGGTTCAGCGTGTTCGGCAGCCGCGTGACGGCCGGGCCGTTGAGCTCGACACCGTCGATCTTCTCCGCGAGCAGATGGTGCAGGAGCGTGGTCAGCTGGCGCAGCCGGTCGGCGTCGGTGCCCAGTTCCGCCGCGGCGATCGCCGCGGCCTGCCCGAAGCCGACGATGCCGGCGCTGTTGGTGGTGCCGCTGCGTAGGCCGCGTTCCTGGCCGCCGCCGACAATCAGCGGGGGCAGCCGGCTTTGCAGCCGCCGGCTGGCGACGAGCGCGCCGACTCCCTTGGGACCGTAGATCTTGTGTGCGCTCAGCACCGCGAGGTCGACACCCCAGGCGTCCAGCGCCACCGGGATCTTGCCCGCGGCCTGCGTGACGTCGCAGAGGAACAGCGCACCAGCGCCGTGCGCGAGCTGACAGGCCCGCCGGACGTCCGCGATCGCGCCGGTCTCACTGTTCGCGGCCATCACCGCGACCAGGACGACGTCGTCGGACAGCGACGCGGCAAGATGGCCGAGATCCGGGGTGCCGTCGGGCAGGACCCGGACGAAGCCGACCGTGCCCTGATGGGTCCTCGCGGCCTCGGCCGCCGCCGCGAGTACGGCCTTATGCTCGGTGGCCGCTACCAGGACGCGGCGACGGCCCGGCTCCGCGCCAGCCAGGACACCGCGGATCGCGAGGTTGGCCGCCTCGGTGGCGCCGCTGGTGAACACGACGGTGCGCCGGCTCGTGCCGACAAGTGTCGCGACCTGCTCCCGGGCCTGCTCGACGAGCCGGGCGACGGCGCGGCCCGCGGCATGCCCGCTGGAGGCGTTCGCGAACTGCTCCGAGAACAGCGGCAGCATCGCCGCCAGCACCCGCGGGTCAACCGGTGTGGTGGCGTTGTGGTCAAAATAGATCGTCATCGCTGGAACGGCTCATCGTTGCCGCCTGGGTTGGCAATCCTGGCCCCGATCGGCGTCGGCTCACGGCGGTACATCTGGTATACCTCTGACCGGTACGCCCCGCAATCGCCGCAATCCGGGTCGCGGCTCACGGCGAACGAGCGGAAGTCCATGTCCCACAGGTCGAAGGAGAGCAGTCTGCCGGTCAGCCCCTCACCGAACCGGGCAATCAGCTTGATCACTTCCATCGCGGCCATGCACCCCACGGTCCCGGCAACCGCGCCGAGCACGGGGAAGCCAAGCGGATCCCACTGCGGATCTCCATCCGCGAACACACAGCGCAGACATGGATCGCCAGGAGTAACCGTGAGCAGCTGGGCCTCGGTGGTGTTCATGGCCGCGAAGACCACCGGTACGCCCAGATCCAGACACATCCGGTTGATCCGGAAACGTTCGGGGAAGTTGTGCCGGGCGTCGACGACCACGTCCGAGGCGGCGACGAGACCGGGCAGGCGCGGGTCGAACAGGTCACGGTCCCATGCCTCGACCATGACGTCCGGATAGTGGGCCCGCAGGGTGTCGGCGGCGCAGGCAGCCCGCGGGTCACCGACCCGGTCGGGTCGCATAAGCGTCTGTCGGTTGAGGTCTGGTATCTCGAGGGCGCCGGGATGCACGAGGACCAGCCGCCCGACGCCAGCCGCGGCGAGGTAGGTAGCGACGGCGCCGCCCACCC
>NZ_CAKJTL010000122.1 GCF_917627385.1 Protofrankia sp. CiT1
CCTGATATCCGGGACGGCCGCCCTGAGCTGTTGCTCGACCGTCCGCACCAACGCGGTCACCTCGGCCTCGCGCTCCAGACCGGCACCGGTCAGCCGCACCGAGACCACACCGTCGGCGACTCCGACGACAGCCGCGTCACGGCCGGCGAGCTGCAGGTGCGGCCGGATGTACTGGATCGCCACGTTCGCCTTCTGCAGCAGGGAGGTCTCCACCCCGTCGGGCTGGACGGGGGGCACGAACGAGGGCCCGCACAGGCAGCCGCCGCGCGCGTTCGGGTTGTAGAAGGTGAAGCCGGACGACATCAGCGACTCGCTGTAGTCGACACGCATGCCGTCGAACTGCTCGGCCGCATCCGCGGGGACGAACACCTCGAAATCCCCGACCCGGGTGACGACATCACCGTCGGCCGGCACAGGCACGACCGCAAGCCGGTAGCGGTGGCCCGCACAGTTACCGGACGTGTCGACACCGATCCGCAGGCCCGACGCGGGCGCTGTCGGCGCCCGGTCGAGCAGTACGCGGACCTGGCCCGCGGCCCGCTCGGTGAAGCTGATCGCGATACTCACTGGTCCATCTCCCGATACACCCAGGCGCGGTCAGGAAGCGAGGACGACTCGCTTAACCGCGGGCACCGATTCCTTCAGTTGACGCTCGATGACGCCGGCCAGCGTGTCCAGCGCGGAGGAGCACCCCCCGCAGGCGCCGGTCAGCCGCACCGACACGACACCGCCGGTGACGTCGACCACCGACGCGTCTCCGCCGTCACGCTGCAGGAACGGCCGGATCAGCGCCATCGCGTCCTCCACCTGCCGCCACACCTCGGCCTCGTTCCCGTCCGGCCGCGGCGCCGAGAACGACGATCCGCACGAGCACGGGTCTGAGTTGTCGGGATTGGCGAAGACGAAACCGGACGAGGTCAGCGACTCGACATAGTCGATGCGGACCCCGTCGACCATCGACGCCGACGCCGTGTCGACGAGCACGTCGAACCCGTCCTGGCGGACGATGACATCTCCCTTTGCGGCGGCGGGCGCGAGTGCCAGGCTGTACCGGTAACCCGAGCAGCCACCGGGCTCAGCGCCGACCCGCAGGCCGTAGCCGGCGGTCGCCTCGTCCCTGGCGAGCAGGGCACGCACCTGCTCACTCGCACGCTCGGTGAGAGTGACTCGAAGCTTACTAATCATGATCATGCCTTCGCTACGAGGTGGCCCGCCAACGGCGCCCGCCCGGCCCGCGGCTCGTCGGCCGGCTCGACCGGCTCGACCGGCTCGACCGGCAGCCGGGCCGCCAGGCGCGCACCCTCGGCCGCGACCGCGGACTCGATGAGGTCGTACCGCTCCACGGCTTCGATCCCGGCCGCGCCCAGTGCCTCCCGCGGCCCATTGCCGATCTTGCTGCACAGCACGGCCGCGCAGTCCGACAGCAGCCGGACGGTCTTGTCGAGAACCGGCTCGTCCTCGTCGCATGCGGACGGGCCCTCGCAGTAGCGCTCGACGCTGCGGGTCCCGACCAGGCGCGCCCAGTTCTCGCCCGCCTCGTAGACCCAGAACTCCTCGGCATGGCCGAAGTGCTGGTTGACCACGCCGCCGCCCTTGGTGGCGACCGCGACCAGGACGGTCCGGTCCGGCCGGGTGATCCCGTCCGCGGAGAGCCGCAGCTCCTCGCGGGTGGCCCGCACATCGGCGCGCCAGCGTTCGATCGCGGCCTGGGCCGCCTGACGACCGGCCAGGTCGTAGGTGACCTCGCCGGCATAGGTCTCCGGGCCGAACTCCTCGCTGCGGTCCTCCCCCAGCAGCCCGACCGCGTCGGCCCGGCACTGGCGGCAGTGGCGCATCATGGTCATCTGGGCACCGTCGTCGCCCGCGCAGCGATCCTGCAACGCCTTGAGCTCCTGCGGCGTCGGCCCGCGCTGCCCGGTCAGGCCGTAGTGCGTGCCGTGCTCGGGCGCGGACACCAGCGGCATCACGTTGTGCAGGAACGCGCCCATGCCCTTGACCGTCCGGGAGACCTCGACCAGGTGCTCGTCGTTGACCCCGGGGATCATCACCGAGTTGACCTTACAGAGGATCTTGCGCTCGGTCAGTGCGGCCAGCCCTTCCAGCTGCCGCTCGGACAGGATCTTCGACGCCTCCGTGCCGGTGTAGCGCTTGCCGCGGAAGGTGATCCACGGGTAGATCCGCGCCCCGACCTCGGGATCGGTCATGTTGATGGTGATCGTGACGTGGTCGATGCCGAGCTGTTCGATGCGATCGACGTGGTCGACGAGGGTGAGGCCGTTGGTGGACACGCACAGTTTGATGTCCGGGCAGTCGCGGGCCACCAGCTCCATCGTGGCGAAGGTGCGGCGCGCGTTCGCCAGCGGCTCGCCCGGCCCGGCGACGCCGAGCACGCTCATCTGTTTGATTTCGCTGGCGACCCGTTTGACCTTGGCGAGCGCCTCCTGCGGGGACAGCAGCCGGCTGGTGACGCCGGGCCGGCTCTCGTTCGCGCAGTCGAACTTGCGGTTGCAGTAGTTGCACTGGATGTTGCAGCCGGGCGCGACCGGCACGTGCATCCGGGCGTAGTACTGGTGGGCTTCCTGGCTGTAACAGGGATGGTTCGCGATCTTGTCGGCGATCTCCGGGTCAAGGCCGGTAGCGCCGCTGCCGCAGCCCCTGGTCGACGCGCACCCGCCGCCGGGTGGCGCCTGCTGGCCAGCCGCCTCCTTCCGCGCGGGCACCGGCCGCTCGCCGGCCCGCGGGGAGGGCAGCACCGTGAGCGGGATGGACCCCTCGGTCATGCCGGCTCACCTCCTTCGTGACGGGCCTCGTGGCTTGCCACGACGACGGCCGGTTGCAGTTCCTTCTCCAGGCATCCGACGACTCGGCCGTTGGTGAACGCGACCGCGTAGACGATGTGCTCCTGCAGGTAGAGCCCGACACCGCGGACATGTCCCACAGACCCTGCGTCCACCAGGACGTCACCGACAGCAATGCCGGGCTCCGGGTAGGTCCCGTCGTTACGCAGTACCTTGACGGTCACGACCTCGTCGCCGACATCGAACGCAGCCCTCATCGCGCACTCTCCTGTGATTCGACGGTGACGGCGTCCAGCGCGACGAACGCCCGCGGGGCACGGTCGGCCAGGACCTTGAACAGGCGGTGGTCCAGTGCGGTGCCGGTGGTGAACGCCTCATGGGCGTCGGCGAGCGCCGCCCGATATGCCGCCATGCGGGCATCCGGCGCTGCCACCGCGGCGTCGATCCGGGCAACCGCGGCGGAGAAGTGCCGAAGGATGTGCAGCCGGTTGACGGCGACCACCCGCGGATCGTAGGGGACATCGAGGACCTCGAAATACTCCTCGGCGGTCCCGGCACGGCCGAAGGCCGCCAGCAGGCCGCTCATCGAGCGTCCACCTTTGCCAGTTCTCGTTCCAACCGGTGGATCTCGACGTAGGCGTTGTAGGTCGCGGTGGCCGTCTCAATGATCTGCTCCCAGCCGACCGGCAGGTCCTCGGCCAGGTCGTGCAGGTCGAGCTTCAACCTGGTAGCGAGGCTGTTGAGCTTCTTCAGCTTCGTCTGCAGCTGGGGGATCTCGTTAGAAGTCGTCACGAGCCACCTCCGGGTAGGTGCCGACGAGTGCGGCGGCGGCGTTTACCAGTGCCGCACCACGCTCGGCGAGATGATCGATGGAGTCGAAGCCGAACCGGTGGGCGTCGCGCAGCACGTCGCAGATGACCACAAGCCGGCCGACAAACACCACGACTCGGCCGAACCCCTCCTGGCTGAGGTCCAGCACATAGCTGGTGACCTGGCCGGTGGCCTTCTCGATGCCGGCGGCGACCGCCTGGTAATAGGTGCGCAGCCGGCCCTCGGTCGCCGGATCGACGTCACAGGTGATTCCGAGCTCGCGGCGGCGTGCCGCGGTGAGCACGAACGGACCGAGCAGCTTCTCGGCGCCGAGCCGGTCGAACTGCCCGTAGGTGTCGCCAGCCCGCAGCTGGTCGACCAGGTCACGCACGAAGCCGTTGCCGATGGCTGCGCTTACGTCATGCCCGGGGCCGGCCATGCCGCTCATCGGGGGTTCCAGGTGGGCGCGAGATCCGGCGAGTGCTGGCGCAGGACCTTGCGCAACCACGGCGGCGGGTTACCAGCGAGCACGCCTTGCAGCCGCTCGATCAGATCGGTCACCCGGGTGTCCTCAGCCGTCTTCACCGGATGGACCTTGGCCTTCACCACCCGGGCCGCGGCAGACCCGCCGATCGCGCAGACATGGAGGATCGAGCAGTCGGCCACCGCCGCCAGCCTGCTTTCAATCTTGTTGTCCTCGTCATCGCCGGCTGGAGCGAGCGTGCGCGTCTCCATCAGCTCGGCCGTGGTCGCCGAGACCTCGTACACGTCGAACCGGCAACACAGCCCAAAATGCTGGTCGACGGCGCTGCCGTCACTCGTGGCAAATGCGACTTTCAGCACGTCAACTCCTCATAACGCTTGTTCGACCGGGTCGGGGAATGCTCACGTCCCGATCCGGCACACCGGCCGGAGCGATAATCAAGAAGGCAGTTGGCCGCGTCGACAAGCAGGTGGAGGCTGCCGCGGTAACCCGCGGTGGCCCGCAGCTGCGCGCCGAGACGGTCATAAACCGGGAAGCCCACGGCCAGGTGGGCCGCGCCGATCCGGTTGGCCACCTCACGACCACGGCTGGACGCGACGACGAGCTCGGCCCCGGCGGCGGCGGCCCGTTCAGCGAGATCGACGAAGTCACCGACGACCACCTCGTCCCAGGGCGCCCGCTCCAGAACCGCGGCCTCGGTCGGAGACACCGCCGCGACGATCTCCGCGCCCGCGTCGTAGAGGAGCGAACCCACCGCGACGAGCTGTTCCGGCTCACCCGCCAGCGCGACCCGCGCGCCACCGAGGACGAAGTGGCTGTCCATCAGGCCGTCCGCGAGGCGACGCCGCCACCGGCGGACCTCCTCGGGTGCGGGCACACCGCCGAAATCCATCAACGCGTGCACCAGCCGGTCGACCGCCGCCAACCCACTCAAATGATCATGAGCCGTGAGAGGCGCGGCCGCGCGGGCGGCCAACACCGCTCCCGCGCCAGCGGCAGTCGCGCCGATCGCCGCCACCGCGCCCGAAGCTCCGAGACCGAGCAGGTCCGCCACGCTCGTGCCACCGGTGGTCAGCGGCGACCAGGCTTCGTCGAGATGACCGTCGAGTGATCCGGACAGGTCCGGGACGAGTACCGGGGCAAGCCCGAACGCCCGCACCAGCCCGGCCACCTCGTCGAGGTCGACAGCGGACAGCGACGGGCCTACCAGCACCGCCAGCTGCTCCGCACGTGTCGTACCGGCAGCTGGGACCGCTCCGACCAGGGCCTCCAACGCGGCCGCCCAGCCGTCCGACAAACCACCGCGGAAGTCCGGTGTGGACACCGGGACAACCAGCGGGTGTCCCTGCGCCGGAAAACAGGAGGTCCGCGGCGCGTATCGGGACGTCCGCAGGACACCGAGCAGATCCTCACCGTTGACCTCTGTCATGCCGGTGGTGAGTACCCCGATCACATCCGGATTATTACGTTCAGTAATAGTATCCAGCGCGGCAATAACCGAATCGGAGGCGCCGAGTACCGCTGTGACCTCGGTGACCGCGGTGGTCTGCAAAGGAATCGGTTCGCGGAAGTGACGTGTCAGCAGGGCCTTGGCAAACGCCGTGCAGCCCTGAGCACCGTGCAGCAGCGGGATCGAGCGCGCCAGCCCCAAGAAGACCAGAGCACCGCCGAGAGGTTGGCTGTGCTTGAGCGGATCGAACGCCGCGCCGGTCGCGCCGGGCACCACACGCGCCATCAGCTCGCCCCGTCCGTTCCCGCGGCGGCTGGCCGCTCCCACGGGGCTGGCGCGCGGACCTGCTCCCAGACCGGGCTGGACAGCGCCAGGTCAAGACGGCGGGCGAACTCCACCATCCCGGCGTAGCCAGCGAAAGCGTGCTGCCGTTCCTGGTTGACGTCCAGGAACGGCAGCCTGCCCTTGAGCGCGGTGTACTGGTTACGCCCACCGGCGATGAGTATGTCGGCCTGGGTCTCGCGGACGAGCCGCAGCAGCTCCGCCGGATTCCCGTCCCTGATCACCCGGCCATCCGGGCCGAGCAACGAAACAATCTTGTCGACGTCGTCGTCGGTGCTCTTCGTCGCTCCGGAGGCAACGACCTCCACCCCGAGGTCCTGCAGTGCCGAGACCAACGACCAGCTCTTGACGCCGCCGGTGTAGAGCACGGCACGTGCCCCGGCGAGCCGTTCCCGGTACGGGGCGAGCGCCGCCGCGACGTCGGCCTCCTCGGCGGCAATGAGCTCGTTCGCGCGCCAGGCGAGCTCGTCACCGCCGAGAAGACCCGCAAATCCACGCAGCGTCGCGGCCATCGCCCGCAGGCCGTAGAAGCTGCCCTCGAACCACGGGATGCCGTAGCGATCCTCCAGCCCGCGGGCGAGCGAGAGCAGCGCCCGCGAGCAGACGACCATCGTCGCCCGGGCCCGGTGGGCGGCGGCGACGTCGGCGTACCTGGCGTCGCCGCTGATACTCGCCAGCACTCGGATGCCGAGCTTGGCAAGCACCGGGGCGACATCCCACAGCTCGCCGGCGATGTTGTACTCGCCGACCAGATTCACGTCGTACGGGGTGCTGAACGCCGGCTCGACCGTACCGATCACATGTTCCAGCAATGCCTGACCGGCGAGACGGTTGCCGAAGTTCTTACTGCCGGCGAAGCCCGGCGCGTGCACCGGGACGACCGGTATCCCGGTCACGGTCGCCGCAGCCGCGCACACCGCGTCGATATCGTCGCCGATCATCGCGGTGACGCAGGTGGAATAGACGAAGACCGCGGGTGGATGGTGGCGCCGGGCGGCCTCGACGATGGTGTCGTAGAGACGCTGCTCACCGCCGAAGACCACCTCCTGCTCGCCGATGTCGGTGGCGAACCCGCGCCGGTAGAGCGTCGGACCGGAGGAGAGGCTGCCCCGACCGTCCCACGAGTTGCCGGCACAGGCGATCGGGCCGTGCACCACATGGGCGACGTCGGCGATAGGCACCAATGTGATCATCGAACCGTCGAACGCGCAGCCGCCGGCAGTGCCGCCCGGCTTGGGTTTCGGGCATCCCGCCTTTCGCGCCGCGGGCTCCTTGGTGCGGTTGTGATCGCATGCCGGCTCGTCGAACAGCTTGCCTGGTTCGACCGTGCCGCGGGTCAGGGCAGCCATGTTCACCTCAGCGAATGACGTCGAAGCTGTGGTCCGGGGCGTTGCGGTCGAGCTCGTCGAGCACGGTGTTCACGAGCTGGGCGAGCAGGTTGATCCCGCCCTCGTAGCCGACGATGGGGAACCGGTGCAGATGGTGCCGGTCCGGGATGGGGAAGCCGACCCGGATCAGCGGCAGGTTCGCCTCCCGCGACAGGAACTTCAGGTACGAGTTCCCGACCAGCAGATCGACCGGCTCGGTGAACAGCAGTGACCGCAGGTGCCACTGGTCCTTGCCCGTCCAGACGGTGGCGTGGCCGCCGTAGGGGCTCGCGGCGAGGACGGCTTCGGCGCGCTGCTTGAATTCCTCGTCACCGTTGGTGGACACCACGTGTACCGGCACGATACCGAGCTCCAGCAGGAAGCCGAGCAGCGCCACGACAAGGTCGGGGTCACCCATGACCGCCGCGCGCTTACCGTGCAGGTAGGCGTGCGAGTCGGTCATCGCGTCGACCAGCCGGCCGCGCTCGGCGGTGACGGCGGCGGGGACCTTGACCCCGGTGAGGGCCGCCACCTCGGTGACGAACCGGTCGGTGTTGCCCACGCCGATCGGCAGCGGCACCGTGGCGGTCTGCTGCCCCCACTCGGTGCGCACCAGCTCAGCGGTCTTACGCGTGGCGCTCTCCTGCAGGAACAGGGTCGCCTTGGCGTTGATCGCATCGGCGGCCACCGGCAACGGCGTGCCGCCCGGGTACAGTTCGTAGTCTCCGGTGGCCGGCGAGTCCAGAGCGTCGGTGTGGTCGCCGAGCAGGACGTGCTTGACGCCCAGCAGGGTGAGCAGCCGCTTGATCTCGCGCAGGTTGCCGGTGTAGGTCTCGAAGCCCGGCACCACGTTCAGCGTGCCGTTGGACTTCTTCGCTTTCTTTCCCGCGTTCAGGTAGGAAAGAATACCCTTCATCATGTTGTCGTAACCCGTGAGGTGCGAGCCGACAAAACTCGGGGTGTGTGCGTAGGGTACCGGGTAGTCCGCGGAGATGGCACCCTTCTCCCGGGCTATACCGATAAAGTTCTGCAGGTCGTCACCGATGACCTCGGCCATGCAGGTGGTGGAGACCGCGACCATGTCCGGCTTGTAGAGCGCGGTGGCGTTCTCCAGCGCCTCGATGAGGTTGTTGAGGCCACCGAAGACGGCGGCGTCCTCGGTCATCGACGACGACGCCGCCGGGAACGGCTCCTTGAAATGCCGGGCGAAGTAGCTGCGGAAGTACGCTACGCAGCCCTGGGAACCGTGAACGAGCGGGAGCGTGCCGGCGAACCCAATAGCCGCGAGCAGCGCGCCGAGTGGCTGGCAGGCCTTGCCCGGGTCGATGGTGAGTGCCTCCCGGGCGAAGTTCTTCTCCCGGTACTCCCAGGAACGGGTCCAGTCCGCGACCCGAGCGATCTCGGCGGGGTCGGCGGGGTCCTCGAACTCACGCTTGCGGTCGAACTGCTCCTGGAAGTGCGGAGCCTTGAACAGCTCGTTGTGGTCGAGCACGCGAAGAGGTACGGGATTGTCTGTCATGCGAACGCCCTCTTATGTAATCGATGGGGAGGAAGGAGCGGCTTCCCCCGGACAGCTGCTTGCGCCGCGATCCGGGAGAGACCGATTCGCTACGGCGGACTGGCGTACGGGGCCGCCCGGCCTGCTTCCGGCGATCGCGCTTCCAACGGAACGCGACCAGCCCTCGGCCGGCGCCTTTCACAACCTGGCGGGGCCACTCCCCCGGCGGCTCGGGAGCCGATCAGAAAACGGTTCCCGAGCCGCCGGATCACCAGGTCGGTCACCCCGGCCCGCCGTCGGCGCGCTCACTGCCGCGCTCGCGCCGACGGCTAGGGCGTGTTTCGAAAGCCAGCTGTCCGGCTCGCCACGCCCAGGCGGCCCCTGGCCGCGTTCTCGGCCACACCGATACCACTCATCCGGTATCGGTGTGGCCCGCGGCCTTGCCAGGAACCGCCTGAACGCGGCTCCCTGATCGAACGACAACTTTCGAAACACACCGTAGGGGCCTACGCGGCGGCCGTGGACCAGGGCGCCTGGAACAAGTTCCAGGTCGGGCTGTTGATCGCGATGTCCATGTCGCGGGCGAACACGGCGAAGCCGTCGACACCGTGGTATGGGCCGGAGTAATCCCAGGAGTGCATCTGGCGGAAGGGAAGCCCCATCTTGTGGAAGACGTACTTCTCCTTCACGCCGGCACCCATCAGGTCGGGCCGCAGCCGGCGGGCGAACTCTTCCAGCTCGTAGGCGCTCGGGTCGTCGTAGATCACGACGCCCTCGCCGAGCTCGGGGTTGGTGCGGCTGTAGTCATCCTTGTGGGCGAACTCGTAGCCGGTACCGATGATCTCCATGCCGAGATCCTCGTAGGCGCCGATGGTGTGCCGCGGGCGCAGGCCACCGACGAGCAGCATCACCCGCTTGCCCTCCAGCCGCGGCCGGTACTCGTTGCGCACCAGGTCGAACAGAGGCTGGTAGCTGGCGATCGCGGCCTCGGTCTTCTCCTTGATCGTGTCATCGAAGAACGACGCGATCTTCCGCATCGACTCAACAATCTTGGTCGGGCCGAAGAAGTTGAACTCGGTCCACGGAGTGCCGAAACGCTCCTCCATCGTGGTGCAGATGTAGTTCATGGACCGGTAGCAGTGAATCAGGTTCAGCTTGGTGAGGTGGCTGGTGGACAGCTCGTTGAGCGTGCCGTCGCCGGACCACTGGGCCACCACCCGCAGGCCCATGTCCTCCAGAATGCGCCGGGATGCCCACGCGTCGCCACCGATGTTGTAGTCACCGATCAGGGCGACGTCATATGCGGTCTGCTTGGTGGTGTCCCGGGTGCCGAGCACGATGTCCCGGATGGCGTCGTTGGCGATGTGGTGGCCCAGCGACTGGCTGACGCCGCGGAAACCCTCGCACTTCACCGGGACGACCGGCATGTCCAGTTCCTTCGACGCCTCGCGGGCGACCGCGTCGATGTCGTCACCGATCAGGCCGATCGGGCACTCGGACTGGATGGAGATACCTTTGGCCAGCGGAAACAGCTCGGAGATCTCCTTGCAGATCGCGGCGAGCTTCTTGTCACCGCCGAACACGATGTCGCGTTCCTGGAAGTCGCTGGTGAACTGGAACGTGACGAAGTTGTCGACGCCGCGGGTACCGTGCGAGTAGTTGCGCCGGGAGGCCCAGGAGTACTGGCCGCAGCCCACCGGGCCATGGCTGATATGGACCATGTCCTTGATCGGGCCCCACACCACGCCCTTGGAACCGGCGTAGGCGCAGCCGCGGATCGTCATCACACCAGGACGCGACTTGATGTTGGACTTGACCTCGCACTCCTTCGACCCGTCAGGGTCGTTGGGCTTGATGTGCTTGGCCCGGAACTTCGCGGCCTTGGCCGGATACCCGGCGAGAACATCGTCGATCATTGCCTGGGTGCCGGCGACCGGCGTCCCGGGGGGAGTCACAGGAGGAGTCACGACAGACCTTTCTGATGAGAAGTTCGCCTGGTCACGCGACCGCGGTGGCCTTCTGGCCGACGATTGACTCGTCCTCCTGCTCCATGATCCCGAAGTCGATCAGGAGCTCCTCGAGCTCGTCCATGGTGATCGGCGTGGGGATGGTCTTCATGTCGTTCTCTTCGATCTTGCGTGCCAGTTCCTTGTACTCATTCGCCTGGTTGGACTCGGGCGCGTACTCCAGAACCGTCATCCGGCGCAGCTCGGCGTGCTGAACGATGTTGTCGCGGGGCACGAAGTGGATCATCTGGGTGTTCAGCCGCCGCGCGAGCTCGGTGATGAGCTCGTCCTCACGGTCGGTCTTGCGGCTGTTGCAGATAAGCCCACCGAGGCGGACACCACCGGAATGCGCGTACTTCAGGATGCCTCGGGCGATGTTGTTCGCCGCGTACATGGCCATCATCTCACCGGAGGTGACGATGTAGATCTCCTGGGCCTTGCCCTGGCGGATCGGCATGGCGAAGCCGCCGCACACGACGTCACCGAGGACGTCGTAGCAGACGAAGTCGAGGTTCTCGTAGGCGCCGTTCTCCTCGAGGAAGGTGATCGCGGTGATCACACCACGGCCCGCGCAGCCCACGCCCGGCTCGGGACCACCGGACTCGACGCAACGGATGTCGAACTCACCGGACAGCAGCACCTCCTCCAGCTCGAGATCCTCGACCGAGCCCTTCTCCGCGGCCAGGGCCAGAACCGAGGTCTGCGCCTTCGAGTGCAGGATCAGACGGGTCGAGTCCGCCTTCGGGTCGCAGCCAACGATCATGATACGGTTGCCGCGAGTAGCAAGCGCCGCCATCGTGTTCTGCTGAGTGGTGGACTTACCGATACCACCCTTGCCGTAAAAGGCGATCTGCCTCATCGCTGTGTGCTCCTCACCGCACGCCCGAGCGTGCGTCCATGTCGGAAAACCAGAGTTCGTTCAGGTAGCCGTGCTGGTACAGACAGCCGTGCTGGTACAGGTGACGGAAACCTGGAACCGCTCGTAGAGATCGCGGATCTCGTCCGAGCGCAACGGGCGCTTGAGCATGCAGACCTGCGAGCGCAGACCCTCCAGGACCGGTCCGAGAACGCGCTCGTCCGCATCGATCCCGTGCTTGCGCAGGGCGTGGCGCACCGACGCCCGCCCCGCGTGCTTGCCCACGACCAGGCGGCGCCGGGCGCCGACCTCAGCGGGGTCGAAGGGCTCGTAGAGGCTGGGCGCCTTGAGCACCCCGTCCACGTGGATACCGGACTCGTGCATGAACGCCGCCCCACCGACGACGGCCTTCCCGCACGGCACCGGACGGCGTGCCGCGCGCGAGACCAGGGCCGCGAGCGCCCGGAAGGACGTGGTGTCCAGGCCGGCCCTGAGGCCGAACAGGTGGCGCAGCGCCATCGCCACCTCCTCCATGGGCGCGTTGCCGGCCCGTTCACCCAGCCCCGCCACCGTGGTGCTGACGAACCCGAAGCCCGCCCGGACCGCCGCGAGCGTGTTGGCGGTGGCGAGACCGAAGTCGTCATGGGCGTGGATCTCCCAGTTGGCGGGCACCGCGCCCACCAGCTGGGACGCGCGGGCCCAGGCGCCGAAAGGCTCGAGGACCCCGACGGTGTCGGCCCAGCGCAGGCGGTCGACACCATCGCGGGACAGTTCGCCCGCGAGCTCGATGACGAAGCCGTCGTCCGCCCGCGAAGCATCCTCAAACCCGACCCCGACCAGCAGGCCCAGGTCGAGGGCGGCGGCGGCGCACTCGCGGATCCGGGTACGCGCCCACGCCCGGTCACGACCGAACTTGTGCGCAAGGTGCAGGTCGGAGACGGGGATACTGATGTGAACGCGACGGACGCCAGCGGTGACCGCCGCGTCGATGTCGGACCGCATCGCCCGGCACCAAGCGACGATCTCCGCCCGCAGCCCGGCGGACGCGATACGACGCAGTACTTCGCGCTCGGCCGAGCCCATGGCCGGCACGCCCGCCTCGATCTGCTGTACCCCCGCCTGGTCGAGCGCGACGGCGATGGCGAGCTTCTCCTCGGCCGTGAAGGCAACTCCCGGGGCCTGCTCACCATCACGCAGGGTGGTGTCACAGAACCCGATCACGCTGTCGTGCCTCACAGTTGCCCTCCGTCGGTCGAAAAGGAAGGTGGCGAGATGCGCGGGCCCGCGGTCAGCTGTCCGCGACCGGTGGCGACCTCCGCGGGCCTCGCCGTTGAAGCGCCGCGATTAGGAATGTCGTCCACCGTTGTTTCACGCTCTTTAAGCGCCGTATCTTCGCAGTAACGTTTCGGCCGCATCCGCGATTCTGGGACGAATAGCTGAGGAGCCCCGGGCCGGGTGTCGAAAAGCCCTGGGACCAACGGTGCGAGCGCCTGGCGCCACATGGTTCACCGCCGGTCGTCACCGGACCCGCCGGCACAATACGACAGCTTGTCTTCGCACTATTGTTTTACGCTCGGAAGCCGTGACCAAATATCGTGGACAGCCAACTTGGGACGAATGAACCAGCACCCGCGGGCCAATGACCCGAACAGTTTTTCAAACGCCCCGGAGAAGTCTGCCCCGGGGCACGGGCATGACAAACAGTGGCGAGCACAACAAAGGCGTTCCCCGGTCGCGGGCGTTGTGACGACGCCGACGACCGGGGAACGCCAGGGATCAGTGCACCGCGGGTCTGGGAAAGCGAAGGATCACGTCATACCGATGAATCGGTGGATCGGTGGATCGGTGGATCGGTGGATCAGGCGAGCGTCCAGGTGTTGCCCGCGTGCAGCAGCTCGGAAAGCAGCTCATCGGGCGTCGATTCCGTGCTGCCCGCCCGCGCGGAGGTGTTCTGCTCCGCCACCATGGCCTCGTACGAGGGCCGGTGCACCCGGCGGAACACCCCGATCGGGGTGTTGCTCAGATCGGAGTCGGACAGCCGAGACAGGGTGAAGGCGTAGGCCGGGCCCGCGACCGTCTCGTCGTGAACGATGATCTCGCTGCGGGGGACGTTGGCGGTGTCCGCGACCTCGAGCCCGAAACCACGCGGCTCGCGCACGACGCACTTCTCCCCCGACCCGCCGAACGTGATCGGCTTACCGTGCTCCAGACGGACCAGCACCGAGTCGCGGCTGGCCGGGTCCTTCAGCACGTCGAACGCACCGTCGTTGAAGATGGCACAGTTCTGGTAGATCTCGATGAAGGCGCTGCCCTCGTGCGCGGCGGCGGCACGCAGCACCGAGTGCAGGTGCTTGCGGTCGGAGTCGATGGTACGGGCCACGAACGACGCCTCCGCGCCGAGCGCGAGCGCGATCGGGTTGAACGGGGTGTCGCGGGAGCCGACCGGCGTCGACTTGGTGACCTTGCCGAACTCCGACGTGGGCGAGCACTGCCCCTTGGTCAACCCGTAGATCCGGTTGTTGAACATCAGGATCTTGAGGTTGACGTTACGGCGGAGTGCGTGGATGAGGTGGTTGCCGCCGATCGACAGCGCGTCACCGTCACCGCTGACGACCCATACCGACAGGTCTGGACGGCTGACCGCGAGACCCGTCGCGATCGCCGGTGCCCGGCCGTGGATCGAGTGCATGCCGTAGGTGTTGAGGTAGTACGGGAACCGGGACGAACAGCCGATCCCGGAGACGAACGTGATCCGCTCACGCGGGATGCCCAGCTCCGGCATGAACGACTGGATGGCCGACAGGATCGCGAAGTCACCGCATCCCGGGCACCAGCGGACCTCCTGATTCGACCTGAAGTCCTTGGCGGTGAGTTTGACGGGCACTTCAGTCATTACGCACGACCTCCTCGAGAACTGTCTCCAGCTCGGCCGAGGTGAACGGCTGGCCGTTGACCTTGTTGTAGGACACGCTGTCGATCAGGTAGCGCTCCCGGACCACATGGGCGAGCTGGCCGAGGTTCATCTCCGGGATCACGACGCGGTCGTAGCTGGCGAGCACCGCACCGACGTTCTTCGGCATCGGCGCGATGTGACGCAGATGCGCCTGGGCGATGGAGACCCCGCGTTCCCGCAGCTTGCGGCAGGCGGCACCGATCGGCCCGTAGGTGGAGCCCCAGCCGAGCACCAGCACCCGGGCAGTACCCGAAGGATCCTCAACCTCAAGGTCAGGCACGTCGATCGCCTCGACCCGGGCCGCGCGCAGCCGCATCATCAGGTCGTGGTCGGCCGGCACATAGGACACCGCGCCGGTACGGTCCGCCTTCTCCAGCCCACCGATGCGGTGTTCCAGGCCGGGTGTGCCCGGCACCGCCCAGGGGCGGGCCAGCGTGTGCGGGTCGTGCAGGTAGGGCAGGAACGTGCCGTCGGGGCCGTTGGGCTCGGTCGCGAACTCCACCCGCAGGTCGGGCAGGTCCGCCGGATCCGGCAACAGCCACGGCTCGGAGCCATTGGCCAGGTAGCCGTCGGAGAGCAGGATGACCGGCATCCGGTAGGTCAGCGCGATGCGCGCCGCCTCCAGCGCCGCGTCGAAACAGTCCGCCGGTGAGCGGGCCGCGATCACCGCGAGCGGCGCCTCACCGTGCCGGCCGAACAGGGCGATGTTCAGGTCGGACTGCTCGGTCTTGGTCGGCAGGCCGGTCGACGGGCCGGCCCGCTGCACGTCGACGATGACCAGCGGAAGCTCCAGCATCACCGCGAGGCCGAGGGTCTCGGTCTTGAGCGCCAGCCCCGGGCCGGAGGTCGAGGTGACACCGAGCGCACCGCCGTAGGAGGCACCCAGCGCCGAGCCGACCGCAGCGATCTCGTCCTCGGCCTGGAAGGTGGTCACGCCGTAGCGCTTGTACCCGGACAGCTCGTGCAGGATCTCCGAAGCCGGGGTGATCGGATAGGCACCCAGGAAGAGCGGCAGGCGAGCCCGCAGGGCCGCGGCGGCCAGGCCGTAGGCGAGCGCCGAGTTGCCGTTGACGCTGCGGTAGGTGCCGGGCTCCAGCTTCGCGGGCTTGACCTCGTAGCGGACGGCGAAGTCCTCGGTGGTCTCACCATAGTTCCAGCCGGCCTGGAACGCGGCCACGTTCGCGGCGGCCAGCACCGGCTTCTTGGCGAACTTCTGCTTGAGAAACTCGACCGTGCCCTCGGTGGGCCGGCTGTACATCCACGACAGCAGACCGAGGGCGAACATGTTCTTCGCCCGCTCGGCGTCCTTCTTGGCGACGTCGAGATCGGCGAGCGCGGCGACCGTCGCGGTCGTCAGCGGCACCCGGTGCACCGTGTACCCGTCGAGCGAGTCGTTCTCCAGTGGATTACTCGTGTAACCGACCTTCTCAAGATTACGCGGGGTGAACTCATCTGTGTTGACAATGATCTCCGCATTCGGCGGCAGATCGGCAAGATTGGCCCGCAACGCCGCCGGGTTCATCGCCACCAGTACATCCGGCGAGTCACCGGGGGTGAGGACGTCATGGGCGGCGAAATGCACCTGGAAGCTGGACACGCCGTGCAGCGATCCTGATGGGGCGCGGATCTCGGCGGGGTAGTTGGGCAGGGTGGACAGGTCGTTTCCCAGGATGGCGGTCTCGGAGGCGAAACGGTCGCCGGTGAGCTGCATGCCGTCGCCGGAGTCACCGGCGAACCGGATTGCCACCCGGTCCAGATGCTGGATCTGCTTGGCCACGTACGTGGACCTCCTCAATGACCGACGGTCGGCGAGGGTGCATACCCACTGTTCTACAGCGAGTAGAGCGAACCATGCGGATCGCCCGTCCTTCTTATACGGAGACATTGCTTCAGCGGTGTTTCGCACTGTCAAATCGCCATCTCGCGAAGCGGGCGTTCCAGCTCACGTCAAATTCGACAACAGCAACGTCACATATATCTCCGGACGTGCGGAAAAAGCCTCGCTCATTGTGCGGACAACACCTTCCGCGGGACCTTCGGGAGCCAATAGCGGAAAGACGTTTCCCGCCACGGGGGACCACCGCCCCCGCTCTCGCGGCGGCGAAGGTCGGGCGTCTGCCGGTAACCGGCCCACCAGGGTGTGGCTGGCACCACCTGCCCGGCGGATACGAAAAGTATCCAGCTCATCCGGACCGGTCATCAGTCATCGGTTAACGGCCAGCGGCGGCAGGCGGCAGGCGGCAGGCGGCGCGCTCTCCCCCGGTCACCGGGCGAGGCTCGCGAAGATGTCGTCGAGGAGCGGCTGGCCGGGTGCCCGGCCATGTTCGACGTACCACTCGGTGCCCAGTGCCCATCTGAACACCGGGTAGGGAAGGCGCAGCAGCACTGTCAGCAGGCGGAGCCCCGACCCCGCGTCGACGCTGGCCTGGCTGGCGTGAGCGGCCAGGGCCGCTCGCTTCGTACGCGCGTGGCGACGCACGTCGACCCGGTGGGTCAGCGCCTCACGTGGGGTGTACATGCCCGCGGCGCGCGCGGGGCCGAAGCCCGCCGGGACGCCGGGCAACCGGCTGACGATCCGCAGCGCCCGCCGCAGCACCCCGCGATCCAGCGTCGCCTCCAGGACGACCGCGGTACCGGCGAGCCGGGCGGCACGAACCCCGACCTGGTGCACCCGCACATGGTCCGGGTGGCCGTAGCCACCGACCGGGTCGTAGATGGTGAGCGCGTCCGCCCGCTCCACCCGCAGGATCTCAGCCAGCCGCAGGGCCGCTTCACCGACGTCCGCCGCGGCGAATGCCGCCGGCGCGGCGGCGGACGGCGCGGCTGGCATCCCGGAATCCTGATAGCCCAGCCACACGACCCGCGCGCATCCGAGCAGCTGGGCGGAGCGCTCCAGCTCGGCCTGGCGCTGGTGGGCCAACGGGCCGCGGGCGAGCACCTCACGCGACGCTGAGCCAGCACCGCCGGTGGTAGCGACCACAAGGACCACCCGGTGCCCCTCAGCCGCAGCCCTCGCCAGGGTGCCGCCGGTGAGCAGCGCCTCGTCGTCGGGATGGGCGTGGAAGGAGACAAGTGTGTACGGCATCGTCCCAGTCTGCGCATCGGGCTCGGGCGAGGATGATCCGCCAGCGACATTCCACCATGCTCCGCGATGGAAAATCCGCGCGCGCTTGTCTGGTAGCGTCCTGTTACGATAGGAGGTGTGAGCCCTGTCACTCGGAAGAGCCCCGGTCAGGCCCTGATAAGGGACCACAGCCGGAACACGCCGTGGCCGTACGGGCCAGTCCTCGAAGCCGCCGCGCCCCTCCATGATGAGCAGTCGGTGCTCGTCGCTGAAATGTGGGCGTCGCGGTTACTGGGGCAGATCTGGGTCACCGGTTGGGCCGATGACGCGGCCGGCGACACCCATGACCCGAATGACGTCATGGAAAACCAGGTCGAGACGTTTATCCACTATCTGGCGGGCCAGTCCAGCGCCGTTGCCCTGACGATCTTGCGCGCGCTGGCGCTGGTGGGTGAGGACTGGATGCGCGACCTGGCCACGGTGGCCGCGCGCGGCCTGGCCGGACGCGGTGTCCCGGAACCGGCCTGGGCCGCCCATAGCGGTACCACCGAACTGATCGACGCGCTGTCGACGACCGACATGTTCGGCGACGTTGAGGTGATCACGCTTGTCTTCCGGCGGGCCGCGATCGACCACGTTGTCGTCGTCTTCGTCGACCATGCCTCCCTCGCGGGCATCTTTAAGATCATGGTTGGCGAAATGGCGGCCAGCAACCTCACAACGCTGGTCACGACCTTCGGTCCGGCGGGATCGCTCAGCGATCCGATCTCACTGACTGCCGCGCAGGCCAGAGCCCGGCTCGATGACGCCCTCGACAGGATGCTCGATCACGGCCCGCCGGAGGCGGACTACCTCCCGGACGCGGCGGACCGCGACGGCGTTGCCCAGCACGGCGTCGACGACCGCGGCAGCGAGGACGACGAGGACGACGACCCAGCCGGGACCTGGGCACTGCTGCGGGCGAGACTCGATCTACTGCCCGACGACGCGCTCGCCGGGACCGGGGCCAGCGACGCCGATATGATCGTTATTGGCGGATCGGATATCAACGGCTCAGACCTGGACCTGGTCGATGACAGGGCCGACCGAGTGGAAGCCGGACGCGTCGTCACACGCTTCCTCGCGACAGATCGCGCCAAGGCGTTACCCGATCGCGACGTGGCCCGGATCTGGGCGCGGATGGCGGCTGATTGGGCCCTCGACCTGGGACGAGCGGCGCAGCACTACGGCCCGCTGTCGCTGGGATATTTCCTCATCACCGAAGTGAGTCAACACATTACGATCGGGGATGACGACCTGGCGCTGCTGCCAGCCGTCATCCGGGCCTGGGCGCACTTCACCGCCGACGCCCGCGGGCTGGGCGCCATCGCGCACCAGCAGTGGGACGAACAACTGGCGGACGTGCTGGGCCAGTTCGCCTCCGCCTATAAAGAACCTGGCGCGGTCGAGCACCGCGCCACCTGCGCGGATGTCATCGCCTTCCGGCTGTACGAGACCGAAACCAGCTCCGAGGCCCTCTTCGACAGACTGTACGCATCGGCTCCCGCCCTCATGCGCGGGCAGCTCGACGCGGCCAGGCTGGCGCTGGACCCGCCGCCTCCACCACCCGCGGTCGCCGCGGCGGGAACCGTCTACCGGGTCAAGGTGCTGCTGCGCGGGTCGAAACCACCGATCTGGCGCCGGCTTGAGATCTCCTCGATGAGTACGCTGACAGACCTGCACACGGTGATCCAGGCCGCGTTCGACTGGAATGGCGATCATCTATGGGTGTTCACGACCGACTACGGACAGTTCGGATACTCCTCCGACCTGGGCGATCAAGATCCGGACTCGGTGACCCTCGCCCAGATCGCCACGGAAGGCACCACGTTCCGCTACCTGTTCGACTTCGGCGACAATCTGGACCACAACGTCATTGTTGAAAGGACGCTGCTCGCCGCGGCGGGAACCGCTTATCCCCGTTGCGTGGGCGGCCGCCAGCCCGATCCCGTCCTGTACTACTTCGACGATGAGGACGAGCGCCGTACCGACGCGGTCTTTGACAAAGAAATGATCAATATCCGTCTCGCGAGGCTACAGACATAACCCATGGCCTCCCAGCAAAGGCACGTACAGCATCCACGCACGACTCCTTTGCGTATTCAGCGGTTACGGAGCGCGGTTTTTGCTGGATCCAGATCTCAAAGGTTTGCGATCCGCTGACTGTAGATCGACACGATGTATCATGTGCGAAACGGATCGTCTGATCAAGCTGGTGTTTGAAGCAGGTCACGGCCAGTGCAACGGGGTTCATGGTCTGGCAGCTCAGGCGGTGAGGAGACGGCTGTCGAAGCCGGCGGCGACGAGAGCCTTGAAGGCGGCATACACGTCCTCCGGGACGTCTTGGGCGATGGCGAACCCGAGCTTCGGGTACTCGATCACCCGTTGCAGGTCACCGACGAGGGTGACGATCCAGGTCGTGCCGTTCACCGCGGGCGCCCACGCCGGCATGATCGCAAGCTTCACGATCCTGGGCTTCCCCGACACCGGCGGAGCCTCCGAGACGGTCTACATCGAAGCTCCCACGGGCAGCCTCTACCTGGAGAAACAGGCCGAGGTCCGACGCTACGAAGCCTGGATGAACCAGCTCCGCAGCTCCGCCCTCGCGCCCACCCCCAACACCCTCTCGATCATCAAAGCGGCACGTGAGAACCTACAGCGATGACCACCCACGGCGCGGACGCCCCCTGAACTGGCGCAAGAGCAGTTACTCCGGCGGCACCGGCGGCAACTGCGTCGAGGTCGCCACCCTCCCCGACGGCGGCCGAGCCGTCCGCGACTCCAAACACCCAGACGGACCGGCCCTGCACTTCACCGCCACCGAATGGGCTGCCTTCCTCGCTGGCGCACAGGACGGCGAGTTCGACCAATAGCCGGACGATCACCAATGGCGGCAGGGCAGCCCAAGCCACACGACCTTCGTGCCGCGATCGCCGACTCCGTCGCCGAGCACGTGAAGGCTTACGACGTCGCAGAGTTCTGCGAGGGTCTCGGCCTCGCTCCTGTGGTGGAGGGCGAGGACCCGTTCCGCAGCAAGCGGATCTACGTCCAAAGCAAGCTCACGGGCAAGCCGATGGCGGAGCTGCGGCGGATCGCCGGCCGCCTCCTGGAGGAGTGGAACGATCCGTCCCTGCAGACGATGGTCGACGGTCTTGCGGCACGCGGCGTCCGCGGCGAGGTTCGCAATCTCATCTTCGCCTCAACGGGACCCAAACCCAAGATCGTGCTTCGCGACGCCATCGACAACGTGGTCGAAGTTGTCGAGAACGGGCAGTTCTGCCTTTACTACGATCGACCCGTCAGCGAAGGCGGGCTCATGTGGTCGGAGCTCGTGGGCTGGTGGTCAGCAGCCTTGAAGACGGCCAACACCGATGTCGCCGCCCGACATCTGTGGACCCGTCTTCACACATCCCTCGACAGCGATCCCGAGAAGACGCTGTTTCGCAGCTATACGAAGCGGTACCAGGCCGGCTTCGACCAGCCCGCCCTGATCCCGCAGGTGTATCTGCACTACGACCCGTACAGCAGCACAGGTGGCCGACGCTCGGCACTCGTGCGGCAGCGGATGGACTTCCTGCTTCTGCTGCCAGGTCGGCGACGGGTGGTCATCGAGATCGACGGCAAGCACCACTATGCCCGCCCTGACGGGACGGCCGATCCCGCAGCGTACGCGGCCATGATGGCCGAGGACCGGCGTCTACGGCTGCGGGGATACGAAGTGCACCGGTTCGGTGGCTGGGAGTTCGTCGACAACACTGCTGCCCACGTAACGCTGGATGCGTTCTTCGACGAGCTGCTCGACGGCCCAACGTAGTCATCACACAACGTCAGTCGGCAGTCAGCCCGCGGAACGATCTTTTGCTCTTCGCCAAGGAACGCCGCAGCAAGCACGCTCCGGAGCACGGCGCGCGCTAACGTGACAGATCCATACCGTAGGATCGCTTCCGGTGGCTGATCGCGGCGGGAGGCGGCCTCATTTTCCCAGTCCAGAGGGTTGGGTGAGCCGGCAGTGGCCCGTGTCAGTCAACGCGCCGAGCAGCGGCAGCTTCGTGGTCGGATGCGCGAGTTCGGTATGAGCCATGACGAGATCGCCGGTGAGTTCGGACGGCGGTTCCGCTTCCGGCCGCGAGCCGCGTTCCGGCACGCGTTCGGGTGGACGCTCCAGGAGGCCGCCGACGCGATCAATGCTCAGGCAGCGAGCCTCGGGCTCGATCCGGTGGGCCGGGCGAGCATGACGGGGCCGCGGCTGTCGGAGCTTGAGTCGTGGCCGGCTTCGGGGGCGCGGCGGCCCACCCCGCAGATCCTCGCCCTGCTCGCGCACGTGTATGGCACGGGCATCCATCATCTTCTCGACCTTGAAGACCGCGAGCACCTGGCACCCGCGGACCTTCTTCTCCTCGACAGCTGCGTGCGCGAGGTCAGCGCGGCGCGCGGCCGGCCGCCGGCCACGTCAGCCGGCGCCGTTCGTGGTCGCGACACTCCTCGGTGGCCCGGGGCTGCGGGCGGGCTGCCGCAGCCTGCGCTTCTGCCGGCATTCGTGGACAATGAGCCAATATCCAAGCCTCCTGCCGTGCGTTCGCGGACGCCGGTGTCTGTCGGGGTCGAGGGAGAGGGGTCACCGACGAAGCGTCGCGAGGTTCTCGCTGCTGCGGGCGCGTCTGCCGTCACGGCCTTACTCGCCCAGTCGGCGGTGGAGTCGGCGATGTTCGGGCAGCGCTGGGAGGAGTCCGATCTCGGCTCGACGACGCTGGAGCACCTTGATCTGGAGGTGCAGCGGTTCGGCCTGTCCTACTTGCATACGCCGCCCGAGCAGCTGTTCGTCCAGGTCCGCGAGTGCCGGCAGCGGGTCTCCGTGATGGCGGCGGGCCGACAGACGCTGAGCCAGCGGCAGCGCCTGTGTGTCGTCGGTGGATGGCTGTCGGGACTGATGGGGCATCTGGCGCTCGATCTCGGTGACAGCGCCGTGGCGCACGCGCACTGCCTGACGGCGTGGCAGCTCGCCGTGGAGTCCGGCGACGCCCGGCTGGGCGGGTGGGTCCGAGGAACCCAGGCGATGATCGCCTTTTACACCGGCGACGCGACGGACGCGTTACGTTACGCCCTGGCTGGCCTGGACGTCGCCCCGCGGAACTCCTTCGTCCAGACTCGACTTCTCGCGGCCCATGCGCGCCTGGGTGATGCCGACGGTGTCAGCGTCGCGTTCGCCCGTGCGGAGGGCTCCTTCGAGTCGGTGACGGAGAAGGCCTCGCACAGCATCTTCTCCTTCGACTACCCCTACCTGCCGTTCTACGCCGGCACGGCCTACACGGCGCTCGGCCGGCCCGAGAAGGCGCGGACCTTCGCCCAGCAGGCGGTGACGTTGTGCGACGCGACGGCGGTGAACTGGCCGGTCGCGCGGGCCCTGGCCCGGGTCGACCTCGCGCTCGCCGCGGTGCGACAGAAGGAACCGGACAGAGCGTGCGCCGTGACCGTCGAGGCGCTGGAGATCTGCGCGACCGAACGCCCGGTGGATCTGATCGTTCGCCGCACTGGTGAGGTCGTGCGGGAGCTGCGCCCCTACCAGGAGCTGTCGGCCGTCCGCGACCTACGTGAGCGCCAGATGAACCTGTCCCGCACGGTCCGCAGCATGCAGCGGCGGGCCCCTTCCAACCCCGGCGCCGGTTCAGCGGCACATGATCGACAGGCGGACATCCTCTAGTGGATCTTCATCTGAACGGCAAGGTCGCGCTCGTCACCGGTGGCTCTCGCGGCATCGGCCGGGCGATCGCGTCCCGCCTTGCGTCCGAGGGCTGCCGGGTCGGGATCTGCGGACGCGACTCCGACGCCCTCGCCCAGGCCGCAGCGAGCCTCGGCCTGGGCGACTCGGACGTCTTCAGCCTGATCGCCGACGTGACCCAGCCTGGCCAGGTCGAACGGTTCGTCGAGGAGGCAGCCAATCGCTTCGGAGGCGTCGACCTGTTGGTCGCGAACGTCGGTGGCACCGTCGGAGGAGACCTTCTCGACTCGACCCCTGAAGACTGGGCGCAGACGTTCGACCTCAACGCCGGCCACGCCGTCCGAGCCATCCGCACGGCCGTCCCGCACATGAAGAATAACGGCGGCGGATCGGTCGTCATCGTCTCGTCGATCTCGGCCTCGAAGCCGTCGCCCCGGGCACAGTACGGGGCAGCCAAGGTCGCAGAGATCTACCTGGCCTCAGCCTTCGCCCGGGAGCTGGGGCCGTTCAACGTGCGGGTCAACGCGGTGAGCCCCGGGTCCATCCTCTTCCCCGGCGGCGGCTGGGAGAACTACGCCCGCCAGCATCCGGAGGACTTCGAGACCTTCGTACACCGGGACTTCCCCGCGCACCGGCTCGGCACAGCCGAGGAAGTCGCGGACGTGGTGACCTTCCTGCTCTCCGACCGGGCCAGCTGGGTCAACGGAGCCGACATCGCCGTCGACGGTGCTCAAGGCCGGCCGAGCGCCCGCGGGTACTGACCGAGATCACCGTCACTGAGGGTGTATCGACGTAACGATCGCAGCTTCGGCGGTGCGGGCGGAGCTGAGAACGGACTCCAGTAGCGGTTCAGGCAGGGTTCCCGCTCTCAGGCCGGGGGCGTTGAGTAGGTGTGTCCTCAGCACAGATCACTTCCAGACAGGCTGCCGCCTGGAGCTCCCACGAGTATGTCGGCGTGCTCTCCGCCAAGGCCGTGCGGGCCTCGGCTGAGAGGCGGGCAGGCAAGGCGGGGACGGCCGATTCAAGGGGAAGAAGCAAGCCACGGCCAATGCTACGGGATTCATGATCCGCTAGCCCCCAGGCAGGAGGGCGGTGGCAGCCGCGCGGGCGAGAACGGCCTGGCTGGTGGCGGACAGGCCGAACCGGTTCCACTGGAAGATCAGCACATGGGTGAGGATCGCCCGGAGTCCGCGGCCGAGCTTTGTCTGTGCGGCGGCGTCGCCGAGTTGACGGCCGGCGGTGTCGAAGGCGGTGAGCCAGGGGGCGGCATGCGCGACCGGCCCGCCGGAGGCGAACAGGTCGCTGGTGGGCAGGTCGGGGATGGACAGAAGCAGCCGCACGTTCGCGGCGAGCTGAGCGATCTTCGGGTGGTCGGCGGCCGGTGAGACGGGACGTAGCCCGGCGACCCGGGCGAAGACGTCGCCGCGTTCAAAGGTGTCGAGGCCAGCCGCCTGTAGGAGGCCGTTGATCAGCAGGATCGAGAGTTCGCGGCGGCCGAGGCCGGGGGTGTCGTGGCGCAGGTAGTCGAGGACGCCGCGGCTGTCGGCGCAGAACAGCTCATGGACGGCGTTCATCCCGGTTGGGCCGCCGAAGGCGAAGGTTTCCGGTTCGTAGACCGTCGACCACCAGCGAGTGAGTGCTCCGGTGGCGGTCAGCTCATCGAGCACTTGGTCGACGGCCGTGGTGTCCGCGCGGTGCAGGCGGAGCCGCCAGCAGGGGTGCTTGCGCAGGAACCACCAGCCGCCGACCGCGCCGCCGGCCTGGAGCTGGTCCAGGCGTGGGCCGAGCTGTGTGGCGGCGGTGGCTTCGGCGGTGGACCAGTCGGGGAACTGGACCCGTACCTGGTAGCAGTTCTGGTCGGCGCGCTGTTCAAGCGCCGCGAGTCCAGCCGCCTGGTAGACCCGTACCGCGTCGGCCAGGTCGGAGGGACTGAGCGCGTTGCTGGTGGCTGTGGCGTGCAGGTCGGCGCCGGCGAGCACCGCGATGACGCCGGCAGCGAGGTCTTGGGGGGCGGTGATGCTCAGGCTATGAGCAGACATGTGTCCCATCCCGTGCGTGGCGGTCCGACATGTCGGGTGGATTCCAGCGCCAGAGCGACCCCGGCGGCGCCGGTCAGCAGCCCGCTGTCCTGCCCGCTGGAGGTGGAAGAGGCGGTGGCGTGCCGCGCGAGCCGGGTGGCGATCGTGGGAAGCCGGCGGCCGATGGCGGAGCTTCGCGCGTCACGGGCGGCTCGATAGGCGGTTTGGTAGATCCCGGCCAGGCCGTGGCACAGGCCGAGATCGCTGATCCGGTCGAGCTGGGAATCGGTCAGAGCGGCGGCGAGGATGGCCTCGGCGTCCTGTGCCCGTCGATGATCGTGGATGGCGAGGGCGGCAAGCTGCTGAGCGCGGACGATGCCGATCGTGCCGTAGCACCAGGAGAGGCGGCCGGGGCTGGTCTGGGTGGGGCGGCCGGTGCGCAGATCCTCGCGGGTGATCCACTGCGGCCACCAGGGGCCGTCCGCGCCGTCTTGGCGCCACTGGTCGAACCAGTCGGTCAGGGTGGCTATCGCTTCGTCCTGGCCGTCGACCAGGCTCCTTTCCGCGGCGGCGAGAGCGAGGAAGGCGAGCAGGCCGGCCGCGCCGTGTGCCATGCCGAGGTTCGCGTGCCCACCCGGGGTCGGCAGAGCGTCGTCCGGGTCATGTGCGACCCACCAGCCCGGCGGATCAACGCCGTTCTCGCGACGTGGCCGGGTCAGGCTGACCGTGTACCGCAGGAGGTCGGCGAGGATCTCACTGTCGGGGTGGCTGCGGAGCAGGAGGGCGCCGATGCCGGTCAGGCCGTAGAACAGGTCGTATTCGGCGAACGTGGTGGGCTCGCCGCGTTCGGCTCTGCTGGCAGCGAGGGTCAGCCGCTGGCGGGTCAGACGCAGCACGTGGGTGTCCAGCGTGTCGCGGGCGCTGCGGTAGCGGGGATTCCCGTCGGCGGCGGCGTGCAGGAGGAAGGCGAGGGCGGGCGCCCCGTAGTACAGGCCGGTGTGCTCGGCGGCGTCGACCGGCCCGGCGACGGCCCGCCGGATGTGGGCCTGCGCGGTGCCCCAGCTGCCCGAGCCGGTCCGGGCCCGCTCGATGTGCAGGAGCGCCGTCCCGGCCGGGCCTCGGGCCAGGGACTGTCTGACCGCGTCGTCGGTGGAGAACGTCTCCACCGCGGCGGCGCCGGGGGTCACCGGGCACCGGCCAGGGCAAGGTGGCGCAGTGCGGCGGCGCGGGCGAGGCGCCCGGTCTCCTTCTCCAGGGTGGGATCGACACCGACAGCGCGCACATGGTGCTCGTGCAGGAGGGTCCGCAGCACCGTCCGCGGATCACGCTGCCGCACGAGGGTCTGGTAGTACAGGGCCAGCGCGGTGGCTCGGGCGTTCCAGGCTCGGACGACTGCCTCACCGCCGGCCAGCGCACGAACCGCCTGGTGCTCGCTACCGGGTTCGGCCAGGTCGAGAGCTTGGTCCCGCAGGGTCCGGTCCAGGGCCCCGTGCTCCTGCCAAAGGCAGGCGACGAGTGCCCGGTACCCGGCCGGCGGGTCGAGGGCGAAGGAGGCGGCCAGGTCCACCATCGATGCCGCGGCCAGGGCCTGGGCGGAGATCCCGGACGTCTGGGCCGTCGTGATCTGGGCGATGGCGCAGAGGGTGTCGGCAGCGAACACCGACTCGGCGGCGGCCAGAGCGTCACCGTCGCCGTAGCGGGCGGTGTGCTGCGGAGAGGTGGCCAGGGTGAGCTGGTTGGGAAGGCCGCGGCTCTCCAGGTCGGCTGCGAAGGCGGCCACAGCGGCGGAGACCGGCCCGTAGTGGTCTGGGCTGTGCAGGCGCAGGAGCACCGCAAGGTACTGATCACTCTCAGGAAGGATCATGTCGCGGTGTCGCCGGACCCACCACAGCCCGACAAGCCCTTCCATGCTGGCGACCAGCCTCGGCAGGTGGCCGGTGAGGATGTCGTCGAACCGGGCTGGGTTTCCGACGAGCTGCACCTGCAGCAGCGCCGAGTTACCCGGGCGAAGGACCGCTCCCGGCGCTGCGGTCACGGGCAGTGGCCGTGCCGGTGGGCTGATCGCGGTCAACGGGATCAGCAGCTCGGCCGGCCGGCCTATCCAGCCCTGCGCGTCGGGCGGACCGTCCTCCTGCACCTCGATGCGGCCGGCCCGCTCCAGGTGGGTCAGCAGCAGCGCCCGGTCCAGATGACGGTCCAGGTCAAGGGATAGGCGAAGCTCGCCGTGGCAGAGCACGACCCGTGCGGGCACGCGCCACCGGTGCCGCCAGGCGCACAGGGCTTCCTGCTGTCCGTCGCCTGACTGGCTACGGGGCAGGTCGGTGGAAGTGAGGATCCAGCGGGCGACGGCCAGCACCGTGCGGCCGTAGCGGATGCGCGGGACGTAGGGCAGGACGCGGGCCGCGCCGAGGTCGAGCCCGCCGAACACGGCGCTGCGGGCATCGGCGACCTCGGCGAGGAAGCGGGCCAGCGGCGGGCTCTGCACGCTGGTGTCCAGCGCGTGCGGAATTCGAGGGATCACCCGCCGGCCGGTGGAGCGCTGCACCAGGTACATCTGCGCGCCGTCGGCGGTGACCGCCAGATCGTCAAGTCCGATCAGCTTGACCTCGGGGCGGCCGGGGTCAGGATGCTCCGAGAGGGAGACGACGTCCGGCAGCAGCGGTTCGACACGCGCCACGTTCTCGTTGTGCGGACGGCGCGGCGGGAAGGACAGCTGCGCCGCCAGCGGCTGGTCCCGCTCCCCCGCCTTCGCCCTGGCTGTGTACGTCGCGGCCAGCCGGTCGCGGTCGGCCGGATCGAGCAGGTGGGCGAACCGTCCGGCCATACTGGTGTGCGTCCGCGGGGCGGCGGTGACCCGCAGCCGGAAGTCCCCGCGGTCGAGCGCACGGGTCGAGACCGCCCACACCTCGACACCGAGCTCGACCCGCTGCGGCGGCACGATGTCCTGGTGCTCCCCGACAGCCAGTTCCTCGACGTCCGCGTCGGTCAGCGCGATCTCCTCGGCCCCGTCCACGGCGGCCTGCTGGATCAGGGTCAGGAGCGCGGTGTCGCGGTCGGTCAGCATCCGCCAGGCAGGCCTCGCTCGCGGTGCACCGAGATACCCGCCGGGATAGCCCAGCCCCGACTCGGCAACCAGCTCCCGAACCGGAACCAGAGCGCCGGGGCCGTAGCGGGCCCGGAACCGCGCGTGATAGTCCAGCCAGGCTGTCGAGCCGAACGGCTGGCGGGACAGCCGCAGCAGCACGCTGGCCGCGAGCGCCGCCTCGGTGAGAACCCGCTCGGGGACGGCGATCTGCGCGTCGAGCCGGGTGTCGACCGCGAGCATCTGGCCGGCTCGCGGTGCAAGCGAGGTCATCCGCGCGGCGACCGTCCGGCGCGTCTGCGCGGCCTGCTGCGGATCATTCGTGCGGTTGTGAGCGTTCAGCATGGCGCGGAGGCTGTCGAGTTCCCGCAGCAGGTCGCTCACGTCGGTCAGGCCCTCCGGGCCAGCTGCGCGTAACGCGTCGGCCAGATGGGTCAGGGCATCGACGGCTGTCATCGGTGGTCGCAGGTTCGTGATCAGAAGGCCGCCGTCGACCAGACCGTGTACCAGCGCGCGGATCTTGTCCGGGGAGGCGGTGGGGAACCTGGTTGCCGTCCGTGCGACGAGCGCGTCCAGCTGGATCGGGTTGCCGGCCTCCGCCAAGGCGAAGCGGACCGGTCGGGTCAGCCGTACAGACGACTCTCGCAGCGGCCCCGGGCTCGAGGCACCCGCCTCGGCCCGCCGGTGCACGATGACCCGACCGTCGCGCACGATCCGCGCGCTGTCGGCCACCACCGTCAGCCGCCCACGCAGCTCCGGATGCCCTTCGAGCTGATCGACGAGCGCCGTGACCCACTCGGCGTCCGCGCGTGCCACGGCTTGATGTGCGCGTCCCACCTCGGCGGTAGCCGGCCCGACGGTCGCGGTGCTGATGCCGGCGAACATTCCGAACGGTGTCGCGCGCCGCTGCCACCGCAGTAGGTAGGACGCCACGGCGGTGAGGGCTCGCCGGACCTCCGTCCCGGACCGCCGTCCGGCACCGTCGTCAAGGATCTGCTCGACGCGGGTACAGAGATCGGTACTCGCCAGTAGCAGCGCCGCCCGCACCTCCGGGTGCGCCCAGGTCTTGGACAGCCATGCCCGGCCTTCCTGCTCGACCGCGGCGGAGTCGGACCGATCGAGATCAGTCGGCAGTTCGAGGCCGCCCGGGTCCGTCGAAGCGCGGACCTGGATGAAGCTGGTGTGCTGGTAGCGCGGGGGCACGGCCATGGCGATCCCCTCTCCTCGCCGGTGCGGGATCCGCCGTCGGCACCCAAGTCGGGCAGGTACCGACGGCGGGACGGCTAGATCAGGACGGGTCGTTGGAGGAGGTGCTGCACGCGCTGGTGCTGCAGCTCTGGCCGCAGCCGTCGCTCGTGTCGCACATCATGATCACGATCCGGGTGGTGGACTCCACCACCCGCATGTCCAGTTCCAGCTCCGCGTCGTCGAGCGCGAAGTCCACGGACTCCGCCTGGTCGGCCATCAGCACCGGCGACATCGAGATCACTCCTTGTTCTGGTGGGGGATTTCTCGGGTGGGTGGTGCGTCCTGGACCGGCCAGGTCAGTCCGCGACCGGCCAGGAGATCGAGACCAGGCCGTGGGTCTTCGCCAGCACGGCCGTGCCCTCGCCGGCCGGCGGACGGTCGGTGCCCGTCGGCCAGTAGGCGAAGGTCGGGGCCGGTCCGCCCCATGCCTGGCGATCCCAGGCCTGGATCTGCTTGACGAGCGCGGTGGCAGCGGCCTCGCCGTGCGGGCCGTACGCTCGCCCGCCGAACTCGACCCCGGCGCCGTCCAACGCCGGGCGCACCGCCAGATAGGCGAACGAGTCGCCCTGCACGGCCCCGAAGGGGAACCAGCTCTTGCGGTCGGCAGCCAGGTCGGTTCCCTCGTCCGCCGCCAGCCGGCAGAAGCCCGGCAGGAAGCAGGCGAACCACAGATGCAGGTCGGCGAACGACACTCCGTGCCGGATCGTGACCCCGGAGCACACCTCGGTCCGCGGTGTCGCGAGGACACCGTCCAGAAGATCCAGATCCTGGGGCGGGTCGGCGTCGAACCGCAGCCGGACGTGACGGCCGTGCCCGTCAGGCAGGAGGAAGACCCGCTCGTCATGGGCGCCGGCACCCTGCATGGGGACGAACCCGCACACCTCGGCCGAGGTGCTCACCAGGTGATCGCCGTCGCGGCGAAACCCGATCGATCGGGTGATCCCGTTCATCCGCAGCGGTACGACGATCCGGCCGTCCTCGGCCAGCTGCGCGAGCCACGCCGGCGAGAGGTCCCAGGCACCGGCCGTCACCAGGATCGCGTCGACCCGGTCGCCGAGCTCGGCCACGCCGTCCTCAGCGTCCGCGCGGATCACCGCGACCCGGTCCGCGTACCCGGTCGTCTCCAGAAGCTCGCGGGCCCGGTCGGTCACCTCGGGATCGATGTCCACGCTGATTACCCGGCCCGAGGGACCGACGACCTCGGCGAGGAGCGCGGCGTTGTAGCCACTGGACCCGATCTCGATCACGCTCATCCCGGGACCGAGCCCGGCCTGTTCGATCATCCGAGCCTGGATGAACGGAGCACTGATCGACGAGATGATCACGTCGTCCGCGGCCCGCTTGACCGCCACCGAGTCGTCGGCATTGTAGGCAACCTCCAGCGAGGTGCCCTCGGGAACGAACAGGTGCCGCGGCACGGCACGAAACGCCCGCTCCACCTCCAGAGAGGTGATCATGCCGGTCACGCAGAGCTTGTCCACCAGCGCGTTACGGACCTCAGTCGCCCGGTCCGGGGCGCTGGACGTGCCAGTCATCTGAGTCAACGAAGATCCTTCCGAGCCGTCCCGCCCCCAGCTCCGCGGCACCACAGGCGGAAGATCGCCTGTGCTCTGGTGGGGTGCGTTGTAACGATGACCCATGCCCAGGCGCGACTCATTCCCCGGGCGGGGAAGATTTGACCTCGGCCACGCGTGGGCATCTGAGCTGCGGAAACGATGATCGACGCCCTCTCCGATTCGGCGCATCGGCCCCGGATGCGGGTCGGAAAGTTCGCCAGCCGGGCCGTCTGCCGCGCGGGCCAACAGATCTTGACCGGATGGCATTCAGGGTCGCTGCGGAAGCGCCGAGGCGAGGTCGGGGATGCCGGAGGTGAGGAGGCGGTGCAGGGCGGCGCCGGGGTGGCGGGGCAGCGGGTGCATCGGGACGGCGAAGTACTCAGGTTCGTCGAAGACGGACTCGTCGTTGGGACGGCGGGCGAACTCGACCCGGCCGTAGTCGATGCCATCGCCGTCGTCGTAGCTCATCCAGCTGATCGTCTCGGTCTCGCCAGGCTGAAAAGGGGCGGTGAACAGGGGCCGGGCCTGGATGGTGTCGCCGTCGTCGCACAAGACGTGCGGGACGGCGAAGACCCACCGGTGAACGTGGATGGCCTGGGCCTGCGCCGCCGCGCGGACCTCGAACGCGAGGCTGGTCGCCCAGCTGGCCAGGTAGTCGTAGTCGCTGAGGATCAGCGTCCGAGCCAGAGACCAGACCCGCAAGCGCTGCGCGGGCCAGCCAGGAGTGCTCGCGACGTGTGGGATCATCGTGTGCCGTCTGCGTTCCTCCGTGTATCGCGTCCGGTACTGCGCGGCCGACCGGCCGACAGCGCCCCCCGGTCAGTGCGCGCGCCGCCGCCGGCTGGGATCCGTCACTGGACGTGATAAGTGTGCAGGTACGCGGGCCGACACGACCAGGCTCGCTTTGACCTGGTTCTGTGTGGATGCTGTCCGAGCCTCCCCAGGGGCGCTCGACCGTGTCCACGAACATCGGCACACGGCGTGACCCGCGGATGTGGACAGTGCGGTTGAGCCGGACGCTCGAGGAAGTCCAGGTAAGGGCGTCGCTGGGCTTCCTCAGACACTTCTCGGAAATTCCTCGGACACGCTCTCAGCGCCGTTCCCGGCGCATCCGCCGCATGATGACAACGAGGTCGGCCACCGCTGTCAAGGCGATCAGAGCGAGTACGGCGGCGGGCAACGGCCGATCGGAAACCGCGTAATAGGCGCAAGCGCCGACGCAGAACAGGAGCCCGAACAGGGCGAGCGCCACGCGCAGACCCAATGCGCTGCGGGCGGGCGGGAATCCACCTGGGCCACCGTCATCCACAGCTGCCCGCTACTCCGGGCTCAGAGCGACCGGCAACAGGAGACGCGGCGCGCGGGGCCGGGGTACACACCTCGCATCGTTGTCGTCGGTCGACACCCACAACCTCCGGTGCCTCCCTCCGCCGCCTCGCGATCTACGCACCCCGGCCCCGCTCCTTGAACCACACCCCTCTTGCCGGGCACTCTCAGAGCGCGTTTGAGATCATCATTCCGGCTCGCCGCGCCCAGGCGCCCCCTGGCTGCGTTGTCAGCCAAACCCATACAACTCATCCGGTATCGCTTCGGCCTTCCGCCTTGCCAGGGGGTGCCTGGACGCGGCTCACTGATCGAAAGCCCGATCTCAAACACGCTCTTAGATGATCTCGCGGTCGCCGAGATAAGGCCGCAGCACCTTGGGGACGCGGACATGATGATCAGCGGTCTGGAAGTTCTCCATGATTGCGGCCAGTAGCCGAGGTGTTGCCACCGCCGTGTTGTTCAGCGTGTGGGCGAACCGGACCCGCCCGTCAGCGTCCTTATAGCGGATGTTCGCCCGGCGGGCCTGCCAGTCGTGCAGGGTCGAGCAGCTGTGGGTCTCCCGGAAGCGCTCCAGCGACGGGAACCACGTATTGATGTCGTTCATCCGGAACTTGCCGAGGCCCATGTCGCCGGTGGCGCACTCCACCACCTCGTAGGCCAGGCCCAGGGACTGCAGGACGTGTTCAGCGGTGCCGAGCAGCTCGGCGTGCCAGCGGGCCGACTCCGCCTCGTCGGCCACGCAGATCACGAACTGTTCGACCTTCTCGAACTGGTGCACGCGCAGCAGCCCACGGACGTCACGCCCGGCGCTGCCGACCTCCCGACGGAAGCAGGGCGAGATCCCGGCATAGCGCAACGGCAGGTCACGCAGGGACAGCATCTCCCCGGAGTGCAGACCGACCAGCGCGACCTCGGCGGTACCAGCGAGATAGAGATCGTCCCCGGGCAGCTGGTAGATCTCCTCACCGTGCCCCGGCAGGAAACCGGTGCCGACCAGCGCGTCACGCTTGACCAGCGACGGCACCGACAGCAGCCGGAAGTCCCGGCTTGCCAGCAGGTCCAGCGCGTAGGAGTGCACGGCCCGCTCCAACAGCACGAGGTCACCGGCGAGCGCGTACGCTCGCTCCCCCGAGGCGCTACGGGCCCGTTCGAACTCCGCCCAGCCACGCTTCTCGGCCAGCTCGACATGGTCGACGGGGGTGAAGTCGAACGCCGGGCGCTCGCCCCACACCCGGATGACGGTGTTCGCCGCCTCATCCGGTCCGACCGGCGCCCCGCTCCACGGGATGTTCGGTGTCCGCAGCAGCAGGTCCCGCAGGTGCGCGCTGGCCCGCTCCAGCTCCTCCCGGGTCTGGCGCAGCCGCTCGTCGAGAACGCCGGAACGTTCCCGCAGGCGCTCACGCTCTGCCTCGCCCGCGGCCTTGAACCCACCGGCGAGCTCCCTGCGCTCACGCTGGGCGGTGTCCAGCGTATGCTGCAGTGCCCGCACGGAGCGGTCGAGGAGCAGGATGCCATCGACGTCGAGGTCGACTCCCTTGACCCGAGCGGCTGCCCGCACGGTGTCGGGATTCTCCCGGATGAACCGTCTGTCCAGCATCTGGCCTCGTCGCCCTCCAGCGGGATCCCTGCGTATCGCTGAGAAGCCTACCGCCCGCGCCGCAGCCGCTGACGATCATCTCCGGGTCGGAACGACCGGTTCGGGCAGCTCGCTGCTGCCACGCAGATAACGGTCCACCGCCGCGGCGGCAGCCCGGCCCTCCGCGATCGCCCACACGATCAGGGACTGGCCCCGGCCGATGTCTCCGGCAACGAACACCTTCGCGACCGAACTCGCCCAGCCGGCGTCCCGGGCAACGTTGCCACGGCTGTCGAACGCGACGCCGAGCTGTTCCAGCAGGCCTGGCCGTTCCGGCCCGGTAAAACCCATCGCCAGCAGCACGAGGTCGCAGGCCAGCTCGACGTCGGTGTCCGGCACCCGCTCGAAGCGGCCGTCGACCATGGCGACCTCGTGCATGCGCAACGCGCGGACCTGACCCAGGTCATCACCGAGAAAACATTCGGTGGAGACGGCGAAGAGCCGTTCCCCGCCCTCCTCGTGCGCGCTCGACACCCGGTAGACGACCGGCCAGGTCGGCCATGGGTTGCTCACGGGACGCAGCCGTGGCGGCCGCGGCATGATCTCCAGTTGGTGCACGGACACCGCGCCCTGGCGGTGCGCGGTACCCAGGCAGTCCGCGCCGGTGTCACCACCACCGATGATGACAACCCGCTTGCCCGCCGCGTTGATCGGCGATTCGGTACAGTCGCCCTGCTGTACCCGGTTCGCGGGAACCAGGTACTCCATGGCGAGATGGATACCGGCCAGCTCCCGGCCGGGCACGTCCAGGTCACGCCCGATCGTCGAGCCGCCGGCAAGCACGATCGCGTCATAGGAGGCGCGCAGTTCGTCCGCGGTGATGTCCACACCCACGTTGCACGAGGGTATGAACACGGTGCCCTCGGCTCGCATCTGCGCGAGCCGGCGGTCCAGCAGCCGCTTTTCCAGCTTGAACTCGGGAATGCCATAACGCAGCAGCCCACCGATACGGTCGGCTCGCTCATACACGACGACGTTGTGACCAGCCCGGGTGAGCTGCTGAGCCGCGGCGAGCCCCGCCGGGCCAGACCCGACCACGGCGACCCGCTGATCGGTGCGGGAGGACGGCAGGACCGGCCGGACCGTACCATCAGCCCACGCCCGGTCAATGATCGATACCTCGACCTGCTTGATGGTCACCGGATCATCAGAGATGCCCAGCACACACGCGGTCTCACATGGCGCCGGGCACAGCCGTCCGGTGAACTCCGGGAAGTTGTTGGTCGCGTGCAGCCGCTCGATCGCCTCGCCCCAGCCGGAGCGCCGCACCAGGTCGTTCCACTCTGGGATGATGTTCCCGAGCGGGCAGCCGTTGTGACAGAAGGGAATGCCGCAGTCCATGCACCGTGCCGCCTGCTGCCGCAGGGATTCGACCGGGAACGGTTCGTAGACCTCGTGCCAGTCCGCGATGCGCACATCGACGGGCCGGCGCGTCGGCAGCTCCCGGTGGTGCTTGAGGAAACCGGTCGGGTCAGCCATGCCACTCCTGTCGAATGATCTTATCGGGACCGCTGCCGGAACGCCGGTCAGACACGGGACGACGACATGATCAAGTCTTCGGCCGGCAGGCCGTCCTCCTCGGCTTTGCGCATCGCGGCAAGCACCCGCTTGTAATCTCGAGGCATGATCTTGACGAAGGAGGACTGCTCGGAGTCCCAGTCCGCGAGCAGGCCCGCCGCCACGGTCGACCCGGTCTCCCGCCGGTGCCGGGCGATCAGGGTGAGCAGCAGCGCCCGGTCGCCGTCGTCCAGCAGGTCCACGTCGACCATCTCGGTGTTGATCCGGCGCAGGACCGGGTTGTGGAGAAAGGCCACGCCACCGCTCATCCCGGCCGCGAAGTTACGGCCCGTGGGCCCGAGCACGACCACGGTGCCGCCGGTCATGTACTCGCATCCATGATCGCCAAGGCCTTCGACGACGGCGGTCGCGCCGGAGTTACGGACGCAGAAGCGCTCCCCCACGATGCCCCGGAAGAACGCCTCGCCGGCCGTGGCGCCGTAGAGCAGCACGTTGCCGGCGACGATGTTCTCCTCGGCGCGCAACGGCGCCTCCTTGGGCGGGAAGACGATGATCCGTCCACCGGACAGGCCCTTGCCGGTGTAGTCGTTGGCGTCGCCCTCCAGGGTGAGGGTCACCCCGCGTGGCACGAACGCGCCGAAACTCTGCCCGGCCGAACCGGTGAACCGCAGCGAGATCGTGTCATCGGGAAGGCCCACAGCGCCGTAACGCCTGGTCACTTCGAAACCGAGCATGGTGCCGACCGTCCGGTTGACATTACGGATCGGCATCTCCAGCCACACGGGCCGGCCATCCTCCAGCGCCCCCTCGCAGAGCTGGATCAGGGAGTTGTCCAGGGCCTTGTCCAGACCATGGTCTTGAGCGGTCGTGCAGTGCAGGGAGCCCTCGAAGGGACGTTCCGGCGCGTGCAGCAACGGGGTGAGGTCAAGGCCGGCGGCCTTCCAGTGGTCGACCGCGGCGCGCGCGTCGAGTACCTCCACGCGGCCAACAGCCTCGTGCAGCGAGCGAAAGCCCAACGCCGCGAGGTACTCACGCACCTCCTCGGCGATGAAGGTGAAGAAGGTCTCCACGAACTCGGGCCTACCGGTGAAGCGGGCGCGCAGCTCCGGGTTCTGGGTCGCCACGCCCACCGGGCAGGTGTCGAGGTGACACACCCGCATCATCACGCACCCAGCGACCACCAGCGGCGCGGTCGCGAAGCCGAACTCCTCCGCGCCCAGCAGCGCGCTGACGATGACATCCCGACCGGTCTTGAGCTGGCCGTCCACCTGGACGACGATCCGGTCGCGCAGGCCGTTGAGCAGCAGCGTCTGCTGAGTCTCGGCCAGCCCCAGCTCCCAGGGGGCGCCGGCGTGCTTGAGCGAGGTCAGCGGGGATGCGCCGGTACCACCGTCATGCCCGGAGATCAGGACGACATCGGCGTGGGCCTTGGACACTCCGGCGGCCACCGTGCCCACACCGACCTCGGCGACGAGCTTGACGTGCACCCGAGCCCGCGGGTTGGCGTTCTTCAGGTCGTGGATGAGCTGGGCGAGATCCTCGATGGAATAGATGTCGTGGTGCGGCGGTGGTGAGATCAGGCCCACGCCCGCCGTCGAGTGCCTGGTGCGCGCGATCCACGGGTAGACCTTGTGCCCGGGCAGCTGGCCGCCCTCACCAGGCTTGGCGCCCTGTGCCATCTTGATCTGGATGTCGTCGGCGTTGGCGAGGTACTCGCTGGTCACGCCGAAGCGGCCGCTGGCGACCTGTTTGATCGAGGATCGGCGGAGGTCGCCGTTGGCGTCCGGGGTGAACCGTTCGGCGTCCTCGCCGCCCTCGCCGGTGTTGGACTTCGCCCCGATCCGGTTCATCGCGATCGCCAGCGTCTCGTGCGCCTCGGCGCTGATGGATCCGTAGGACATCGCACCGGTGGCGAACCGTTTGAGGATCTCCGACACGGGCTCGACCTGGTCGATCGGAACCGGCGGGCGCAGTCCCTCGCGCAGCGAGAACAAGCCGCGCAGGGTGGCGCTGCGCCGCGACAACTCGTCGACGGTGGCGGTGTACTGCCTGAACACCTCGTACTGACGGCTGCGCGTGGCGTGCTGGAGCAGGAAGACCGTCTCCGGGTTGAACAGGTGCACCTCACCCTCGCGGCGCCACTGGTATTCACCGCCGGTGTCCAGGTTGCGGTGGGCAAGCTCCGAGGAGACCACCGAGTACGCCTTGTGGTGACGGGCCGCCACCTCATCCGCGATGACGTCGATGCCCACACCGTCCAGCCGGGACGGCGTCCCGGTGAAGTAGGTGCCCACCAGCTGCTGGGACAGGCCGATCGCCTCGAACACCTGGGCTCCGGTGTAGCTGGCCACGGTGGAGATGCCCATCTTGCTCATCACCTTGAGCACGCCCTTGCCCAGCGCCTTGATGAGGTTCTTCTGGGCCTGCTCACGGGTGATGCCGGCCAGCTCGCCGCCGTCGAGGATGTTGTCGATCGACTCGAAGGCCAGATAGGGGTTGACAGCGGCCGCACCGTATCCGAGAAGCAGGGCGACATGGTGGACCTCGCGGGCGTCACCACACTCCACGATGAGACCGACCTTGGTCCGGGTCTTCTCCCGGATGAGGTGGTGGTGGACGGCCGCGGTGAGCAGCAGCGAGGGAATCGGCGCCTTGTGCCGATCGGAATCGCGGTCGGACAGGACGACGACGCGGGCACCGTCCGCGATCGCCTCGCTGACGCCACGGCAGATCTCGTCGAGCCGCTCGGCGAGCGCCGTGCCGCCGCCGTCCACATCGTAGAGGCCACGGACAGTCACCGCCGCGAACCCAGGCATGTCACCGTCGTCGTTGATGCCAACGATCTTGGCAAGCTCCGTGTTGCTGATAACCGGGAACGGCAGGTGCACCAGCCGGCACGACGCCGGTGACGGCGCCAGCAGATTGCCCTCAGGGCCGAGCGTCCGGCCCAGGCTCGTGACCATCTCCTCCCGGATCGCGTCCAACGGAGGGTTGGTCACCTGCGCGAACAGTTGGCTGAAGTAGTCGAAGAGCAGGCGCGGGCGTCCGGAGAGCACCGCGACCGGCGTGTCGGTGCCCATCGAGCCGATGGGTTCGACACCGGCTCGGGCCATGGGCGCGATGATGACGCGCAGTTCCTCCTCGGTGTAACCGAAGACCTGCTGGCGCCGGCGGACCGAGGAGTGGCCGTAGACGACGTGCTCGCGTTCGGGTAGATCATCCAGGGCGATCAGGCCCGCGTGCAGCCATTCCCCGTACGGCGCGGCGGCGGCCAGGTCCGACTTGATCTCCTCGTCGTCGACGATCCGGCCCTGCGCGGTGTCGATCAGGAACATCTTCCCCGGCTGGAGCCGGCCCTTCTGCACCACTCTGTGCGCGGGAAGATCCAGGACGCCGACCTCGGAAGCCATGACAACCAGACCGTCATCGGTTACCCAGTAACGAGACGGACGCAATCCGTTACGATCGAGCACCGCGCCGATGACCGTTCCATCGGTGAACGCAATGGACGCCGGACCGTCCCACGGCTCCATCAGCGCCGAGTGGAACCGGTAGAACGCCCGGCGAGCCGAGTCGATCTCGTCGTGGTTCTCCCAAGCCTCCGGGATCATCATGAGAACGGCATGCGGGAGGCTGCGCCCGCCCAAGTGGAGCAGTTCCAGAACCTCGTCGAAACTGGCCGAGTCGCTCGCGCCGTCCGCGCAGATGGGGAAGATCCGGCGCAGGTCACCGGGGATGAGATCGCTGGCTAGCAGTGCCTCGCGAGCCCGCATCCAGTTACGGTTGCCACGTACCGTATTGATCTCTCCATTATGAGCGACATAACGGTAGGGATGGGCAAGCGGCCAGCTCGGGAAGGTGTTGGTTGAGAACCTGCTGTGCACGAGAGCGATCGCGCTGGCAAAACGCGGATCATCGAGATCGGGGAAGTAGGCCGAAAGCTGGTGGGTGGTGAGCATGCCCTTGTAGACGGTGGTACGCGCCGACAGTGATGGGAAGTACACACCGGCTTCCCGGCGAGCCCGCTTGCGGACGCAGAACGCCCGCCGCTCAAGGTCCAGCAGATCGATGGGCCCATCGGCGGCGCCGGGAGCACCGGCCGCGGCGGGCAGGCCAAGGAAGATCTGCCGCATCCGCGGCTCAACCTCGGCCGCGGCCCGGCCGACGATGTGGCTGACCACCGGCACCTCACGCCAGCCCAGCACCCGCAGGCCCTCCCCGCGGACGATACGGCTGATCGCGCGGACAGCGTTGTCGCGATCACCGGCGACCTGCGGCAGAAAGGCCGTGCCCACCGCGTACTGACCGGCTGGCGGCAGTGGGAAATCGACAACGTCACGCAGGAAGGCGTCTGGCACCTGCAACAGGATGCCGGCGCCGTCACCGGTGTCCGGGTCGCAACCGGAAGCGCCCCGATGGTCGAGGTTGCGCAGCACGGTGAGGCCCTGTTCGATCAGTTCATGACTGCGTCGACCACGGACATCCACGACGAAACCGACCCCGCAGGCGTCGTGCTCGAATGTGGGGTCGTACAAGCCTTGTGCGATCGGCATCCGGCGGGTCCTGTCCGTCTTCAGGGATTCTCCGTGAGGCGGACGACGTTGTCCGGACGCGCCACCGTGACGGGGCTGTCCCGGCCAGGCGCACTCCTGAGTGTGCCACGTGTGCCCGGGATTCGCCGTGATCGCTAAAAGCCCGGAGCCCGATGTGGCCAACCGGGCATGAAACCGTCTTTACGGGCCGCGCTGGGATACTTCGCCGGCCGATGATGCCGGGCGCGACCGCCGACGGGGACGGGACGGGGACGCTGGGACGGGGAGGAGGCCCGACGTGGATCTTTTACCCTGTCGGGTGGCCGGCCGACGGCTGGCCCGCTTCGGCCTCCCGCGCCGCGCCCCCCTCGGCCTCCCGCGCCGGAGCGACGTTCGCCGCGGCCTGTACCACGGGTTCGGCCGCCGGCCGCGGGGCGGGGCCGGCATCCCCCCGCGCCGGGGCCGGGCCGGCGCTGGCCGGCGGATCGATGGGCCGGCGCACGAGGACGATGGCGGTCACCGCGATGGCAAGGACGACAATCGACACCCAGTCGTTGAGGCGCATCCCGAGGAACGTGTGGGCATCGTCGATGCGCAGCGCCTCGACCCAGGCGCGTCCAGCAGTGTACAGAATCACGTAGAGGATGAACAGCTTGCCGCGGCCAAGCCTGCGGTGAGCATCCACCCACAGCAGGACAGCGGCGACGCTGACATCCCACAGCGACTCGTACAGGAACGTCGGATGGTAGAGCGAGACGCCGGGGACGACCTGATGCGCGGGGTCGATCCGCACAGCCCAGGGCAGATCGGTCGCCCGGCCATAGAGCTCCTGGTTGAACCAGTTGCCCCAACGCCCGATGGCCTGGGCAAGCACGAGCCCGGGGGCCGCGGCGTCCGCGAAGAGACCGAACGGCGTCCCGTGGCGGCGGCAGACAAGCCACACGCCGAGCGCGCCCCCGGCGACCCCGCCCCAGATCCCCAGCCCGCCGTGCCAGATCTTGAGCGCGTCGGCCGGATGGCCACCGTCGCCGAAGTACGCGTCCGGACTGGTGATCACATGGTAGATCCGCGCACCGACGATCCCGAACGGGACGGCCCAGGCCGCGGCGTCCGCGGCGAGGCCGGCCGGCTGACCGCGGGCCCGCAGGCGCCGGTCGGTGAGCACAACCGCGACCAGGACACCAATTATGATCATAAAGGCATACGCCCGCAACGGGATGGGGCCCACGTGCAGGACGCCCGTCGATGGGCTGGGAATCGCGGCTAGAACCACGAGGCCCAACGTATACCGCCGCTCACGCGGCCCGTTCTCGCCGTCGTCATAAAAGAAGCTCCGGTAACAGGCCTGTCCGGCTCGCGCCGCCCAGGCGCCGCCCTGATTGAACGCCCTGTTCCCGGAGCCTCTTCAGCAGGCGCTACCAGGCGCTACCAGGCGCTACCGGAGGGCAGGGGCCGGGGGCCGGCCCGGCCCGAGCGCACGCCGGTGGCGAGGGCGGCCACGGTCCCCCGCACTGCCGCGGCGGCGGCACCCGGATCGTCGCCCGCGCGGTCGGCGTCCACCAGCGCGCTCACCAGCGCCGAGCCCACGATCACCCCGTCGGCGAAACCGGCCACCTCGGCCGCCTGCGCGGGCGTGCCCACGCCCACGCCCACCCCGACCGGCGTGTCGCTGATCGCTCGGACCCGGCTCACCAGCCCAGCCGCCTGCGCGCCCAGCGTCGACCGGGCACCGGTGACCCCCATGAGCGAAGCCGCGTAGATGAAGCCTCGGCTGACCTCGGCAACCCGCGCGATGCGTGCGTCGGACGAGCTTGGGGCGACCAGGAACACCGGGTCGAGACCGACCTCGGCGGTGGCCGCGAGCAAGGGCTCGGCCTCCTCGGGGGGCAGGTCCGGAGTGATCGTCCCAGCACCGCCAGCCGCCGCGAGATCCCGGGCGAACGCGGTGACCCCGTACCGCTCGACCGGATTCCAGTAGCTCATCACCAGAGTGGGCACACCGGTCGCGGCCACCGCCTCCACCGTGCGCAGGACATCGCGGGTGGTGACACCACGGCTCAACGCCGCACCGGTCGCGGCCTGGATCACCGGGCCGTCCATGGTCGGGTCGGAGTAGGGCAGGCCGATTTCGACGATCTCCACTCCTGCCTCGACCATGGCCAGCATGGCGCTGATACCACCGTCGACCGAGGGAAAGCCCGCCGGCAGGTAGCCGATCAGCGCCGCTCGCGCCGCCTCGCGTGCCAGCACGAACGTGTGGCTCAGCCGGTCCCGCTCACCTGGTCGGCACTGGTCGCCTGATCGGCCTCGGTCACCCGCGAAACTCTGCACCGCACGTCCGTTCCGTTGTCAGCCGGTGACACGATCCGGTGAAGCCACCGCGGCCCGGCCAGCTCATGAATGATCAAGAAGGTCAAACCAGCGGGCCGCGGTGTCAACGTCCTTGTCACCGCGACCGGAGCAGTTCACCACGACGACCGCGTCAGGACCCAGTTCCCGGGCAAGATCGAACGCCCCGGCGAACGCGTGCGCGCTCTCGATCGCGACCAGGATGCCCTCCAGCCGCGCGACCGTCCGCAGCGCGTCCATGGCTTCGCGGTCGTCGACGACCCGGTAGGTCGCCCGGCCGGTCTCATGGAGCCAGGCGTGTTCCGGGCCGATGCCCGGATAGTCGAGCCCGGCCGAGATCGAGTGTGACACCTGGGTCTGCCCGTCCGCGTCCTGGAGCAGGAAGGTCCGCATCCCGTGCAGCACACCGGGCGCCCCGCCCGCGATCGCGGCCGCGTGGCGCCCGGTGGACACCCCGTCACCACCGGCCTCGAGGCCCACCAGCCGGACGGACGGGTCGGCGATGAACGGGTGGAAGATGCCCATCGCGTTGGAGCCGCCACCGACACAGGCCACCACCGCGTCCGGCAGCCGCCCGGTACGGTCGAGAACCTGGGCTCGGGCCTCCACACCGATGACCCGCTGGAAGTCGCGGACCAGCATCGGGAAGGGATGCGGCCCCATGACCGAGCCGATGCAGTAGTGCGTCGTGCCCACGGTGGCCACCCAGTCCCGCATGGCCTCGTTGATCGCGTCCTTGAGCGTCCGGCTGCCCGCGGCGACCGCCACGACCTCGGCCCCGAGCAGCCGCATCCGCGCGACGTTGAGCGCCTGGCGGCGGGTGTCCTGCTCGCCCATGTAGACCACACAGTCCAGGCCGAGCAGCGCACAGGCCGTCGCCGTGGCGACGCCGTGCTGACCGGCACCGGTCTCGGCGATCACCCGGCTCTTGCCCATCCGGCGGGCGAGCAGGCACTGGCCAAGCACGTTGTTGATCTTATGCGAACCGGTGTGCGCCAGATCCTCCCGCTTGAGCAGGATGCGGGCGCCACCGACATGGGCACTCAGCCGGGCCGCGTCGGTGAGCGGGGTGGGCCGGCCGGCATACGCCGTGAGCAGTCCGTCGAGTTCCGCGGCGAAGGCGGGATCGTCCCGGGCGGCCGCGTACGCCGCCGTCAGGCCGTCCAGAGCGGCGAACAGCGCCTCCGGGACGAAACGGCCACCGAAGCGACCGAAGTGACCGGCGCTGTCCGGCAGCGGGCCGCCCGGGAGGAGATCCTCAGGAGTTCGGCCGACGGTTCCAGCGGAAGTCATCGGCTGACTGTATCGGTCAACGCCCCACCCTGGTCGCCGGGTGAGCGCCCGCGGTGACGAGATCCGCGACCGCCTGCTGGGGATTGCTTCCCGTCACCGCGGCCTCCCCCACGAGAACCGCGTCCGCGCCGGCCGCCGCGTAGGCGAGCAGATCGTGCGGACCGCGCACCCCGGACTCGGCGACTTTGGTCACCTCCACGGGCAACAGCGGTGCCAGCTGGGCGAAGGTGTCGCGATCGACTTCGAGTGTCCGGAGGCTGCGTGCGTTGACGCCGATCAGGCGCGCACCCGCGTCGACCGCACGCGCGGCCTCGTCGCTGTCGTGCACCTCGACCAGGGCGGTCATGCCCAGCGACTCGACGCGGTCGAGCAAACCGATCAGGCGCGGCTGCTCCAGCGCCGCCACGATCAGGAGAACGATGTCCGCACCGTGCGCCCGTGCCTCGAAGACCTGGTACGGGGAAATGATGAAGTCCTTGCGCAGCACGGGCACGTCCACCGCCATCCGCACGGCGTCCAGGTCGGCGAGCGTCCCACCGAACCGGCGCCGCTCCGTCAGGACGCTCACCGCCGCCGCGCCCGCGGCCTCGAACTGCGCGGCGAGGGCCGCCGGATCCGCGATCGGCGCAAGATCGCCCTTTGACGGGGAGCGACGCTTCACCTCGGCAATCACCGAAACGGCCCGAGTGCGCAGTGCCGCGAGCGCGTCCCGTGGATCCGGGACACGCTCAACACGCCGTTTGAGCGTCGCCAGGGAGACCGTGGCCTCCCGTTCGGCGAGGTCGGCTCGCACCCCGTCAAGGATGTCGTCAAGGACACTCATCGGCCGGTGCCCAGGGCTGTCGCAGCCATGGCGCCGATGTTAGGCCAGCGGGCGGCCGGCGGCAGCAGGCCCCCGTCGAGGATCGCTGACTGTCACACTCGGCGGTTGCCCGTTGGTTGGCACAAGCCGGAAACACACCGACATGGGCGAGGCGAAAACCGTCCCACGCCAGGCATGCTCGCCCTCTCCCTACGCATCGTGATTGTCCCGCCGTTGTCAAACGATCTCTGTTGCCGCCGAGAGTGAGCCGCGCCGACCTCGCCTCGGCCCGGCCTCAGCCCGGCCTCGTCCAGACCGGGCCCCCGCGTCGGGCAACCGGCGGAACTGTCGATGGCGGAGCTGCCCGCACCGAGCAACCGGCGGCGAACAACCGGCGGCGCAAAAACGGCGAAATCGGTATGCGGCACCCCTGGCCACATGAACACGCCATGACCTACCATCGAACGCGGGTTCGATTACATTCGATGAACCACATCCAGCCGGATCTCTACCGCGGAGGTAACGATGGAGGCGGGCATGTTCCGTGACCCACGGCCTGGCAGCCGAGCTCGATCGGTGCGCTCTACCGCCGCCGCGGCTGAGAGCGTGTGTGAGATCGGGCTTTCGATCAGTGAGCCGCGGCCAGGCGGCCCCTGGCAAGGCGGAAGGCCGAAGCGATACCGAATGAGTTGTATCGGTGTGGCCGACAACGCGGCCAAGGCGCGCCTGGGCGCGGCGAGCCGGAATGACGATCTCACACGCGCTCTGATACCGGCGCCATCCCGGCCGGCTGGGTGCTCCCCGGGCCACGCGACCGGTGCCGCGGCGGCCATCCACGCCTGCTGGGCGCGACGCGGGCGCCCCGGTCAGGTCGGGTCGTCACCCCGGTCGATAGCCTCCCAGGCGTCGACCGGTCGGGCTGCCGGGGTCTCGTACCGGACGGACAGCGTCGACCAGGTGTGCCCACGGAGCGCGACGATAGCGCCACCCAGAGCGAGAAGCGCTCCCCCACAGGTGGCAAGCCACGGCGCGGCTGTGCCCCGGATGTCGCGCAGGTTGGTGGTGACGCTCGGGGTGATCTGGCGCACCTGGGTGGCTACGCGCGCGGCCGGCAGCGGGTCCGCGGCGATGCGGCCGGCGACGATGGCGACTGCCGCGCCGGCCAGCAGAACCAGCAGACCGACGAGTACACGCCCCCTGCGTCTGGTGGCGGCGGTCGCAACCACTCCCGCGAGCCCGACCAGGCCCAGCCCGGCCACGGCCGGGGCAAGATCCGATCCGGACAGCCGTACCGCCAACGGTGCGGCCGTGACCGCATCCTGTGCCGCGGCCCCGGCCGCCACACTCAGCTGTACCCAGGTCGCCCCGACGGTGACAAGCACCAGCACAGCGCCCAGCAGGCAACAGAGCACCGCCGCAGCCATCGCCCGCCGCCGTCCACGGTGGCCTGGGGACATGTCAACGGGCCGCTGATGGGTGATCATATCGGCGAACGCAACGACTCTGCGATCTCGATCGCCCGCAGCACCGCCGCCGCCTTGGTTCGGCTCTCGTTGTTCTCGGCCACGGGCACGGAATCGGCAACGATTCCGGCGCCGGCCTGCACGTAGGCCCGCCCGTCGCGGAGCACAGCGGTCCGGATGGCGATCGCGGTGTCCAGATCGCCGCCGAAATCCAGGTAGCCGACCACACCCCCGTACAGCCCCCGGCGGGTTGACTCAAGCCCCTCGATGATCTCCATCGCACGCACTTTCGGCGCACCGGTGAGGGTGCCCGCGGGAAACGTCGCCGTGAGGACGTCGATGGCCGAGCGGTCCTCGGCAAGTTCACCGATCACCGTGGAGACAATGTGCATGATCTGCGAAAAACGCTCAACCGCGGCGAACTCGACCACACGCACCGAACCCGGCACGCAGACTCGTCCCAGGTCGTTACGCACCAGATCGACGAGCATCACGTGCTCGGCCCGCTCCTTTGGGTCAGCCAGCAGCTGCGCGGCGAGCTCAGCATCCCGCTCGGCCGTGGCGCCACGGGGACGGCTACCGGCGATCGGGTGCAGCAACGCCTGCCGGCCCGTCACCTTCACGTGTGCCTCCGGCGACGACCCGACGACATCGTGATCATCAAACCGGAGAAGGTACATGTAGGGGCTCGGGTTCGACGCCCTCAGCACCCGGTAGATATCAAGAGGCGCGGCTGTCGTCTGCCGCTCGAAGCGCTGGGAGACCACGATCTGGAAACACTCACCGGCCAGGATCTGCTCGATGGCGGCCTCGACGGAGGCTTCGAAGCGCTCTGGCGAGGTCCGCGACGCGAACCCGGCGAGCGAGAGGTCTGGTGGCACCATGGTGGTCGCGACCGTCGGTTCGGTCCACTTGCCGAGGTCGGCGGTCATGACCTCGAGCCGATGCACGGCGTCGTCGTAGGCCGTGTCCAGATCGCCGTCCCCGGTGAACACGTTTGCGATCAGCAGACAGGACCCGTCACTGTGATCAAAAACCGCGAGATCGGCGGTCAGCATCATGCGCAGCTCGGGCATGCCCAGGTCGTCCACGCAACCGGACGGCAGCCGTTCGACCCGCCGGACGATGTCGTACGACAGATAGCCGACCAAGCCGCCGGTGAGCGGTGGCGCGTCCGGCAGCGTGGGAGTACGCAACGCCAGCTGAACCGCGCGAAGCACCTCGAGCGGGTCGCCACCGGTGGGAACGCCCGACGGCGCCTGGCCGCCCACCCAGACGGCCGACCCGTCCCGTTCGGTGAGGGTCGCCGCGGCCCGGACACCGATGAACGAGTACCGCGACCACACCCCGCCGTTCTCGGCGGACTCCAGCAGGAAGGTGCCAGGTCCCCCGGCGAGCTTGCGGTAGATCCCGACCGGGGTCTCGCCGTCGGCGAGCAGGCGGCGGGTGACCGCGACCACCGGGTACTCGGCGGCGAGCGCGTGGAAGTCGGCCCGGCCCGGAATGATCTCACCTGTCGTCACGACTCGGCGCTCCTCGGGGACTTCACGGTAACGGCGACGGCCGGCAGGCTCCGGTTGTCGAAACATGTCCGGCTGCCCGTGTGGCAGGCCGATCCCACCTGTTCCACCCGGACCAGGACGGTGTCCCCGTCACAGTCAAGGGAGACCGACCGGACCAGTTGGCGGTGGCCGCTGCTGTCCCCCTTGACCCAGTACTCACGACGGCTGCGGCTCCAGTATGTGGCCCGCCCGGTGGTGAGCGTGCGGTGCAGCGCCTCGTCATCCATCCAGCCGACCATCAGCACCTCACCGGTGTCGTACTGCTGCGCGACAGCGGGGAACAGGCCAGCCTCGTCGCGCTTGAGCAGACCGGCTATGGCGGGGTCCAGACGGGACGCGGGGACGCACACGTGCCCATTGTGCCGTGCTCGGTCATGGCAGGTCACCGGCCACGCCCGCCGTCCACGAAGCGTGCAGGCGCTGATACACACCGGGGACGGCAACGAGTTCGGCGTGGGCCCCCCGCTGGACGATCCGGCCCGCGTCAACCACCACCACGATGTCCGCGGCCTCCGCGGTGGACAGCCGGTGGGCGATCGTGACCGATGTCCGCCCTCGGGTCAACGCGGCCAGCGCACGGGCGAGCCGCACCTCCGTGGCCGGGTCGACCGACGATGTCGCCTCGTCCAGGACGAGCAGGTCCGGTACCGCGACATGGGCACGGGCGAGGGCGACCAGCTGACGTTCTCCGGCGGACAGCAAGCTCCCACGTTCACCGACCCGGGTGCGCACACCGTCGGCGAGCCCAGCGATCCAGTCCGCAAGCCCCAGCGCGGTGAAGGCGTCCGCAACATCGGCGTCGCCGGCCTCCGGGCATCCGTAGCGAACGTTGTCCGCGATGCTCAGATCGAACAGGAAGCCATCCTGCGGGACCATGACAACCCGCCGACGCAACGAGGCGAACCGGACCTGCTCCGCGGGCACACCGCCGAGCAGCACCTGGCCAGCTGTCGGGTCCATCAGCCGCGTGAGCAGTTTCGCCAGGGTGGTCTTGCCCGATCCCGTCTCACCGACCACGGCGACCCTGGTCTGTGGCGCTATGTCCAGGTCGATGGCCTGCAGGACGGGCGGTCCTCCTGGATAAGCGAACGCGACACCGTCGAAACGCACCCCGAGCGGGCCAACAGGAAGATCTTTTCCAGTTTCGGAGCCAGGGTCACGGACATCCTGCGGTGTGTCCAGCACATCAAGGACACGGCGCAGGCCCGCAAGCGCGTTCGCGCCCTCATTGAGCACCTCGGTCAGCGTCTGCAACGGCACCACGAACAGGGTGACCAGGAACAGGAAGGCCACCAGCCGGCCAGCGCTGAGATGACCGTCCACCCCGAGCAGCACCCCGCCGACCACCACGGCGCTGGTCGCGCATGCCGCCACCAGCTCACCGGCCGAGAAGACCGTGGCGACCAGTCGCTGCGCAGCGGTCTGCGCCGATCGGTAGCGGTCGACGGAGGTGTCGACCCGCGTCTCGGTGCGCGCCTGAGCGCCGTAGGCGCGTACCACCGCGGCGCCGACCACGGACTCCGCAATCGCGCCCAGCATGTCCGCAACCCGCTCTCGAACCGCCCGGTAGCGTTGCGCAAGGAGCGGCTGAAAGCGCCTTACCGCAACAGCCATCGGCACAAAGGAGGCGTAGACAACGATGGTCAAAGGCCAGGAATAGATCGTCATAAGCGCGGTCGCGATCAACATCTGCCCGGAGGACAACAGCAAGATCATGCCGCCGAGCTGCAGAAACTGCGACATCTGGTCAACATCGCTGGTCACCCGCGAGGTGAGGGCTCCCCGCCGCTGCTCCAGCTGGGTCAACGCGGACAGACCGTGGATGTGCCCGAAAACACGTATCCGCAGTGTCGCCAACGCAGCCTCGGACATCCGATACAGGCGGACGTTCATGCGGTAGGCCGCTGCGGCCGTCACCACGATCGCCAGCATCGCGCCCGCCGCCGCCCAGCCGACCACGCGCAGCTTGGGCGCTCCGTGCAGCAGGCCGTGGTCGACGGTCTGCTGGACCGCGATCGGGATCACCACTCGTCCCGTGGTGGCGATGAGCGCAAGAGCGATGGTCGCAGGCAGGCCCGCGGTGAGCTCCGGTACGAGCCGCCGGATCTTACCGAGCGTCGCCCCCAGCGACTCTCCAGACCGGGCCGGAGCGCTGCCGGTGCCGTCGGGAGCGGCAGCCGGGTGTCCCTCGTTGCGGGTTCCGCGGATCACGGAGCCGCTCTCCGGCGCCATGCCATCCAGCCGGGGATCCGGATCCTCCTGGCGGGGCGCCGGAACGGTGACGCTCACCGTGCCACCGTGGCATCCTCAACAGCCTCAACAGCCTCAACAGCCTCAACAGCCCCGGCAGCCCCGGCAGCCTCCTCGCCCGAGCTGTCGCCTTCGCTCCTCGACTGGTAGGCGGTCAGCAGCGCCGCATACCCGGGCGAGGCAGCCATCAGCTCATGATGGCTGCCTCGCCCGGCCACCCGTCCTCGATCCAGGTACACGACCTCGTCAGCCAGCTCGATCGTTGCCCGCCGGTGCGCGACGACAACCACCGTGGACGCACCTGCCCGCTCCCGCAGGCCAGCGAGGATGGCGGCCTCGACCCGCGGGTCAACGCCGGATGTCGCGTCGTCGAGAACAAGCAGACGCGGCTGGCGGACCAGCGCCCGGGCCAAGGCGATCCGCTGCCGCTGCCCGCCGGACAGCGTGGTACCCCGTTCGCCGACCTGCGTGTCAAGACCGGCGGGCAGCGCCGCGACAAAGCGGTCCGCCTGTGCGCGAGCGAGCGCTTCCCACACTGCCGCGTCGTCCACGGCCACACCGAGCGTGACGTTGCCGCGGACCGTGTCGTCGAACAGGAAGGCCTGCTGGGAAACCAGCGAGACGGTCGTGGTGACCGCACCGTCGGCGAGGTCCCGCAGATCGGCCCCGTCCATGCGGACCGCGCCAGCGTCAGGATCGTAGAGCCTGACCAGCAGACCGGCCAACGTCGACTTCCCCGACCCGGTCCGTCCGGCCAGGGCCACCACGCGGCCAGCGGCGACATCGAAACTCACCGCGTCCAGCGCCGGGGCGCTCGACCCGGCCGGATCAACCGATCGCGGATAGGTGTAGGTGACAGCCGCCACGGTCAGCGTTGCCGGTCCGGCGGCGCTCAACGTCTTCGGTCCAAAGCCCTGTTCGCCGCGGGCGTCCAGTACCGCGCGCACCCGGCCGTAGCCGACAACCGACCGAGGCAGCTCACCGAACACCCAGCCGATCGCCCGCAGCGGGAATGCCAGGACCGTGAACAGGTAGGCGACGCGTACCAGATCGCCGACATCGAGTGCGCCCGCGGCGATCCTGGCCGTACCGACCAGCAGGACCACGAGAACGCCGATGTTCGGCAACGCGTCCATCACCGGATCGAACAGGCCGCGCACCCGCCCGGCACGTATCATTGCCGCTTTGAGCTCGTCCGCTTTGCGCGCAAACCGGGCTGTCTCGGCGGCTTCCCGCCCCATTGTCTTGATCACAAGAGCACCATCGAACGACTCGTGTGCCACCGCGCTCACCTCCGCCCGCAGCTGCTGGGCGTGCGAGAGCAACGGCGAGACCTTCCGCCCGTAAATGATATTAATGACCCCAAAAAGCGGAAAAATGACACATCCAATGGCGGTCAACAACGGATCCGTCATGATCAATACCACCAGAGCGACAACAATCATGACTAGCACCCCCACCGCGAACGGCAGCGGAAGAACCGGAGCCCAGGCCGCCTCGACATCCGCGTTGGCGTTGGACAGCAGCAGACCGGTCGAGTGGCGCTGATGCCACGACAGCGGCAGGCGCAGATACTGCCGAATCACCCGGCGGCGGTAGAGTGCCTGCAGCCGGAACGTCATCATCCCGCCGCCGAGCCGGCGCACGAACATGCCCACAGCCTTGGCAACGCCGACCGCGACCAGTGACACCACCGCGAGCGCGAGGCTGCCCACCGTCACCCGCCCGGCCGCGAGGGACGGCAGCAGGACTCTGTCGATGACCTCGCCGAGCACGATCGAACTCGCCACGGTCATAAAACCGAACAACGAACTGCCGGCAACCGCCAGGGCGAACGAGCGAGGTTCCTCGCGGATACCCATCCCAAGGACTGCCAGACCTTTGCGGATAACATCAGGTGAACCTGCGGAAACCAGCCGTGTCGATCCCGCCGGATCATTGGGCATGGTTCTCCTCTCGTCGCTCACTACACCGCCGACGCTGGCACCACCCAGACGAATTGAAACCAAAAAAACAGCCCGCCACAACAAACTTAGAGCGACCGGCAATAGGGGACGCGGTGTCGCGGGGCTGGGGCACGCACCTCGCCGCCTTGCGCCGCCCGCACCCCAACCCCATTCCTTGATCCACTCCCCTATTACCGGGCGCTCTTAGCCAGCATCCCGCTCCCATCGAACGCCCCCGCGAC
>NZ_CAKJTL010000123.1:0-8273 GCF_917627385.1 Protofrankia sp. CiT1
GGGCTACGCCTTTTCAGCGCCCGCCCGGAGCGGTTGTTGCAACCTACCGATGGAGTATCGCCGAGTCAAACAGCGCCGAGTTGGTCGGCAGTTGCCTGGCGAAGCACCCCGAGCATCCCTGTTAAGGTGCCCGGACCGTGGATGGGGGCCACTGCGGCGTTTTGGCCGTGGTGTCTCCCGGCTTTCCGCCGGCAAGAGAAAACATACACGACGGAACGATGAAATTTCATGATCGCAAGCAGTTTGTAAAAATTCCTTTCCGTGCTCAGACGGCTACGCATAGGCAGCGGATGAAGATCTGGCCAACCCAGGACGTCCGCGACACGTCCACCGGCCTACCCGCGGCCTCCGGCGCTGACGCCCCCGAGGGCCGGACCGCACGAGGACCGTGCCCCGGCCGCCGGCGAAGGATCAGGAGGAAACGGAGACGGACGGGGAACAAGCAAGGCGACAGCGTGACGGGATCAGGCAACGAGGGGAACGGGTGAAGACCATGCGAGCGACCGCCCTGACATCTTTTCGCGAAGAGATCGAAGCAGTTGTCACAGCGGCCTCGTACGCGCCATCGATCCATGACACGCAGCCTTGGCACTGGCTGGTCGGGGACAGGCGCCTGGATCTGTTCGCGGATCCCTCGCGGCTCCTGGGTGCCGTCGACCCCGACGGCCGGCAACTGCTGATCAGCTGTGGCGCCGCACTGTATTACGCCCGGATCGCGCTGCGCCTGCGCGGGTTCGTCCCGGATGTCGTCGTTCTGCCGGGCGGGCCCGGCTATGGCGGCCTCCACCGGGATCTCGCCGGCAAGGAGCCGCTCGCGACCATCCGCGTCAACGCGGCCAAGCCGGCTGACTGCTGGGAGCGGTCGCTTGGCGCCGCGGCCTACCTGGGACACGCGGGACACGCGGGCCGCGGGCCGATCGAGCCCACAACCGACATGACCGGGGCGGTGGCAGCGCTCCAGGATGCCGCCGGGCTCGAAGGTGCCTGGCTGGCCACGCTGGACGACACCGGTGACGACGATCATCTCGCGACAGGCCCGACGCCGCTTGCGGGCGACAGGCGGGACGGCCAGAACGCCGTCGCGGTGCTCGGCACCGCCGCCGACCGTCCTATCGATCGGATGACGGCGGGCCAGGCGCTCGCCCGAGTGCTGCTGACGGCCACCGCCCTCGGCGTGCCCGCGTGCCCGATCGGGCACGCGCAGGACATCGACGCGATCCGCGTCACGCTGCGCGAGATTCTGCGCAGCACCGGCACCGTGCAGATGGTCATTCGACTCGGCCCGCCGCTGCCCGGCGGTGTCCTGGGCGAACCAGCCCCGCGCCGGCCGCTTTCAGAGATCCTCACGATCGCGGACTGACGGCGGCTTGTATCCGCGGTGTGACGCTCGCGGCGGGCCGAACGGATAACCAGCGCCCCACCCGGCGCAACCCGGAGCGGCACGAGGAAGGGCGACGGTGGATCTCGTCAAGCTGTCCAGAAGGGTTTTCTGAGGCAATCGGCTTGACCTTGACCCTACGTCAGGCTTCCAGCATGGCGATATGACCGCTACCAACCCCGCGATCGAGGTCGCCGGACTCACCAAGTCCTACGGCGAGCACGCCGTGCTGGACGGCGTCGAGCTGACCGTCCCGCAAGGCACCGTCTACGCGCTCCTCGGGCCCAACGGCGCCGGCAAGACGACCATCGTCAACATCCTCTCCACCTTGCTGGCCCCCGGTGACGGCGAGATCCGCGTCGCCGGCTTCGACGTACGGCGCGAGCCCGCTGGAGTGCGTGCCGTGATCGGTGCCACCGGGCAGTTCTCGGCGATCGACACGCTGCTCACCGGCCGCGAGAACCTGCGGCTGATGGCCGACCTGACGCATCTGGACCGAGCGGCCGCGACGGCTGCCGTGACCATGATGCTGACGCGTTTCGACCTTGCTGACGCGGCTGACCGGCGGGCACAGACCTACTCGGGCGGCATGAAACGACGGCTGGATCTGGCGATGACACTCATCGCCCGGCCTCAAATAATCTTCCTTGACGAGCCGACGGCCGGTCTCGACCCGCGCAGCCGTCGCAACCTGTGGGCGATCGTGCGCGAGCAGGTCGCCGACGGCGTGACGGTGCTGCTGACGACGCAGTACCTCGAGGAGGCCGACCAGCTGGCCGACCGGATCGGCGTCCTCGACAACGGTCGCCTGGTCGCCGAGGGCACGGCCGCGGAACTGAAACGGCGGGTGCCCGGCGGATGCGTGTCGGTGCGGTTCACCGACACCGCGGGGCTGGCCGCCGCGGTGTCGGTGAACCCGCAGGCCAGCACCGACACCGAGGCGCTCACCCTGCGGCTGCCGGGCGACGGCAGCATCGCCGGGCTGCGCCGCCTGCTCGATACCCTCGACGACGATCGCGTCGCCGGCCTGACGGTCACCTCGGCCGACCTCGACGACGTGTTCCTCGCGCTCACCGGCCACGCGGCCGAGGCGTCCGCGGCCGAGGAGATCCCCGCATGAGCGGCACCTACACCGTCCGTGACTCGATGACGATGCTGCGGCGCAACCTGCGCCACATCCGCCGCTACCCTTCGCTGTCGATCATGCTGGTCGCGCAACCGATCCTGTTCCTGCTGCTGTTCGTGTACGTGTTCGGCGGGACCCTGGGGGCCGGCCTGCCGGGCCACGAGGGCGGCGGAAACCGCGGCGACTACCTCGCATTCATCATGCCGGGCATCCTGTTCATGACCATCGCCAGCATCGCGCTCGGCACCGCGATCTCGACCGCGACCGACATGACCACCGGGATCATCGCCCGGTTCCGTACGATGAACATCGCCCGGCTGTCGGTGCTCACTGGTCACGTGCTGGGTGCTGTCATCAGGACCGGATGCGCCGTGGTGATCGTGACGGCGTTCGCCTTCCTCCTCGGGTTCCGCTCCGACGCCGCTCCGCTCGGCTGGCTCGCCGCGATCGGGCTGTTGATTCTCATCGCATTCGCGCTCACCTGGCTGACCGTCGGCATGGGCCTGGCCGCGGACAGCGTCGAGACGGCCAGCAACACCCCGCTGTTCCTGATGATTCTGCCGTTCGTCAGCAGCGGCTTCGTACCGACCGACGCGATGCCGGCCGGGCTGCGCCAGTTTGCGGAGCACCAGCCGTTCACCCCGATGATCAATACCCTCCGCGCCCTCGTCACGGGCGCTCCGACGGGCTCCGACCGGTGGCTCGCGATCGGCTGGTGCATCCTGATCGCGCTGCTCGGCTACCTCTGGTCACGTCGGCTGTTCCTCCGCGTGCCCGCGACATAGGAGACTGGTGCGGTGCTCACGATCAGTCAGCTGGCGTCGTACGCCGGCGTCACCGTGCGCGCGGTGCGGCACTACCACGCCAAAGGCCTCCTGCCGGAGCCGGAGCGCGACCATTCCGGCTACCGGCGCTACGACGCCCATGCCGTCGTCGAACTCATCAGGATCCGCACTCTTGCCGAAGCCGGTGTGCCGCTCGCGCACGTCCGCGAGCTGTTGGCCGCGGGCGAGCGGGAGTTCACCGCGGCCGTCGCGGACATCGACCGGCGCCTACGCGCGGAGATCAAGGAGCGGCAACGGCACCGCGCGCGGATCGCGCAGCTGGCAGCCGGGGACAGCCTGGCCCTGCCGCCGGAGGCGGTGGCATACCTCGACCGGCTGCGCGAACTCGGATTGCCGGACCTGATGATCGAGGGCGAGCGGGACGCCTGGATCCTGGTAGCCGCCCAGCTCCCGGAGCACGTGTCGTCCTATGTGAAGCTGAAGAAGCAGCAGCTCGACGACCCGGCAACGGTCGCACTCTACCGCGATTTCGCCGCGATGATCTACTGGGAGATGGACGACCCGCGGGTGGCGGCCGTGGCCGACCGGCTCGTCGCCTCTCTCGAAGCCGCCGAGGACGAGGGATGGGAGAGCCACAACCAGGAGATGACCGACGCGCTCGCGGAGCTCCTCGACTCGGTCTTCCTCCACTCGGTGCCGATCGCCCGTCAGCTCATGGAGCGGCTCCACGAATGCGGCTGGCGCGGCTGGACCAAGCTCGAGCGGATCAGCCCGACAGAGCGCGCCACCGGCAGGCCCATCGCCCACCGCGCACCATCCCAGCCAGGATGATCATCGTTGCGCTCCGGCGCCACAGCTCCCGCTTCGTCGACGTGGCGAAACGTGAGTAGCGGCATCCGGGGCGCCAAGTACGGCCACCGGGTTACGTAGACGCTTCCAGGGCGGGCCGGTCACAGTTGGCTCGAGGGCCCACACCGCGCCGGTTGTGTCATTGTTCCCGTGGACGTACAGCGCATACGGACGACCCACCGTCGCATCCAGGCACGGATGGTAAATAGCGTCGCAGAACTTGCGGAAAGTCGCGTACGTCACGCAGCCACACCATGTAGCGCACCGGCTCGCTGCGACGCCGTGTCGAACTCTCACGGTCGCGTGAGCCACCTCGATAGCCGACTTGCGACGATCGAGGGACGGGTCTCCGGATGCGCCTGCCGGCTAGCCCCAAGGGCGTTCGGCTAGTCCGTGCCAAGATCGCGCCCGTGCGCACGGGACGCACCGGATCTGCCGCCTGTCATCGGCTGGCCGAGGGGATGGTACTGACGGGGCTATCCGAGCCGCAGGAGTACCGCTCCAGCTGCTCCGTCCGGCGTTGACGCGCCTGACGGAGCAGCTCGGAATCGAGCACGTCCTCGCCGCTCGCGAGGCGATGCCCACCGCGGTTCCGTAAAGTTGCGATCAGTGGAGCGCGACGGACCGGAGGGTGGTGGGTGATGACTCGCTCGTTCAACACGACTGGACCGTGCGTGCCGATCGATCATTACATGATCCCAGCCCCGGCACGGCTCCCGGAAGTTCCAGATCTCGTCGAGGACAAGAAATATTTTGTTATTCACGCCCCCCGCCAATCGGGCAAGACAACGGCGCTACGGGCACTAGCCGCCGAACTGACCACGAGTGGGCGCCACGCGGCAGTGGTGCTGTCAATGGAGGCCGGACAGCCCTGGCCGGATGACGTCGGCGCGGCCACCCGTGCGATCCTCGGCCGTGCCCGTCGCGCAGCACGAACCAACCTGCCCGCCGAGTTGCGTCCGCCGCCATGGCCGGACAGCTGGGACGAAGTGCTCCTCTCGGACGCATTCGCCGCCTGGGCGGAGGCCTGCCCGCGACCACTCGTTCTTTTCCTCGACGAGATCGACTCTCTCGCGGGGCGCACGATGCTCAGCGTGCTTCGCCAACTGCGGGACGGCTTCGCTGACCGCCCCACCGGCTTTCCCGCGTCCGTGGCGCTCTGTGGCCTGCGCGACATCCGCGACTACAAGATCGCCGCAGGCGGCGACCCGACCAGGCTGACATCGCCAAGCCCGTTCAACATCGCGGTGACGTCGCTGCGGCTGAGTGACTTCACCATCGGCGAGGTCCGCGCCCTCTATGGACAACACACCACCGACACCGGCCAACGGTTCACCTCACAGGCCGTCGAGTACGCCTACGCACTGACGATGGGCCAGCCATGGTTGGTCAACGCCCTCGCATACGAGATCGTCAACCGCATCAAGGTGCCAACGACGGTGACGATCACAGGCGAGCATGTCGACGAGGCCGCCGAACGGATCACGGTCGCCCGTGAGACCCACTTGGACTCCCTACTCGACAAGCTCCGTGACTCCCGCGTCAGACGGATCATCGAGCCCATCCTCGCCGGCACGCAGGTCAGGTTCGACCCGTTCGCCGACGACCTCGCCTACACCACCGACCTGGGACTGATCCGACGAACCGCGACAACGGTCGAAATAGCCAATCCGATCTACCGGAACGTCATCACGCGAGTCCTTGCCGACGGTCTCTTCGAGGGGATTCTCGGCGCGCCCCGGCCCCGCTCGTTCATACTCCCCGACGGCCGACTCGACCTGCCCGGCCTGCTCACCCGATTCACCGACTTCTGGCACCGGAGCGAGGACATCCTCGAAGCCGACGAGCCCTACCGCGAAGTGACCCCCCACGTCACCCTGCTCGGCTACCTCGACCGCGCCATCAATGGAAGCGGCTTCGTGGACCGCGAATACGGCGTCGGACGCGGCGCACTCGACCTGCTCATCCGCTGGACCTACACCGAGCCCGACGGCAGACCCGCCGTCCAGCGCGAAGCTCTCGAGGTCAAGACCCACCGGCCCGGCGACAAGGATCCGACGAAGGCCGGCGTCAGCCAGTTGGACGGCTACCTGCTCCGCCTCGGCCTCTCCGCCGGCCACCTCGTGATCTTTGACCAGCGACCCGCCGAACGCAAACGCGTCGCCACCAAGCTGGGCTCAGAGACCGCCACAAGCCCCAGTGGACGGACTATCACGATTGTCCGTATCTGACCCGCCAGTACGTCGTCCTGTCGACGGCGACCCTCGACCGGCTCGACGAACACGTCGACGTCGTCGAGTTCGAGGCGGCGATCTCCGGCTGGGCCGTCGCGCGGGCCCTGGCCTGCCCACCCCGACCCGCGGCGCCACCCACCGAGCCCGCCGAAACGGCTCAGCCAGCGCGGCGGTGCCGGCGGTCGCGGGCGGACGCGCTACGCGAGACCGACCCGGACGGCCGTGTCCGGCTCGCTCCGACTCACCCGTTCGTCGACCCGGCGGTGCGGGTCGAGGCCTCCTACCAGGCCGGCCAGCAGGCCGTCGCGGTCGACGGGAAGGAGTCCCGCGGCGCGAAACGCGGCGGGATGCCCAGGGTGCACCTGCTCGGCTCGGTCGTCCACGCTCTGCGCATGCTGGTCGCCCAACAGCGGGTGGAGAATACGACCACCGAGGTCAGGCACGTCGCCTCACTCCTCGAACCGCTACCGCTGCGTGACGTGGTGATAACGGCTGACGCTCTCCAGACGAACGTGGCGAACACCCTCTACCTGCGCCGGATGAAGCTGGCGCACTACCTGCTGCCGGTCCGGGGTAACCAGCCCCGCCTGTTCGCCCTGCTCGACGCCCTGCCCTGGCTGACTACCCCGGTCACGGCCGCGACTCAGGAGCACAGCCATGGCCGGCTCGAGACCCGTACCCTGCGCCACCTGCCGATGCCCGCCGGCCACGGGATGGTTGATGCCGCCCGCGCTGTGCTCGTCGAACGCTCCGTCACCGAATGGCGCGGCGGCGCCTGGCGGACCAGGACCGAGGCTGTCCTGTCCATCACCAGCCTCGCCGCTCATGAGGCCACCCCCGCCGACCTGCTCGCCCACGTCCGCAGCCACTGGACCGTCGAGCACACACATTGGCTACGGGATGTCATCTGGCGCGAGGATGCCTCCCTGCTCCGTACCGGCGACAACCCCCAGCTGTGGGCCGCTATCACCAACCTCGTGATCAACATGTTTCGGCTACTGGGAGTAACACGGTTCACGATCAAACGGGTTTTATAGGACAAAAACGGTACTTCGTATCCCGTCGCACCGGGTACGAAGCTCGTGATCCTCCTCGAATCTGCGCAAAACCGGCTCGACGGACTGGAGGACAAAACTTCCGATAGGTCAGCAGATCTTGATCAAACTCACTCCAAGAGAGCATCTCGTTCATTTTGCGATGGTTCAGTCGGATTTCTGGCGGTGGCAAGGTGGGGCAGAGTCGGAACCGTCCCGCGTCAGAGCCGCCTCAGGCGGTGCAGACGACGGCGCAGGTGAGTCGATCCCCCACCTCGCCGTTCCTGAATCCCGACAATTGCCGTGTACAGGACCCGACAAACTTCGCCTATCTGGACGAGATGCTCTCTAAGTGGTCGCCGCCGGAAGTTCGTCCAGGGTCTGCCGGCGCCAGACGGCGCCTCGCCTCGTTGTCGTCGGTCCCGGTAGAACACCGCTACCGGGGCCTTCTCCGCCTCACGATGCATCCGTCTGTCATCCGGTACCCCCGAACAACTTCCGGCGGCGACCACTAAGTCGCATGGTCATACCGTGTGACGCAGCGGCTCGCTGCCACTTCGTGTGGAAGTTTCACGGTCGCATGCGCGACCTCGATGGCCGACTCGCGATGCGCGACGATCGAGGGACCGGCCTCCAGATACGCCTGCCGGCTAGCCGAAGAGCTGGTCGAGGGTGTCAGCGCTCAGAACGCGGACGGTCCAGGTCCGCAGCTGGTCAGCGGAGGCGTTACGCACGGTGGTGAGCAGCGCCTCGGGAAGCGGGCCGAACTTGAGCGTCAGCTGCTGGACGAGGGTCTCAACACGGCCCTCGGCGCGGCCTTCGACACGGCCCTCGGCGCGGAGCTGCTCGGCGATGGTCATATAAGCC
>NZ_CAKJTL010000123.1:8752-29998 GCF_917627385.1 Protofrankia sp. CiT1
GAAGAGCAGCGAACTCCTCCCTGCCATCAGGACCATCAAGGACCGCCCGCAACTCGTCCGCCCACAGCCCCAGCTCCTTCACCAACCACGGATTCCCCGGAGCGATCTTCAAAAGGAGCAGCGTCAACCGCACCGACGACGTCAACGGCCGCTCCCGCAGCGCCCGCGCATCGACCCCGACCAGATCATCAAGAAGAAACCGGAACCGGGGCAGATACTCCCGCCACGCCTCGATCAGCCCCACATCCAGATCAACCAGGTCAGCCACCTCCACCGGCGCGGTCCAGGCACGGTCATTGTGATGCACCACCAACGGGATCACCACGGGCAGCCGGCTCGCCCTGGGATGATCAGCCAGATAGCGGTCCCAGATCCGCACGACATAACGCAACATCCGGAACGCCATCACCGGGTCGTTACCGCTCTGATGCTCGATCAGCACATAGACGAACGCCTCCCGGCCATCCAGCGGCACGGTGAACAACAGATCGGTATGCCGCCACCGCAACGTGGCATCAACCAGACTCCCGGGCACGAGCGCCAGCTTGTCCAGGTCAAGCCGGGCCACCAGCCCCGGTGGCAGTACCGCCCGCACCTGCGACGCCGCGTTCGACGGCGTCCCCAAAATCCGGCGGAACACCGCATCATGAGGCGTGGACGGACCCGACATGACCGCACCGTACCGACACCCACCGACACACCAACCCACCAGCCCACAACCAGGCACCAGCCCACCGGCCACACGGAGCGCCCACTGTTCCCAGTCCGGATTACCGGCCTCGGCCGGGCCCCCCGCACAGGCCCAGAGCCCATAGCGGGCCGCCACCACCTACGCGACATACCGCAGAACCTGGACCTGCCGTCGTGCGGCAAGGGGCCGTCGCCCAGGGCCGGGGCCGGGAAGGCCGACTGGCTCGACGGGTTTGATGACGACGTCGAGTCCTGCAGCCGAGTCATCCTCGATGGCGGGGATGGCCGGCCGAAGATCATGAAGTGTCGGCGCAGGGGCAACCGGGTCTGGGTCGGCTCGCCTCCACACGTGCACCACCGCTTACGCGTGCACCATCGCTGCGACCAGCCGATGGTCGACATCAGCAACCACATCGCCTACGACGGGCTGATAGTCCGCGGTGTGGCCCACCATCAGTAGGTGCAGGTGGGGGCTTCGGCCGGGGCGGGGGTCGTCGGCTCCGCCGTCGGCGGAGCGCCGGTACCCGAAGCCGCCGGCGACGTGGCCACCGCGCCGGGCGCCTGGCTGCCCGCGTCGCCGGAGACGACCCCGGTGAACGAGGATCCGACGATCAGTTCCAGCCGGGTCGCGGCCGGGTCGCGCTGGAGCTCGGAGCCGGGTACGGCGGCCTGCAGGGTCCGCGCGGCAGCATCCTGCCCCGGTCCGTAGACGACCTTGGAACTCGTGTGGTTATGCGACGATGCGTTGCCCTCATTGGACGCGTGAAAGCTCTGCTTGGTCAACGCGGTGACGGCGCGGGCGGAAAGCCCGGTGATCATTGAACCGTTGTAGACCGCCACGGTGATCTGCTCCGTCGCGGTGACGGCGGGGCTGCCGCTCGGCGTGGACACGGCCGGCGACGGCGACGGCAACACCCGGGCGGCGCTGTCGCGGGCACGCAGCGGCCCAATGATACGCTCAAGATCATTTTTATCATAGATCTGGACCGCGCCGAGTCCTGGTAGCTCACCCGAGTCGCCGATGCCACCCTCGGCACGGGTCGGGGCATGGGTTGGCAAGGTGACCACGTGGATGTTTCCCGCGGCCACATCCCGCATCCGGGTGGCCAGCCCACGCAGATCGACAATGCTCGTGTGGCTGTCGAGGGTGAGCGCGGACGTCACCGTCGACAGCAGCGACTCAAGCTTGCTCGGGCTGGTCAGCACCCCACCGGCCATCGTCTTACGGACGACGGCGCCGATGAACTGCTGCTGGCGCCGGATGCGGTCGAGGTCCTGCTCGGGCAGCCCGTGCCGCTGCCGGACGAAGGCCAGCCCCTGGCGGCCGTCCACGTGGATGGTCCCCGGGCCACCGAGGAAGCCACTCATCGGGTCGTTGGTGTTGGTGCTGACCTTTCGCACGTTGTTGTCGTAGAAAACGTCCCGGTAGGCCGACGGGAGGACACAGACCTCGACACCACCGATCGCGTCCGTGATGGCCCGGAAACCCGCAAGGTCCATGGACACGTAGTGGTCGATCCGGATGTCGGTAAGCCGCTCGACCATGCTCACCAGCAGGGACGGGCCGCCGTCGGAGATGGCCGAGTTGAACTTGGCCCGGTGCGCGGCGCGCCGACGGCCGTTCGCGTCGACGTAGTCGGGAATGGTCACCAGCGTGTCCCGGGGAAAGGACACCATCGTGCTGGTACCGTCCGCGGCGAGGTGGACGAGGATAGTCGTGTCCGAACGCTGGCCGGGCGCGTCACCGTAGGCTCCGTCGCTGCCGGCCCTGCTGTCGGTACCCACCAACAGGTAGTTTTCGACACCGTGGGCGGGAGCCGCTGGCCGCGGGCCGGTGAGGCCAAGCTCCACCCTGGTGATTTTTCCGTCGAGATGGCTGTAGAGCAGCCAACCACCGACGCTGGCCAGCAGGACGACGACCGAGAGCAGTACGAAGACCGCCCGGAGCAGTCCCGAGAAGACCCTGGGAGCGCCCTGCGCTGATGAACCGTGTGGGGCACGGGCCCGCGGATTGAGGCCGGGCGGTAGCGTGGCATCACCCGTTGCCAACGGCTGGCGCATCTCGCCTGATACCCGCCTCTCGTCCCACTACCCACCCATCCGGGACTGAGCGTATATAGCCGTCAGGACGGACAAGAATCGGCGGCACCGTCGACGCCGTAGCCACCGCCGTAGCCGATATGGTGCGCTGTGGTCCAGCGTTCTGACCAGCATCGGGAGCGCGGTCCGCGGCCTGGGGCGCTCACGCGGTTGCGCGCCACGCCGGTTCGTGCGCTCGCGGGCGGCCCCGGGAGCCTGGGTAGCGGCGCGGTGACGCTTGTCCTGACCGGTGGCCCGCGGCAACGACAGCGGCGCGGCCCCGCTCGCCTACAGTGATCATACCGCGAGGCGCGCACCCCAGCCCCGTGCTGCCACGCCCCCTGTTGCCGGTCGCTCCAAAGCCGCGGCCGGGCGTACCGTCACACCTGGACAAAACCGCCGGCCGGGACTCCCTGAGAGCGCGTTTGAGATCGTCATTCCGGCTCGCCGCGTCCAGGCGCCCCCTGGCTGCGTTGTCGGCCAAACCGATACAACTCATCCGGTATCGCTTCGGCCTTCCGCCTTGCCAGGGGGTGCCTGGACGCGGCTCACTGATCGAAAGCCCGATCTCAAACACGCTCTGGTAGCATTTCTTTTTCTACCGGATTCCACTTGGGCAATTCTTCAAAATAACACTCGCCCGTCACCGCCCGTTAGCTGCGCCAGGTATACTGGGCACGGAATTCCGGCGCGGAGGGTTCAATGGAGTTTCGGCATCTGGTATCTTTTCTGGCCATCGCGGATGAGCTGCACTTTGGCCGGGCGGCGAACAAGCTTCACCTCGCCCAGCCATCTCTGAGTCAACACCTGCAGCGCCTCGAGCGTGAAGTCGGTGTCAAACTGGTCGCCCGTACCTCCCACGAAGTCCGACTCACTCCGGCGGGGGTGGCATTCCAGACCGAGGCAAAACAAATACTCGAGCAGACCGGCAAAGCAGTGCAGGCCGCCCGCGACGCGTCCGCCGGGCGTGCCGGCACGATCAACATCGGCTACAACTTCCCGGCCGGTCATCGCGTACTGCGGCCAACCCTGATGCGGCTGAACGCCACCCACCCCGGGCTGATCGCCCATCTGTGGGAACGGCGCACGGGGCCCCAGCTCAAAAGCCTGCTCAACGGCGAACTCGACATCGGCTTCATATTCGGCACGCCGCCTACCAACGAGCTGCACTCCCGGGAGGTGCTGCGGCTGCCGCTCGCGGCCATTGTGGGCGAACAACACGCCTGGGCCGCTCGCGAACAGGTTTCGTTCCGGGAGCTGGAGCACCAGGCCCTCGTTCTCTTCCGCCGCACCCAGTCCCCGGCGATGTACGACACCATTGTCACCACCGCGGAGCAGGTCAGAATCAGCTTGAAGATCGTCGCTGAGGTCGACGACCCGGGAGCGACCGCGCTGGTGATCAGCACCCGCCCGCTGGTGGGCTTCGCCTCGTCGCTGGAACGCGCCCGGACGGTCGGCAGCCCCGTGACCGTGGCGCTTGTCGACCCCGTACCGATGCTCTCCGTCCACGTTGTGTGGCGCCCGCGCCGGAGCAAGGTCGTCGACGCCCTGCTGGACACGCTGGAGGAAGCTGGGCCGTTCCAGTGAACCAGCCCGAGCCGGTCGTGTCCCCAGCGCCGCGGCACGCTCGCTGTTCATTTTTTGTTCCTATCACCTGATATCCGGCACCAATCGACGCTGGATATCCAGCATGATCGATCCAGTCGGCCACAACCGGCTGGCACACAATTTCCAATGCGTTTGCTCACCGTACACCGACGGAGAGTTGAATGCAACCGTCCCTGATCGGCGTAACGCCGTGACAGAGATATCCAAAAAAAACCATCGGCACACGTACGCGGCCGGTTGTCGGCTGCATAGCCAACCTCGGCGCCCCGGGGAAGGTGCGATCGCGAAAGCCTCGGTGGATCGCGATGGCAATCCACCGAAAACATCGTCGCATGCATCCGGAGGCTGCCCAGAACACAAGGCCGAACCGGTAGCCGCCGGTTCGGCCCGGAAGGAGAGCCGGGAGTGTGAGCCGCATCCAGATCGACGGGCTGACCAAGTGTTTCAGCAAGGTCACCGCGGTGGACCGGGTGAGTCTCGACATCAACCACGGCGACTTCCTTGTCCTGCTCGGCCCCAGCGGCTGCGGAAAGTCAACACTGCTTCGAATGATTGCCGGGTTGATCGAACCGAGCAGCGGGCGGGTCCTACTGGACGGGCGTGACGTCACTTTCACCCCGCCCAGGGAACGTGATATGGCGATGGTTTTCCAAAGCTACGCTCTCTACCCACACCTGACAGTCGAACGTAATATCGGGTTCCCGCTGCGTTCACGCCGGCGCCCGCGCGCGGAGATCCGCGAGAAGGTACGCGAGGCAGCGGAGCTGCTTGAGCTGGCCGACCTGCTCGACCGCCGGCCCCGGCAGCTGTCCGGCGGGCAGCGGCAACGGGTCGCGGTCGGCCGGGCGCTGGTCCGCGATCCGGGCGCCTTCCTCATGGACGAACCGCTGTCCAACCTCGACGCCAAGCTGCGCACCGCCACCCGCGGCCAGCTACGGGCACTGCACCACCGGCTCGGCTCGACCATCGTCTATGTCACACACGATCAGGTCGAAGCCATGACCATGGCTACCCGGGTCGCGGTGCTCAACGCCGGCCGGCTTGAGCAGGTCGGTAGCCCCACCGAGGTCTACGACAGACCCGCCTCGGCGTTCGTGGCGGATTTTCTGGGCGCACCGCCGATGAACCTGCTCCCCGTACGGGCCGAAAGCCACTCCGGCCGTGTCCGGTTATTTGCCCCCGGTATCGAGGTCGCGCTGTGGGAGGCCGGCGATTTCCCCGCTCGTGACATTGTCATGGGGGTTCGACCGGAGCATCTGGTCACGGTCCCCACCACCGCGGAGTCACCGATGTTCCGCGGCCGGGTGGAGACGGTGGAGAACCTCGGGAGTGAAGAGGTCGCCCAGTGCGCGGTCGGTGACGCCACCCTGCTGGTGCGAGGACCTCGACCGCTTGGCCTGCGTCCCGGCGAGCAGGTAGCCGTTGACGCCGCCGCGGACCGGCTGCACATGTTCGACCAGGCCAGTGGTCACCGGCTGCGCTGGCGGGCGCCCGACGTCTCGCCCTCCCCACCGGCCTCCTTGTCCCCACCGTCTTCTTCCCCACCGTCTTCGCCTCGCGCGGTGTTCGCCTCGCGCAGCGCTCGTCCCGTGTAAGGAGCACCACACGTGAAAAAATCACGCTGTTCCGGCGGTATCGCGGCGGCTCTCGCCCTCGCGCTGGCCGCGGCCGCCTGCGGGGGGAGCAGCCCGGCCGCCAGCTCGCCCACGGCCGCCGCGACGGTCCCGGAACTCAGGCCCGACCAGCAGGTTTCGATCGTTTTTGAAAGCTACAACCTGGCCCAGGCCGGACCGTGGACCGACACCTTCACAGACATGATCAAAAAATTCCAGCTGGCTCACCCCAATATCACGGTGACGGCTCAGAAGCCCGCGACCGCGACCGCGAGCGGTTACGGCTCGGCCGCGGCCGCCAGCGTGCAGCGCCAGATCGCGGCCGGCAACCCGCCCGACGTCGGGCAGCTGGTCTTCGGTGACCTCTTCTACGCGGTGCGGGGGCTGGGGGCGACGCCGCTGGACACCGTGGTGGGCCATGACGCGGTGCAGGCGAACTTCGGCGGCACGCACCCGTTTGCAGCAACCGCGCGCACCCTCGGCGATGTCGACGGCAAAACCTACGGCATCCCGTTCGTCTTCTCCACGCCGATCCTGTACTACAACGCCAGCCTGTTCACCCAGGCCGGCCTCGACCCGGCCAAGCCACCGAGCACCTGGGCCGAGGTCAAAACGGCCGCTCTCGCCATCAGGAGCAGGACCGGCAAGGACGGCGCCTACATCGACTGCCTGACCAAGAAGGCCGGCGACTGGTGTTACCAGTCCCTGGTCGACTCCAACGGCGGATCGGTGATCTCCACCGACCGCACCAGGCTCACCTTTGCCGACCCTCCCGCGGTCGACGCCGTCACGATGGCGCAGGACCTCGTGCGGTCCGGCGCGACCCCGAAACTCTCCCAGGAGCAGGCGTACCCCGCGTTCGCACGCGGTGAGATCGGCATGATCCTGGAGAGCAGCGCGGCCGAGGCCACGTTCCGCAAGGGCGCCACCGGCGCGAGTCCGCCGTGGGATCTGCGGGCCGCACAGATGCCGAGCTTCGACGGCAGGACCGTGGAACCGACAAACTCGGGGGCGGCTCTGGTCATGTTCGCCAAGGACCCGGCCAAGCAGCGGGCCGCCTGGGAACTCATGAAGTTTCTGACCAGCGACGAGGGGTACGTCCAGCTCACCAGCAAGATCGGCTACCTGCCACTTCGCACGAGCCTGCTGGACGACCCCGCCGGGCTGAAGGACTGGGCGGCAAAGAACCCCCTGATCAAGCCGAACATCGACCAGCTCGCTCGGCTGCGGCCAGCGGTGGCGTTCCCGGGCGACAACTACGTCCAGATCAAGGACACGATGCTGGAGGCCGTCGAGAGCGTCGTCTACAGCGGGGCTGACGCGCGGTCCACGCTGGCCGCGGCTCAGGACCGGGCGACAAAACTGCTACCGAAAGCGTGACACCCGCTCCGCGGGCCGCGGGCACGACGTGGCTGGCCCGGCTCCTCGACCAGGTGCCGTCACGGCGGAACCAGCCGGCATGTTCGTGACACTCGCCGCTGTCGAGGCACCGGAGGTTCCCGCCTCGTACCCGGCGGCCCGGCCATCGGCCGCCCGCCGGGTACGCCGTGCGCTGCCGCCCTTCCTCTACCTCACGCCAGGCCTGGGCTGCCTGGCGGTCTGGACCTACCGCCCGTTGGCCGAGGCCGCGCGGCTGTCGTTCTATTCGTGGAACCTCCTGCCGAGCAGACCAAAAGTCCCGGTCGGGCTGGACAACTACGCCGATGTGCTCCAGCTCCCGCAGCTGCGGTCCTCATTGTGGCTGACGGTGACAATAATCGTCTGCCTACTGCCGTTCTCAGTCGTCCTGCCCACCATTGTCGCCCTGCTCACCCAACAGGTCCGCGGCCGCGCCAACGCGGTCTACCGCGCGCTCGTCTTCGCGCCGGTACTGGTCGCGCCGGTGGCAAGCGCGGCAATCTGGGAATGGCTGCTGGACCCGCGGCATGGCGGGGTGGACCGCCTGCTGGGCAGCCCGGTCAACTGGCTGCACGAACGCGGCCCCGCCCAGCTCGCCGTCATCGTCATCACCGGCTGGCATCTGCTCGGTTTCGCGGTCCTCGTGGTCGCGGCCGGGCTCGCCGGCATCAACGACGACTACGCGGCGGCTGCCCAGCTTGACGGCGCGACGCGGCGCCAGATCATCCGTTGGATCACGTTGCCGCTGCTGTCGCCAACCCTGGTGCTGCTGGCTCTCATGACCGTGCTGCTGTCCGGTCAGCTGACCTTTCCGCTGATCGACACACTCACCCAGGGCGGCCCCGGCGACGCGACGACCAACGTCTACTACCTGCTCTGGGAATACGGCTTCAAGAGCTTCAACGCGGGCCTCGCCGCCGCCGCCGGCCTGGTGTTCTTCCTGGGTTTCGGGATGGTCGCCGGCTGCCTCGTGTGGTTGTTCGAGAAGCTGAGCTTCCACGACAACTGATCGTCTCCTGATCGTCTCCAGTGACCGCCGGGAGCACCGCCTCCCGATCAGAACACCGGTGGTTACAACATCTACGAGGAGTAACCGATGGCTGTCTCCACGACGGCAGTGACGGCAGCCGCGGCCGGCATGCCCGGCGAGCGCCGTGGTGAGGGCCGCCGTCCCGGCGAGACCGACGGCCCGGTCGGCGGCGGATCGCCGCTGGGATCGTTCATCGGCCATGCCGTGCTCACGCTCCTGAGCCTCGCGTGCGTCCTGCCGATCGGCTGGATGTACGCGACGTCGCTGCGGCGCCCCAGCGACGTCTACGCCACTTCGCCGCTGCCCTGGCCGCTGTCGGTCGGTAACTACCGGCACGCGGCGGAGGTGATCCCGATCGGGCCGATGCTGTTCAACACGTTCGCCGTGGCGGCGCTGACTGCGCTGGGGCAGCTCCTGACCGGTCTGCTCGCGGCGTACGCGTTCGCGGCCTGGCGCTTTCCCGGGCAGCGGCCGCTCTATCTGCTGTTCGTCGGGACGTGGCTGGTGCCGTTCCAGGTGACGATGGTGCCCAACTACACGCTGCTGTTGCGGCTGGGCCTGCTGAACACGCTCGCCGGAGTTGTCATCCCGACGCTGTGCACGGCGCTGAGCGTCCTGTTGCTGCGCCAGCACATGGAGAGCTTCCCCAAGGAACTGCTTGAGGCGGCCCGCATGGACGGGCGATCCTCCTGGTCGGTGCTGTGGACGGTCGTCGTGCCCAATCTGCGGCCCGCGCTGGCGGCGCTCGGCATCGTCCTGTTCATCAACGCGTGGAACGAGTACTTCTGGCCCGCGATGGTTCTCCAACGGGCGAACTCCATGATCCAGCTTGGGCTCCGTGGCTTTCTCGGGGGGACCGAGGGCAACGACTGGGGCGGTCTCATGGCCGCCTCAGGGCTCGCCTGCCTGCCGATCTTCGCTCTCTACGTGCTGCTCCAGCGGCACATCGTCAGCGCATTCATCCACTCCGGCCTGAAATGACCTCGTCACAGGCCAAGGGTCACAGGTCAAGGGTCAGCCAGGGCGAACGGGCACGCGACACGCAGACCATCATCGTCCGGCCGGCCACGCGCTCGCCCCGCGACAGCACCGAGTCCCGGTGGTCGACGTCACCGGCCAGGACGCCCGTCTCGCAGCTGCCGCAGGTACCCTCACCGCACGACCAGGGCACCTCAACACCCGCCGCGCTCAGGACGTCCAGCAGGGATTCGTGTGCCCGCACCCGCACGGCCCGCCCGCTGCGTTCGAGGAACACGTCGAACTCCTGGTCATGGGTGGGGGCGCCCACCACCGGACGAGGCTGGAAGCGCTCCATGTGCAGCCTGCCGGCCGGTCGGTCACCCCATTCCCGCTCGACCGCGTTGAGCAGGGCCTCGGGCCCGCAGCAGTAGAGCAAAGCGTCGGAGCCCAGCCGTTGGAGGATCTCGGCGAGCGGCAGCGGCCCGCGCTCGTCCTCGGGCCAGACGTCGACCCGGCCGCCGTAGGGCACGAGCTCGTCCAGGAAGGCCATGCGCTCGCGGCGACGCCCGCCGTACCACAACGTCCAGTCCGCGCCCTGCGCGGCGACTGTCCGGATCATCGGCAGCAACGGCGTGATCCCGATCCCGCCAGCGATGAACAGGTACCGGTGCGCCCCGGCAAGCGGGAAGTTGTTGCGTGGCTCCCCCACCGCCACCAGGGCGCCGGCCCGGACGTGCTCATGCAGGTGGCGCGAACCGCCGCGGCCCGGCTCCGCCCGCAGCACGGCGATCCGCCAGCGCGCGCGGTCGGCTGGATCTCCACACAGCGAGTACTGCCGTACCATCCCCGGAGCGACGAAAAGATCAACATGTGCTCCGGGTGTCCACGGCGGCAGGTCCGCGCCAGCGGGGTCGGCGAGGATGAACGACATCACGTCGGTGCTCTGGGCCGTCGCCTCGACCACCCGCAGCCGTGACCACCGCGCTCGGGGCACGGGCACGATCGGTGCTGTCAGGTCTTCTTCGGCGGGTGTGTGCACAGCGACTCCTTTATCCACCGGCGACCAGGTCACCGACCAGCGAGGTGTCGTGACGCGCCGCGACGAAGACGGGATGCGTGAGCACCTGGGCGAGGAAGGAAGCGGTGGTGGCGACCCCGGGACCCGCGATGCGGAGCTCATCGAGCGCGCACCGCATCCGCACGATCGCCGAGTCACGGTCCGGCGCCCAGACGATCAGCTTGGCCAACAACGAGTCGTAGACCGACGGGATCCGGTAGCCGGGGAAGACATGGCTGTCAACCCGGACGAACGGGCCGGCGGGCAGCTGGCACTCCGCCAGGACACCGGGTGTCGGCGCGAAACCACGGCCGGGGTCCTCGGCGTTGATCCGGCATTCGATGGCGACGCCCCGGGGGGTCACCGCGTCCTGGCTGATGGCCAGCTTCTCCCCGGCCGCGACCCGGAACTGCTCGGCGACCAGGTCGATCCCGGTGACCATCTCGGTGACCGGATGCTCCACCTGGAGCCGGCAGTTGACCTCCATGAAGTAGTACGCGCCGCTGGCGTCGACAAGGAACTCGAAGGTTCCGGCGCCGACGTAGCCAGCGCAGAGCGCACCGTCCACCGCGGCCCGGCCCATGCGCTCGACCAGGCCCTCCGGTAGCCGCGGAGCGGGCGTCTCCTCGATGAGCTTCTGGTGCCGGCGCTGGACGGAGCAGTCCCGGGCGCCCAGGTACACGGCGTTGCCGTGCTGGTCGCAGAGCACCTGGATCTCGACATGCCGGGCGGAGGACAGGTAGCGCTCAACGTAGACCCGGCCGTCGCCAAAGATCACCTGAGCGCTGGCGCGGGTCTCGGTGTAGGCACGCAGGAACTCGTCGGGCTCGTGGACGATGCGCATCCCCCGCCCGCCACCGCCCGCGGCCGCTTTGATGATGACCGGATAGCCGATCTCGTCGGCGAACGCCTGGGCTTCCGGGGCGTGCTCGAGTGCCCGGCGGCTGCCGGGCAGCAACGGCAGGCCCGCGTCGACCATCATCGACCGGGCGACGGCCTTGTCGCCGAGGCGTTCCATCACCGCTGCCGGCGGCCCGATGAAGGTGATCCCCTCGGCCTGGCACACCTCGGCGAAATCCGGGTTCTCGGACAGGAAGCCGTACCCCGGATGGATGGCGTCCGCCCGGGTCAGCCGGGCCGCCTCGATGATCGCCGGGATGTTCAGGTAGCTCCTGCGGGCCGGGCCCGGCCCGATGTGAACCGCCCGGTCGGCCATGCGCACCACCGCGGAGTCCCGATCCTCGGTCGAGTAGACGGCGACGGTGCCGAGCCCGAGCTCCCGGCAGGCCCGCATGACACGCAGCGCTATCTCGCCGCGGTTGGCAATCAGGACTGTCGTGAACATCAGGTGCTCACACGGTCCGCCAGCGCGATCGAGAACAACCGCTGCCCGAACTCAACCGCGGCCGCGTCCGGCTGGATCACCTCGACGATCCGCCCCGGCTGGTCCGCCTCGACCGGGATCATCAGCTTCATCACCTCGATGATCGCGACTTGCTGGCCCGCGATCACTGTGTCGCCCTCGCCGACGAACGGCTTGGCCCCGGGCTCGGCGGCGCGGTAGAACGTCCCGACGGTCGGCGCGGTGATGTGGACGAGGTTCTCGCCGGGCGTCCCCTCGGCCGTGTCGTGCGGCTGCCCGGACACCGGTTCCGGAACCGGCCCGGCCGCCGTCACGACGGGGGCCCGCTGGACCGGCACGGACGCCGCCCGCGGCCGCTCACCATCGATGGCGCCGATCCCCGACTCAGGCTCGGGCCAGTACAGCTCGACCGCCACGTCCCCGGCGGTGACCCGAACCCGGCTGGGCAGCCGGTCGGTCTCGGCGCACAGGGCGACGGCGCTACGACGGACGGCGTCCAGCAGCGAGTCGACGGTCTCCCCCGCTGAGCGGAGGTAGGAAGCCGACGACGTTCCATTGATCGTGGTTGTGCTCATCAGACATGTCCTTACTCTCCGGGTCGCGTGCTCTCCTCGTGACGACCACCGTGCGGATGTGACGGGCCCGCGCCGAAACGGCGGAACCGGGCACGGCGCCGGGCCACCAGATCCGCCTGGCCCACCGACAGCAGCGGTCGCAGCGTGTCGGTCAGCGCATGGCGGATCGCGGTCGCGGCGTGCAGCGGGTCGGCGTCCGCGCCGCCTTCAGGTTCGGGTATCACACCGTCGATAACGCCGAGTGACAGCAGCTGGCGTGCATCGACCCGCAGCGCGGCCGCCGCCTGGGGCGCGGCCGCGGGATCGTTCCACAGGATCGCCGCGCACCCCTCCGGGCTGATCACCGAGTACACGGTGTTGGCGCACATCAGCACCTGGTCGGACACGGCGAGCGCGAGCGCGCCCCCACTACCGCCCTCACCGGTGACCACGCTGACCACCGGTACCGGTAGACCGCCCATCAGCTTCAGGTTCTCGGCGACGGCAACTGCCTGCCCCTGTTCCTCCGCCTCGATGCCGGGGTAGGCCCCGGCGGTGTCGATGAAGGTGACGACGGGTAGGCCGATCTTCGCGGCCAGCCGCATGATCCGAGCCGACTTGCGGTAGCCGGCCGGGGTCGGCATCCCGAACCTGTGCTCCGCCAGCTCCGCGACGGTGTGCCCCTTCTGGGTCCCGATCACCGCCACCGGGATGTCGACCAACCGGCCCAGGCCCGCGACGATCGCCGGGCAGTCGGACGACCGGCGGTCGCCGTGGAGCTCGTTGAAGTCATCGATCATGAATGAGATGTAGTCAAGGGTCGTGGGCCGCCCGAGCCGCCGGGCCATCCGCACGACCTCCCAGGGATGGCGGACCGGCAGCGCCGCCGCCTCCCGGATGAGCGAGCCGCCCGCGGCGGGCACCGCGGCGGGCACCGCGGCGGAGCCAGGACCGCCTGGTTCGCATCCGTTCTCCGTATGACCTGTCTGCGTATGATCTGTCTGCGTATGATCTGTCTGCGTATGACCCACGGGTTCGGGTCCGTCCGTCGCCGGCTCGGGGGCCGGTCCAGCCGGTTCGCCCGGCTGGGAACCGCCCGGAGCCGCGATCGCAAGCAACCGTGCGATCGCCGCCCGCAGCGCGCTACGCGGCTTGATCATGTCAACGATGCCGTGGGCAAGCAGGAACTCCGCGGTCTGGAACCCGGCCGGCAGGGTCTGCTTGATGGTCTGCTCGATGACCCGCGGACCCGCGAAGCCGAGCCGCGCCGCCGGTTCCGCGATGATGATGTCGCATAGGGTCGCGAAGGATGCGGCTACCCCACCGAAGGTCGGATCAGTGATCAGAGACAGGGTGAGGATGCCCGCCTCGTCCAGTTCGCCGAGCATGTTGCTGGTCTTGGCCATCTGCATGAGCGAGATGACGCCTTCCTGCATGCGCGCGCCCCCGGAGGCGGTCACGATCAGAAGCGGGACGCGTTCGCGCAACGCCAGTTCACCCGCCCGGGTGATGGCCTCCCCCACAACCGAGCCGAGGCTGCCGCCCATGAAGCGGAAGTCCATGGCCGCGACGATCACCGGATGCCCGTCGATCCGCCCCCGGGCACACCGCACCGCCTCGTCCAGCCCGGTCCGGGCTCGGGTCTCCCGCAGCCGGTCCTGGTACGGCTTGGAGTCGATAAAGCCGAGCGGATCGGCGTCAAACACGGGCATGGCCAGCTGTTCGATCGAATCCGGGTCGAGCAGCTGGCTGAGTCGCTCGCTCGCGGTCAGCGGCGCGTGCCAGCCGCAGTCGGCGCAGACCCGGTGCGCCTGCACGAACCTCTTGCCGTACAGCATGGCCCGACAGCCCCCACACAGGAACCATCGACCGGGTTCGCTGTCGCGGCTGGCCGGCGTTGCGTGCCCGGTCACCGGTACGCGCCGCGGTGCGGATTCGTTCGCCGCGGCCTGGTTCGCCGCGGCCCGCGGGGGCGGGCTCCCGTTGACCATGGTCATGACCGTCCGCCCGCGGTCGCGAGCGGCACCGGCCGGTAGGTCGAGCAGGCCGCCGGGAGTTTCACCCCGGCGAAGCGGAGCTGGGCGACCCGGCCGGCGAATGCCGCGCCCGTCATGAGGTTCGCGGCGACGTCCACCACGCTTCTGTTCTCCACCGCCTCCAGATGGGTACCGCGGACCCAGGTGTTGAACGCGCCCGCGGCCGGTCCACACCAGATCTGGTAGTCGGTGACCCGCTCGGGATTCGCCCCGATGCACCAGAACGACGACAGCCCGAGATACCACCGAAAGATCAGCGCCATCTTCCGTTTCGGGTTCCCGTCAGCCCGGCGGATCTGCTCAGGGTCGCGTTCTTCGAAGTACTCGACGGTGTCGCGCCACACGTCCGCGAACGGCCGGCGCAGCACCTTGTCCTGGACCCAGGCCCGCTCCCCGGGAGGAAGATCATCAATCCCCCCGTAAGCCTGGTACAGCTCGAACAGCCGCTTCGCCTTGGACGCGAACATCGTGCCGCGCCGCAGGACCTGCACCTCGACACCCATCTCAAACATGTCCGACGACGGCGCCATCGCGCAGTCGGTGCCCTCAGCCGCGCCGAGCAGCCGCTTCGCGCCGACGGACTGCCCGGACTCCACGCACGGCTGGTTGACCGAACCGGTGACCACGTAGGCCGCGCCCATCGCGAACGCGGCGAACACGCTCGACGGGGTGCCGAGCCCGCCGGCGGCGCCGACCCGGACCGGCCGGCGGTAGCCGCGCTCACGCACGACCCGATCCCGCAACGAAATGATCTCTGGCAGGAGCACGGCCAACGGCCGGCGGTCGGTGTGACCGCCGGAGTCCGCCTCCACGGTGATGTCGTCGGCCATCGGCACGAAGCGGGCGAGCTCGGCCTGTTCGGCGCTGACCAGGCCGGCGCTGACGAGTGGCCGCACCAGCGTGTCCGGGGCGGGCGCCAGGAAAAGCTCCGCGATCTCGGTACGGGAGAGCTTGGCGAGGACCCGGTGGGCGATCCGGACCCCGCCAGCGGCATCCCGGCTCAGACCAGCGAGCCGGTACCGCACGATCTGCGGGGTGAGCTCGAGGAAGGCCGAGGCCTCCACGCAGGTCACCCCGTGTCGCAACGACAGCTCGACGATTGCCCGTTCCAGCTCCAGCTCGTTCGGGCTGTGGATCAGGTTGCAGGCGAACGGCAGCCCCGGCGCGGCCCGCCGGATCGCCGCCAGCGCCGCATCGATCTTGTCCGGTACCACGCCAGCGGCCCCGAACGACGCGAGGAACCCCGCCTTCGCCATCGCGACGACGAGACGCTCCGAGGCGATGCCGTTGGCCATCGCGCCAGCCATGTACGGGTAACGGACGCCGTGGTCACGGAGGAAGTCCGCTGCCCCCAGGCGGTGCGCGGGCATCGCCGGCGCCACGGCCAGAACACGTCCGCCGGACCGCCGCGCCGCGGTCTCGTCGTTGGTGGCGCCGATCCCGCCGGCGTGTTCCAGCACGAAACACGGCCGGTCCAGCGCGGCGAGAACCGCGTAGACCTCCTCGACGGTCCGTCCGATCGCGGCCGGGGTGGCCAGGACCGGCCCCGGCGGATAGCTGGTCACCATGGTGCCGCTCCCACTCCGTGCAGCTCGACCGCGATGTCGGTCAGCGCGTAAATACGCATGCCGGGCTTCCACACGCTGGCGTCGCCGACGACCCGGACCCGTTCGACGCCGCGGCGGACCTCCTTGAGGTGAACCTCGATGGTCATCTCGCCGTCCGTGGGCAGGATCTGGCCGCGGTAACGCCAGCCCATCGACAGATCCGTCGGCAGGACGAACCGGGGCTCGACCAGATCGGCGGCAAGCCCGCTGTCGACCAGCCACTCCTGCATCGCCTGGATGACCGCCTCGACACCGAGCGAACCAGGCATCACCGGGTCGAGCCAGAAGTGCAGCGCGAAGAACCAGTCGGACGGGTCGACCGGCCGTACCGCGCGCAGGTAGCCCTTACCGAAACGACCACCGCCGTCGACGACCTGGACGCTGTCAAGCATGGCGAGATGCCCCCGCGAGGACAGCGGGGCACCGGCGTCGCGCCGGCCCGCCACGTCGATCGTGCGGACCGCGCCCGGCGCTACCTCGGCGGTCTCCAGCCAGGTCGGCACGCAGGCACCGGAGTCCAGCCCGTTCTGGTTCGCCAGGGCCGTGGCGTTGAAAAAACCGAACAGGGATTCCCCCCGGTAGAACGGCTCGCCGTCCACGGACAGCTCGTAGGAGAAGTTCTGCAGGACCGCACCGACCATGACGGTGGTGGACAGCAGTGTCGAGACCTGGCGGATCGTGCGGCCCCGCAGGTCCACCTGGCGCAGCAGGGCCGCTTCGCCGTCGAGGTTGCGCAGGCTGTAGTCCTCGTCCGGGCCGGTCAGAGTGGCACCCAGGTAGTAGCCCAGGAACAACGCGGACTGCAGCGATGTCTCCATATGGACGATGTTGGGCATCGTCGGGCTCGCGTACTCCTGGTAGTACCAGGCGTCCGCGGGTGCGTCGTACTCGGTCCACGCGGTGGCGCCACCGGACAGCTCACCGCGCTGGCCGTCCACGATCATCACTCGATCGACCAGCGACAGCCCGCCGCCCGGCAGCCGGGTTGCCCGCCGGCCGAGGCAGGGGGCGAACTCCGGGCCGAGCGCCACGTCCAGGTAGCCGTGAGCGCTGTTGGCCATGTGCATCTCGTTGATCATCGCCGCCTCGCCGGCGGAGTTGACCCGGCCGAGAAAACCCGGCACCGCACCGCCGCGCAGTGGCGCCACCAACGTCCCCGGCTTCTCCCGGAGCTGGAGGTACAGGCCGCTGACCCGGGCGAGGACTCCCCCCGCGCCACGGAACTCGGCGTCGAGGCGGATGCGGGGGCGGGGCGCGAGACCAGCCACAGTGACATCGGCCACCAGCTCGCAGCCGGCGTCCCATCCCCCGGCGAACACGTCCACCGCCCAGTGAGCCACCTCTGGATCAAGATCAATATTGCTGTCGGGCAGACAGACATCGAAGCGGGCATCGGGCAGGCACAGCTGGAGGCCGAGGTACAACGCGAGCGTCTGCGCTGCCTGCCAGGCCGCCTCCAGCACCGTGACGGCGCTGACGGCGTCGCCAGCGGCCAGCCGGCCGCGCGCGCGCAGCCGGCCGAGGTTACGCGCGCCGCCCGTCCGAGCTATCTCGGTCACCTCGTCGAGCAACAGGAATCCGGCCGGGGGAAGCCGGAGCGAGGTGTTGCAGCCGCGCTGTTCGTAGCTGCTCCCGAACACGCCGGGGACATCACCGCCCGACAGCCTGGCGAGCTCCGCCGGGCCGAGGGCCGTCCGTGGGGTGTACGCGAGCGGCTTGAAGGCGAGGATGGTCGGCACCGGATCCGGTTCGGCCATGCCGAGCGGCGCACCGACCGGCACGGCCGCGCGCGGGCCTGCGACACCGTCGGGCACCGACAGCACCGGCCGCGGACCGGCATGACAGCGGACGGAGAACCCGGCGGTCCCATCGGGCGCCGGGGAGCCGGCCACCACCGCGAACCGCAGCGGCTCGTCCACCCGGGGAAGCTCGCCTTCGAAGACGACCGTGGCGTGCCGGATCTCCCAACCGGCCGCGGACGCCGTGCCACCCGCCGCCGCGAGGGAGGCGGAGCGCAGCACCGCGCCCCAGGCTGCCCGGACCAGCGTCGCGGGCGACACCCACCCGTCCAGGTCGTAGCCAAGACCGGCGGCGGACGCCACGGCCACCTCGTACGCGGCCTCGCCGCGGGCATCAACAGGACCGCCGAGCGCGGGAACGCCCGGGGCGCTCAGGGCCGCCGGGGCGCCCCGGACGGCCGCAACCGCCGGGGCGGGAACGGTCGGCGCAAGGGCGCCGGCCGGCTCCGGGTGGGGCAGCGGGCCGGTGTCCCGGCGGGACAGAGCCGGGCCCCGGAAACCCATCCTGGCGAGCGCGAGTTCCTGAAACGCCGCCTGCGTCCGCATCGCGCCGGCATGCGCCCTTATGATCTCTTCCCGAAAACCGCGCACCAGCTCCGCGGCCGGGTCAGCCATGGACACCGGAGCGGGCGCGGGGAACACCAGCGGGGCCGCGGGCCCAGCCGGTTCGGCGGTCGCGGCCGGCTGGGCCGGCTGGGCCGGCTGGGCCGGCTGGGCCCGCGGCACGCCATATGTGCTGGCATCGGCCGTGGGCACCGGCGCGGCGGCATCGGCCGGCCACAGCGGGACGCCGAACGGATCACCGTCGAACTGCAGCAGCTCGCCGCTTTCGTCAAGGCTCGCGGTCATCGGGTCGTCTCCGTTCGATCGGGGCCGGCGCGATCAGGGCCGACGCCCCTGGGTGCACTGACCGATCTCGTCATGGCCGTGCCCGCGCGTCCCGGCGCCGGGCGCCCTCCCGGATCTTCTCAGCCATGTCGGGTGTGCTGATCAGCGAAACGTCGAGGAACCGCTGGAGCACAGCGCCATCGGGCGCGTGGACGGTGACGTCCACGGTCACCCCCATGGACGTGGAGCGCAGGTTGTCGGCCACCGCCACGAACGTGGCGTTGCCCGGCAGCGGCGCGAAGAACTGGACCCGCCCGATACCCAGCGGCAGGCAGCCGGCCCGCAGATAGGCGCGGCCCAGCACGTACGCCGCCTGGACGACGACATCCCCGAGCGCCGGGCTGTGCAGGCTGCCGGCGAAGGCACCAGCGGCCAGCGGGGTGTCCGGCAGCCGGCACTCCACCACCAGCCGGGTCCGGTCCTGGTGCAGCAGCCGCCGGATGCCCTGCAGCAGGACCCCGTGGAACAGGGTTCCGTCGGCGTAGCCGGCCAGGCCGTTCTCGGGTCCCTGCCCGAGCGGGTAGCCGGGCCAGGCAACCTCGGCTGGGGTCTGGTCGGGCGAGGTTGCGAGCACGAACACCCCGCCGTAGTGGGACGCCGGGAACGCGCCACCGGTGTCCGAACGGATCGCGGCCCGGATGACCAGCCGCCCGTCGACCACGCTGCCCGCGTCGGCTTCCAGCCGGTAGCCGCGCTCGTGCGAGCCGTCGAAGACGATCCCCTTGTGAACCTCGAAGTCACGCGCCTCGACGACCCGCAGGTCCCGGTTGGCCCGCTCGAGGCCATTGATCAGCCAGCCGAGCCCGGCCGTGGCGGGCAGCACCGGGTGGGCGCCGATCTGGTGGGCGTCCACCACCGGGTCCAGGTCGAAGCCGGTCAGCTCCCGATGGCTGACGAAGGCCGGGGTGTCGATCGGCCCCGTGGCCGCCGCCAGCGGGACGGGATGACCGACCAGGACACATGCGTCGCCCGCGCGGGCCGCGCTGAACTGCTCGACGAACATCCGCGCCCCATCCGCGGGCGCCAGCAGGGGCACGCCCCGGGCGCGGAACATCTCCCGGAGCTCGGGGGTGACCATCCCACCGTCCCAGGCTCCCCAGTTGATCGCGACGGCCGCGCTGGCCGGCCGGCTGCGCCGCCAGCTGGCCGTAACCTTGTTCAGTGCTTCGTTCGCCGCCGCGTAGTCGCCCTGACCAGGGTTTCCGGCGATCCCGGCGATCGAGGTGAAGACGACGAGCTGGCGCAGGGGAGCCTGCGGGACGGCGGCCAAGACGTTGCCCAAGCCGATGATCTTTGGTGCGAGAACTCCCCGCACGTCCGCCGCGCTTTTGTCCACGAGCATCGCGTCGGCGAGCGCACCGGCACCGTGCACGATGCCAGTGATCCGGGCCTCATGCTCGGCGAGAGCCGCCCGCGTGGCCGTGGCGTCGGCGACATCAACGCTGAGGTAGGCCGCCCGTGCCCCGGCCGCGGTCACGTCGGCGAGGGTCGCCCGGATCTCGCGCTGGGCGAGCAGATCGCGCAGGGCACGGTTGACCTCGCGCGGAGCCGGCGAACCGCCGTCCGCCCGCAGCCGCTCGATCAGCTTCGGCTTCAGCGCGCTGTCGGGCACCCCAGCGGCCCAGTCGGGTTCGTCGGTGAGTTCGGTGCGGCCGAGCAGGAGAAAGGCCAGCGGGCACACCTGCGCCAACGCCCGCACGCACAGAGCCGTTACACCACGCGCGCCACCGGTGACAACCAGGGTGTCCTCGGTGCCGACGCTGAGGTCAGTGAGGTCAACCGGGACCAGATCAAGGTCTTCGTACCGCACCGTCCACCGCTGCCGTTCGGCATCGACACCGACCTCGGCGACGTCACGGGCGGCGTCGTCCAGCTCCCGCAGCACGGCCTCCGCCGCAGCGTCGTCACCGAGCGCCGGGCTCAGGTCGAGCGCCCGGCAGAACAGCGCCGGCATCTCCCGGGCAAGGGTCTTCACCAGCCCGGTGGCCCCGCCCAGCACCGCGGCCGCCATGGCGCGCTCCCCGCTGTGGCCGAGGATGCCGTCAAGCCGGCTCACGGTCACAAAACTGGCCCGCGTTCCCGTGTCAGCGGTCTCCCGCAGGGCACCGGCAATCCGCCCGGCGGCCCGTACCGTCTCAGCGAGCCGACGGGTCGCGTCGTCCCACCGCTCAGGCTGGCCGAGCAGCGTCAGGCACAGATCGATCCGGGGTGATTCGGCCAGGACCTCGGCAAGCTGCCTGTCGAGGTCCTGGCCATCCCAGTCCAGGAATGCGTCCCCGGCGGAGGTCGCCGGGCTCCCCAGCGTCCGGTGACAGACATCCCAGCCACGGCGCTCGAGCTCGCGGACGATCGGGGCGGCGAGCTCGTCACCATGATCAAGAACTACGGCGACCGGCGCGGCCGCATACGCTCCCTCGAGCCGGTCGATCGCGGGCAGCCGCCACGTCTGCGCCGTCAGCCGGCGGGCCTCGCCCGGAGCCGGCGCAGCGGGCGACGCAGCGGGGGAAACCGCGGGGGAAACCGCGGGCTGCGCCCGCTGACCGGCAGGAGCAGCGGCCGGTCCC
>NZ_CAKJTL010000124.1 GCF_917627385.1 Protofrankia sp. CiT1
AAGATCCAGCATCTCCGCCGGATAACCCGTCTTCTCCGCCACCACCTCCGCCACCGCCGACCGCACCTGTTCCCCGTCAGCCCCAACCGGAGCCGACGCGACAGAAACAGCCGGAGCCGCAGACGCATCCGCGTCCCGGTGGCTCCCGTTACCCGTACCGTTCGCCGGAGCGGGTCCGGTGAGCTGACCGGGGATGGGCGGCGCGGCGAGGTCGAATGGCAACCAGCTGTCCGTCCCAGCGGGTCCGGTCGGGGCCGGGATGGCGAACGGTGCGAGCGCCGGACCGGCGGCGACCCCGGCGAGGTTTTCGACTTCTCCGGCCGGCGCGACATGGTGGCCGCTTCCGTCCGGTCCGGCCACGGCCCGGCCGAGCTCCAGCTCGGTGAGCGAGGTGAGGATCTCGTTCACCCGGATGTGCGCGGCGCTCATCGCGAGGCTCTGCGTGGAGACGGCCTCGACCGCGGCGTGCAGGCGCTGATCGGCCGCGGCGCCCTGGGACGGCTCGCGCAGGACCGCGGCCAGCCCGCCCGCGACCTGAAGCTGGCTGTCAAGGTACTGGCTGTGCAGGGCGAGATGTTCCCGGGCAACAGCCGCGATCTGATCCACCGGCGCCTCCTGTGCTGACGGCTGGGTCACGGTCGGCACCAGCGCCGGTGGCGGCACCGACGCCTGGGCTGGTATCCGCTCAGCCGCGGCCGGCGATGTCCGCGCGGTCGCGGGTGGTACCGGCGGGGGAACCCGGTAGCCGTTGTCGATGGCCTCCCGGTAGGCACGCCGGTGGGCGTCGGGCACATGGTTCGCGCCGGTGAGGGGTATCGACATGCCGGCTGGCACCACCTCGGCGAACGGTTCGGCGGCGTACCGGTTGATGCCCGTGAGCGGCACGCCGAGGACCGCGAGGCGCACGGCGGCCTGCTTGAGAGCCGCGTCGCTGTCGCCGGTGGGGCCGCTGTCCGTGGCGATGGCGATGACATCGGGCTCACCCAGGCAGCGCTGGACGAGCCCGGTGAGGACCTTACGGGGGCCGAACTCGACGAAGACCGTGCAGCCGTCCGCGCGCATCGCCTCGACCCCGGCGGCGAACTCGACCGGGTTGACCAGCTGCTCGACAAGCACCCGCCGGTTGGCGGCGACATCCGTGCCGTAGCTGGCACCGGCGGTGTTCGCGTACGTGCGCCCCCGCGGCTCACGGATCTCCGTGGCTTCCACCGCTACGCGGAACGACTCGACCGCGTGCGCGACATGAGGGGTGTGGAAGGCCGCGGCGACCGGCAGGCGCTGGGCCGAGATCCCACGCGCGACGCAGCGGGCGACGAAGGCGTCCACGTCCGCTGTCCCGCCGCCGACCACGACCTGGTCCGGGGCATTATGGTTGCAGACAGTAACACCCTGGTGTTCGACCAGCAGGCTGGTGACGTCGTCCCGGGCGGCCCGTACCGCGGCCATCGTCCCGGGGTCGAAAGCTGCGGCATCCGCCGGCGGGGCCATGGCCAGCCCCCTGGCCCGGGCAAGCCGGAAGAAGGACGTGTCGTCCAGCGCGCCCGCGGCCCACAGCGCGGTGAGCTCGCCGAAGCTGTGCCCCAGGAAGCCGTCACAGCGCAGGCCCAGCTCGGTGAGGAAACGGAACTGCCCGGCCGCGAGCGCGCCGATGGCGGGCTGAGCGTAGTCGGTGCGTGTCAGCGTGGCGTCCTGCTCCGCGGCCGCCGACGGATCGAACAGCGGCGGCGGGAACACCACCTGGGCGAGGGTCCTGTCCGCGTCGGTGAACGGCGTGTTGGCGTCGTCGAAGGCGGTGGCGACCGGCGGGATGTTCAGCACCGCCCGCAGCCCCATGTCGACGTACTGGCTGCCCTGTCCGGCGAACAGAGCGCCGATCATGATCTCTCGAAGTGCCCGGTTGCGGAAGGTGATCCCCCGCGGATGGACCCATTGCTCGGCGCCGATGTTCACCGCGAGCTGGTCGACGGCGATCGTGCGCAGTGCGTCCGCCTCGTCCTCGTAGGCGACGAAACCGACCCGGGCGTGGTCGGCCGGGATCTCGCCGTCGGCGTTGGGCGGGGCCGCGGCGCGCAGCAGGTCGAACAGGTCCTCCGAGCGCGGCGCGTGCCAGACGTAAGCGCGCGCGCTCTGGTGCATGGTGCGCAGCCCGGCACGGTCCGGGGCGCCTTCCTCGAGAACCACGTGGAAGTTCGTGCCACCGAAACCCATGGCCGAGGCCGCCGCCCGGCGTCGCGGGCGGCGCGGGTCCCGGATCCAGGGACGGGTACGAGTGTTGATGTAGAAAGGCGAATTGTCGAAGTCGACGGCGCTGTTGGGGCGCTCGACATTGATTGTCGGCGGGAGGACCCGATGGTGGAGGCTGAGCGCGAGCTTGATGAGCGCGGCCGCGCCAGCGGCACCCTTGGTGTGTCCGATCTGCGACTTGACGCTGCCGATCGCGGCGAAGTGCTTCTCCCGCGTCGCCGTGCCCATGACGGTGTGCAGCGCGGTGAGCTCCGTACGGTCGCCGACCTTCGTGCCGGTGGCGTGTGCCTCGACAAGCTCGACCGTGGACGGCTCGCAACCGGCGTCCTCGTAAGCCCGTTGCAGGGCTATGACCTGCCCCTCCGCGCGCGGGGCATAAATGCTCTTGAAGCGCCCGTCGCTGGATGCCCCGATGCCGCGGATGACGGCGTAGACGCGGTCGCCGTCACGTTCGGCATCAGCCAGCCGCTTGAGCGCGAGCATGCCGATGCCCTCGCCGACCAGGGTGCCGTCAGCGGAATCGTCGAAGGGGCGGATCGTGTCGGTCCTGGACAGCGCCTGGGTCTTGCTGAAGCACATGAAGCCGAAGAGCGTGTTCTCCGTGTCACAGCCGCCGGTGATCATGAGGTCGGCCCGTTCCTCGACGAGTTCGCTCACGGCCATCTTGACGGCCGCCAACGCGCTGGCACACGCCGCGTCGACCGTGTAGTTCGATCCGCCGAGGTCCAACCGGTTCGCGATCCGACCGGCGGTCACGTTGCCGAGCAGGCCGGGGAAGGAGTTCTCCTCCCATGCGGGAAAGGCGAGCGCGAACTTCGCCGCGATCGCTTCGGCGTCAGCCGCACTGAGACCGCAGCTGCGTACGACCTCCTTCAGCACGGGTGTCTCCAGCCGTGCCGCCATCGGATGCGTCATCGGCATCGGCCCGGTCACGCCTAGCGTGACACCTGTCCGCGTCGGGTCGTACCACGACGAATCAGGCGCACCGGCGTCGCGTAGCACGTCCCGGGCGACCAGCAGGCTGAGCAGCTGGACGACGCCGGTGGCCGGTAGCAGGTTGGGCGGGAAACCGAACTCCATCGGGCTGAACGCCATCTCCGGCACGAATCCGCCACGCTTGGAATAGGTCTTGTCCGGCGCGGCGGGATCCGGGTCGTAGTAGTCCGCCGGCTGCCAGTGGGTCGGCGGCACCTCCTGGGTGCAGTCGGCGGCATCAACGACGTTCTGCCAGTACTCCCGGAAGTTGTGGGCCATCGGAAAAAGACCGGCTAGACCGATAACCGCGATCGGATTCTTCGCGAGCCGGCGATCCGTTCTCTGGTCGCCCTCGTTCACAGGATTCCCCTTCTGGGTGGCTGGCGACGCTTGGAAACACGCCGCGTCCGCGCGGCGGCAACCGGTTGGCGTCGATTGAAGTCGCCATGGCATGATCTGAAGCGGTGGTGGAGCGGGAAATCAGCCGTGTGGGGCTCGGCTGGCCCAGGCGGTTTTGATCATATCAATGACCCGGTCGGCGACCGCGCGGTAGCCGGCTGGGCTCGGGTGCATCCCGTCTGGATTCCACAGGGCCGGGTCCGTGATACCGGATACGCTCGCGAGGTCGAGGCACAAGACGCGGCCGGCAACCAGTTTGTGCACGTGGTCGTTGGCGTCAGAAAAACGGGGGCGCAGCACGTCGCGGATGTTCGGCGGGATCGGCAGCATCGCGGGAATATCAGGGAAAGTCATTGTGAAAACCGTGGTACCGGGCACGGCGAGGGCGGTGAAGATACGGTCGAGATTCGATTCGAAACGGTCCCGGTCGTAGTCGCTAACAAGATCATTACCCCCTACCGTGACGCCCACCAGCGAGGAGCGGTTGGCGAGTGCCACGGCAAGCTGGCTGTCGACAACGGTCTGGGTCGTCGCACCGTAGGACCCCAGGTTGAGCACCCGGCCGCGGGGGATCCCGAGCGCCGCCGCTGTCCGGGGCACCCAGCCGACGAAGGAGCCGTCCGGTCCGGGATCGCCCCGTCCCTCCGCGAAGCTGTCGCCGAGCACGGTCAGCGCGGGCGCCGGCATGGGGTCCTCCTGGGCGGGACGGGGAAACGGGATCGGCTGTCGTACGCGGTACGCGGTGGTCAGGCAGAAGATCCGAGCAGCTTGGCGACCTTCGCCGGGGCGAAGAAGTCAGCCGCCTTCACGGCACCGGCGATCAGCCCGAAGAACTCGCTCCTGGCCGCCGGATTACCGGGCAGGGCGTCGAGGACCGCCGCGACATCCGGCGGGAAGGCCAGCTCGGACAGGGCGCAGGTCAGCTTGTAGACGGCCGCGGACTCCTCGTCACGGTGCCGCTCGAAGGCCGCCAGCGCCTCCTCCATCGGCCGCTGGCCGGACAGCCCCTCGTGCACCGCCTCGGCCACCAGCGCGGCGTGCTCGAAAGCATCGGAGATGCCCTGGCCCGTCACCGGGTCCTTGTGGTAGCCGGCATCGCCGACCAGCGCCCATCCCGGACCGTGACAGCGGCGGTAGTAGTTGTCCGGGTACCGGACGCTGTAGAGGCGTTCCTCCCGCGTGCCGTTGGCGGCGAGGTCGTCGGCGAGGTCGGGGACCACGGCGCGCAGCACCTCGGTGAAGTTGCCCTCGGGGTCGGCGCGGAACTCCTCGAAACGCTCTCGACGCCGCATGATCGCAACGAGGGTCAGGCCGTCATGGGTCGGCCATCCGGCAGCCTGTTGATCACCACGGAAACGGCTGTTGAAGGACCAGTTCAAGCCGCTGTAATACGAGTAGTAGATGAAACTGGCGGCCGGCACCACGTTGTAGAACGGCGCCTCCATGGCCGTGGCGACCACCGAACCGCGGCCGTCCGCCCCGATGATGATGGACGCCCGGTCCTCGGTCAGCTCGCCACCGGCGTACTGCCCACGGATCCCCACCGCCCGGCCGTCCTCGACGATGATCTCACGCACCGGGTGCCCTTCCCGGACCTCGGCCCCCGCCTCGACCGCGGCGTCGAGGAGAAGCTTGTCGAGCACGGTGCGGCGGGGAGCGTACGCCTCGGTGATCCCGTCCACCGGATCGGCGAATCCGCTGATGACACTGTCGTCGCGGGAAATCGTCATATGGGTGATCGGGGTGCACTTCGTTTCGACGAGCCGGTCCAGCAGATCCCATTTACGCAGCAGCAACAGACCGCGCTGCTGCACGTAGTGGGTGGACGGCGTGTCGCTGGGAAAGGTGGCGCGGTCGACCAGAAGCACCCGGTAGCCGCTTCTGGCCAGCAGCATCGCCACCGGAGACCCGGCGCACCGCGCACCCACGACAATAGCGTCGTACATCGTTGCCAGGCTCCCTTGGGCCGTTGAACCACGGATGGCGGCGACCAGAATCGCGTCATCTTCGATCGGCTGACGCCTGACCGGAAAACGCCGCCATGACTGCATGACTGCCTTGCGCGGTGCATATTTTTTCTACCTGGCGCGGCAAAACAGGTCAACAGCCGGCCGCGAATCCTATCAGCCGATTTTTGCATCCTATCGGCACACAGAACAGCTGAATTTCGTCCGAGAATCTTCGTCATCGGTTCGGTTTCCGTTTACCGTTCGGCAAGTCTGCGAGTGAAATCTACCCGTTATGTCACGACAGCATGAGATGCCATCGGCGCTGGCGGCGGCCCAGGCCACTCTCGCAAAGGGCGGGAACGGGGGCCCGCCGAACCTCGAGCAGGTACGCACGATCGTCGATTCGATGGTGCCGTTCTGCAATCTCGTCGGGGTGCGGGTGACCGAGCTGCGCTCCGACGGAGCCGTCGCCGAGCTGCCGGACCGGGAGAACCTGCGCAACCATATGGGCACCGTGCACGCTGGTGCGCTGTTCCTGGCGGCCGAGGTCGCCTGCGCTGGGGCTTTCTCTGGAGCAATGGGTCCGCGGCTGCTGGGTGTGCGCGGCTTCCTGCTGCGCAACAGCCATGTTTCCTACCTCAAGCCCGCGCATGGACGCATCCGGGCGCGTGGCACCGTGGATCGTACGATCATCGCGGACGTGCTGACCCGGACCCAGGAGGAGCGTTTCGACCTCACCGGCCGTGCCCTGATCTACGATGACAACGACCTGCTGCTCGTCAAGGTCGACTTCGACTACGTCGCCTGGGTCGCGGCCGGCTGACGGCCGGGTATCGCAACCGCGGCCAGGCAACGGGGCCAGCGGCCAGCAGGACCCGCGCGAGTCCCACCGGCCGCCGCTCCCGGCCGCCGCGGCGCCGGCCAGGCCGGCTGCTCAGGCCAGGCCGGCTGCTCAGCCCGCGTACATCTGTTCGATCTCCTTGTCGAACCGCGCGACGATCACATCCCGGCGAAGCTTGAGCGAGGGCGTCAGATGACCGTCGGCAATCGAGAAGTCGATCGGCAGCACAACGATCTTACGGATCGACTCGGCCCGGGAGACCAGCTCGTTCGCCGCGTCGACAGCGGGCTGAAGCTCCGCGCGCAGACGCTCGTCGGCGTACCAGGAATCATCCGCAAGCAACAGGCCCAGCCGATCAGCCCAGGTCCGGACAGCGGTGCGGTCGACGGTGACAAGAGCGGTGACGAACGGCCGCTCGTCACCGACCACCATGCAGTTACTCACCAGGGGATGCAGCCTGATCCGGTCCTCCAGCGGCGCTGGCGAGACGTTCTTGCCACCATTGGTGATGATAATTTCCTTACGCCGGCCAATGATGTACAGGTATCCGTCATCGTCGAGCCGGCCAAGATCACCAGTTGCGAGCCAGTCGTCATCCGGCGCGGCACGCTCGACCGGCGGTGGCCAGTAACCGGCGGATACCTGCGGCCCGCGCACCAGCACCTCTCCGTCGTCACTGATCGCCACCGTTGTCCCGGGCAGCGGCCGGCCGACGCTCCCCGGCCGGTTGGCGCCCGGCGCGTTTATGCTCACCGCTGTCGACGCCTCGGTGAGGCCGTAGGCACCGAAGATCTCCACACCGAGACCGGTCATGAACTCCGCCGTCGAGGGGTCAAGGAATGCCCCCCCGCACACGATGTGCCGAAGACGCCCGCCGAAAGCGGCGCGCAGGGGACGGAACACCAACCGGTCGAACACGGGCTGGCCGGCGCGCAGCGCCGGGTCCGCCAGCGCATGGCCGCGGCGGACTTTTCCCTCGTGGATCGCCGTGCGTTCCGCGGCGCGGTAATCCACCGCCGAGAGATCGACGCCGGCAAGCTGGCGGGCGTTTTTCCTGATCTTCTCCAGAGCATACGGGACAGCGATCAGAAATGTCGGCCGGAAGGAAGGCATAACCGCCAGCAGATCAGCTGGGCTGGCGAGGTGCCCCGTACGGACCCCCGCCCACAGACAACCAAGCTGGGTGACCCGCCCGAAGACATGGGACAGCGGCAGGAAAAGCAGGGTACTCGCCGGCTCCGGATCCGATCCCGAGAAAACGACACCCAACTGTTCCACCACGTTCACCGCGGCCGCGAACATATTGCCGTGCGTGAGCATACAGCCCTTGGGCGGGCCGGTCGTGCCGCTGGTGTAAACGATTGTCGCAAGATCATCCGCGCGTACCGCGCGCCGGCGTCCCGTCACCATCTCGTCCGGTACCGAGCCCCCCCGGTCCGCGAGATCATCGAAGGAGCCGCCCAGCAACCACCGGCGATCGGCGGGGACGCCCAGGCCACCCTTCCCCAGCATGTCCAGCCGCTCGGGCTCCTCGACGAAACAGCCGGACACGCCTGCATCCCGGATGATATGTCCGACCTGGTACTCCGACGATGTCGGGTAGATCGGTACGGTCACCGCGCCGATCGTCCAGATCGCAAAGTCCGCGACGACCCACTCATAACAGGTGTGGCCGAGTACCCCTATCCGGTCCTGGGCCGCGACGCCGCCGGCCAGCAGCCCCTTCGCTACCCGCAACACGTCGTGACCGAACCCGGCGAGGGTGACGTCCTGCCAACCGGTGGCTGTCCGGCGACTCAGAATCGGTCGGTCCGGCTCCAGCCGCTTACGGTCGAATGCCATGCCGGCAAGCCCCTGGCCATGCGGCGGAGTGGCTCCGCCGGGCATGCTGAATTCCTGCACGACTACCCCTAACAGCGATATGTGCGGTCGGGTGACAAAAACAGGATAGCCGGCTCCGATGATGGCCGGAAAGGTTGTTCACAAGTATTCATGAACCCTATACTCAACGACAACGGAAAAACCACGATCAGTTCGATCGAAAGGAGCGCCGCCTTGTCCGTCAACCCCAGAGCGCCGATTGAGACGGACGTCTCCGGCCCACCATCGACCGACATTGTTCCGATCACCACCGAAGACGGATCGACCTTCGTCCTCCGGCTGTTCTCCCAGCAGGATCAAACCGCTCCCGCGGTGCTTCTCCTGCCGGCCATGGGTGTGCCGGCGACGTACTACAAACCGTTCGTCCAGGAATTGTGCCGGCGTGGGCTGTCCGTCGTAACGGTCGATCTACGCGGCCAGGGCGAGAGTGTCCGGTCGACGCGCCCGGGAACGCGGTCCGGTTACCAGGTGATAATCGAGCAGGATCTCCCCGCCATCATCGAGACCGTCCACCGCCGGTACCCCGCGGCGCCACTGTTCCTGCTCGGTCACAGTCTCGGCGGCACCTTGGGGATCCTCTACGCCTCGGTCCGGCCGGATACCGTCGCGGGGGTCGCGGTCATCGCCACGGGGACCACCCACGTCAGCGGATTCGGTCGCCGGGGACCGAAAATCCTGCTGCAAACGCGGGCCGTCTACCTGGTGACCAGAATACTCGGCCACTGGCCCGGCCACCGGCTGGGATTCGCGGGCCGACAACCAGCCGGCCTCATGCTGGACTGGTGCCGGCACGCCCGGACAGGACGGTACGAACCGGCGGGCTCCGACCAGAACTTCGAGCAACGACTTCGGGAGCTATCCGTGCCGGTGCTTGCCGTCTCCCTGGACGATGATCTACTCGCGCCCCGGCGGGCGGTCGACATCCTGTGCGCGAAACTCGGCTCCGCCCCGCTGGCCCGGCTGCATCTCGACCGTGCCTCCGGACAGCTTCGGCTCGGCCACATCGACTGGATACGGGACGGCGGCACGATCGCCGCCCGGATGACCGACTGGGTTACAACCGTACGGCAGTAGCTCGTCACCCGGCCGCGAATATCACCCGAGCGCCGGCCGATCGGCTCCAGCGGCCGGCGCTCGGTCAGCGCAACTCAGAGCGTGTGTGAGATCGGGCTTTCGATCAGTGAGCCGCGGCCAGGGGGCGCCTGGCCGCGGCGAGCCGGAATGACGATCTCACACACGCTCTCAACCCGAAGGAGAAGGTGTCCGTGCACGCGAACGGCGCACAAGAAGAATCTCCGGAGCTGAACCGCATCCGCGAGCTGCGCGAGATACTGGCCTACGGACTGGAATCCGGGATCGGGGTCGGGCACTCACTGGGCATCACACTTGCGTCGGTGGAGAAAGGCCGGACGGTGTACACGCTCACGCCCTCACCGGCCACGGCCAACGCCATCTCCACCGTGCATGGCGGCGTCCTGGCGACCCTCATGGACACCGCTATGGGCAGCGCGATCTTCACCGAGCTGGCCGATGGCGTTCTTTACACCACGCTCGAGTTGAAGGTCAACTTCATTCGCCCGGTCAAGCTTGATGGCGACCAGCTCAGCTGCGAAGGCAGAACGATCAACATCGGTAGACGGACCGCGCTCGCGGAGGCCCGCGTCGTCGACCCCGCCGGAAAACTGATCGCCCACGGAACCAGTACCTGCATGCTCATGCGGCCCGCGGACGCGGCCTGAGACACACCGATCTGACCAGCACGCCCGGCCCAGCGCGCCGGGCTGTGCGCGCCCCGGGTCGTTCCACGTCAGCCCGTTCCACGTCCCAAGGGGCGTCCCGGCCCCGACAGACATCACAGTCCCAACGGGCCGCGGCTCCACCAAGTGCGCCTCCAGCCGGTCATCGACGGCCCGCTGGAGGCGCGCTCACTGCGCCCACCGGCCTCGAGCTGGCCGGCGGACGCCCCGGGAGAACATCAGGAGAGCTGGATGCCGAACCGCGCGGCCGGTGCGGCAAGGCGCACCGGGCCGTCAAAGACCCGGCTGGCGTCAGCCTGGCGGGCATGCAGCCATCCTGGGTCGGCGGAGATGAAATGGGTGAGCACAAGCTGGCCGACCTCGGCCGCGGCTGCGGTCTCACCGGCATCGGTGGCGCTGAGATGGCCGTGCGGCCCGTCGTCGCTGACCGCCAGCGTGGCTTCGGCGAGCAGCAGATCGGCCTTTGCGGCCAGGGAGATCAGCGCGTCGGTGCGCCCTGTATCGCCGGTGTAGGCGAGTGTTCCCGCCGGGCCCTCCACCCGGACGCCACAATTGGGTACAGCATGCCGCAGGCCATGCATGCCGATTTCGCAGTCACCCGCCTTGAACACCTCGCCGGCGCTGTATTCCCGCACGTCGAAAGCGATGTCGAACGCCTTGTCCAACATGGGGATCGTCGCCACTGGAAAAAGTTTCGCAAGCTTGTCCAGGGTCGCCCGGCCGCCGCTCGGGACGTACAACGGAATCGGTGGGCGCTCGCTGTGGTCGTCGGCCTCCGGCAGGCTTGCCAGGTGTTTTCCGTATCGGGCCCGCCCGCTCAGAAGAGCCTTCCCGACAGGTAGCAGATCATAACAGTGGTCCAGGTGAAAATGGCTGATCACAACCGCGTCCAGCATCTTTGGATGCCCGATCGCGCTGAGCGCCAGAGCCACCCCAGGACCGCAGTCCAGCAGTATCCTGGAACTCTCCGTACTCACCAGATAGCCTGAACTGCCCTGCCCGCCGGATGGCATTCCGGAGCGGCAGCCGAGGACCGTGAGATGCATCAGAAGGACATCCGATCTCCTGAAATACAAAAATCAACACTATGCCTGAACGCACATTTCACTCGTTCCAGTGATGGTGCTGCGCAATCATGGAGCTGGCAACCGGCAGGTTCCACACGGGCGATTGCCAGGATTAATCGCCGCGGGCCCCGGCCATGCTCACGGCCCCGGCCATGCCCGCGGCCCGGCCGGGCTGCTGGCCGGAGGCTGCTGGCTAAGTGGTCGCCGCCGGAAGTTGTTCGGGGGGTGCCGGATGACAGACGGATGCATCGTGAGGCGGAGAAGGCCCAGGTGCGGTGTTCTACC
>NZ_CAKJTL010000125.1:0-24268 GCF_917627385.1 Protofrankia sp. CiT1
TGTTGCCGGGCGCTCTAAGTCCCGGCCCGCGTCGCCCGGCCGCGGGCAGCCCCCGAGCGAAGGAGCAGCCGACCAGCCGACGCCCGATGGACGACAATCCGCGCCGCGCCGCGCCGCGCACCCGGCCCGGCCCGGCCCGGCCACCGGCTTCGTCCGGGGCCGAAACGGCAGCCGAAACGGCCGGCGCACCTTGGCTCATTCGAACAGCGCTGGCCGTCCGCCCGGTGAACAACCCGCAAAGCGGTTACAAAAGTCGTTGAAATAATTATTGACGACGCGCGTGCCCAGTCACGGCCGATTGCCCGCTCGAATAGATCAATACAGCCAGAAAATAAACATTGACGGCATTCGTCGTAGCAGCAAAAAATCTCGGATGATGACGGTGTTCACCAGGTCGACCTTCACCAGGCAGGGAGAGGCCGCATGCTCGCCGGCACGTTGCACGAAGCACTCGACCAGATCGCCGTACGCAGCCCTGACACTCCCGTCCACTTCCCCTCCGAACCGGCGGCGATTTCCCTGCGGGACCTCGCCGAGTCGTCGCTGTCGATAGCCCACGCATTGGCCGAAGACGGTGTGGGGCCTGGCAGCCGGGTCGGTATCTTCAGCCAGAACGCACCTGAGTTCCTGCAGGCCCTGTTCGCTGTCACCAGGACCGGTGCGGCCGCGTGCCCGTTGCCGCTGCCGACAGCGGCCCGTGATCTTCACGGACACGCGGACCGGCTGGCGCGGATCTCATCAATCGCGGGGATGCGCCGCGTGCTGGTCTCATCCCGCCTCCGCGCGCTGGCCGGCCGTTTCAGCGCGTCCATGGGCGAGACCACCTTCGTCTGCACCGACGACCTGCGCGGCGGCACAGGCGCGGCCGGCAGGCTCCCCATGGTTGCTCCGACGGACCTCGCCATCGTGCAGTTCACTTCCGGGAGTACGGCGGCGCCCAAAGGAGTACGGCTCACCCATGGCAACGCGCTCGCCGGTATCGAGGCGATCAGCGAGGGCATCGCTCTCGGCCCAGGCGACGGCGGTGGCATCTGGCTGCCACTCTTCCACGACATGGGGCTTTTTGCCACTCTTTGCGCGATTATGCGTGGAATACCCATGACGGTGTGGTCGCCGGCCTCGTTCGTGAAGAATCCGGCGGGGTGGCTGCGCGAGTTCCTCGCCGTCGAAGCGACGATCTCCACCGCTCCGAGCTTCGGCTACGACCAGCTGGTCGCGGCGGTATCCGCGGATGACGCGGCCCGATTGGACCTGCGGCGCTGGCGGATCGCCTTCAATGGTGCCGAGCCTATCGCGGCTGCCTCGATCGAGCGCTTCCTCGAACGCTTCACGCCCGCCGGCTTCGCGCCTGAAACGATGTTCCCGGTCTACGGGATGGCCGAGGCGACCCTGGCGGTCACGTTCCCGTCACTGGGATGCCTGCCCACGTCGCTCTGGGTCGACCGTGACCGGCTGGCCAATGCGGCGTCCGCCCACGAGGTGCCGCGCGGGCACCCCCAGGCACGGGGTGTCGTCGGCGTGGGCCGGCCCGTCCGGGGCGTCGAGGTACGGATCGCCGACCCGGTGATCAATGGCGTACCCGCCGCTGACCACCGGGTCGGCGAGATCGAGATCCGCGGGGACTCGGTGACGTCCGGCTACCTGGTGGCGGAGGGGAGCGACAGCAGCCTGTTCACCTCCGATGGCTGGCTTCGCACCGGAGACCTCGGATTCCGCCGGCAGGAGGAACTCTTCGTCACCGGCCGCCGAAAAGAAATGATCATTGTGCACGGCGTGAACTTCTACCCCGAAGACGTGGAGGGAATCGCACGTGACATCCCCGGAGTATTCAAGCGCCGGTGTGTCGCTGTCGCGGCTCGGCACACCGACGGAGCGGAGCTCATGACGCTGCTCGCGGAGACGAGCCTGAGCGACCCGACCGCCCGGGACCTGCTCGCCGCGGACCTGCGTGCGCAGGTCATCGGCTCGCTCGGCCTGTCCGACCTGACAGTGCGCCTGCTGCCGCCTAGCTCGCTCCCGCGCACGTCGAGCGGGAAGTTCCAACGCCTGGCCGCCCGCGAGCAGGAGTGGCAGACCACGACCTGACGCCGCCGGGCCAGCGCTCCAGCGCTCCGGCGCCCACCCGACCAGGCCCACCCGACCAGCCCGAGGGAACCCGATGCACAGCTACGACGTCTTCCAGCAGTACGAGCGTCACCAGTGGCGACTCGCCGACCTCCCGCTCGACCAGATCGATCGCGATCTGGTGCGTCCTGAGCATGTCACGATGGCCCGCAGCGCGGTGATGGGCGAAGCGAACTCGATCGCGGCGCAGCACGGCTTCCTCAACGAGTTCGTCGACGACTACGACTTCTCGGCGTTCGTGGCGATCTGGGGATACCAGGAGCTCCAGCACCACTACGCCTTCCGCGCCTGGCTCGAAGCCCTGGACATCCCCGTCGACACCGCTCCGGTGGACGCGATGCGCGAACCGTACGCTCCCGGCAGCACACCAGCCGCCACGCTGGCAACAAACATCGTCTCGGAGCTGACGGTGAACCACGTCTACCGGGCGCTGTCCGACTGGGTCACCGAACCAGTCCTGCGGACGATCATGCGCACCGCCAGCCGCGACGAGGCGGCACATGCCCGTGAGTTCATCCACTTCACCCGTCGACGGCTGGCGGGGCACCCGGACGAGCTACCGTCAGTTCTCGAGACGCTGCACGTCTACACGTCCGATGCCCGGATCAAGCATCCGGTGAGCGTCTTCAAAAGCGAGCTGCCCGAGCTCCAGGACCACGAGACGATCGACACCGGCTTCGAGTTCTTCCTGACGCGGATCGCCGGTGCTGGCGAGCTCGACCGGCTCCATGTGAAGATCCGCCGCGCCTTCGGCACCCTGACCGGCCTGGACCTCGGCAGCGGCGCCCGCATCCGGCGTGCCCTGGCTGAATCGCTGGCAGGACAGGCGCGGCCATGACAGGCACGGCCATGACAGGCGCGGGCGTATGAGCCCGTCACCACCATCCTTCGAAGGAGCACTGATGTCCGCCAGCCATGAGCAGATCGTCGCCGCGATCACCGGGATCGTGACCGAGGAACTCGGCCTCGCCGCCGGCAGCGTGACCCCGTCCGCCGACCTGCGGTCGATGCAGGGCGCGGACTCGGTCAAGGTACTCCGGATGATCGCCAGGATCGAGCGCCACTACGACGTCGAGCTGGACGACGAGGATATCTTCACCCTCTCGTCCATCCACGACGTCGCCCTGGTGGTCGCGGGCGCACTCGCGCTGGATCCAGCATGACGCCGGCCGCGGGGACAGCCCTGACCGCCGTCGCCGACACCAACCAGCACTACGACCTCGACCCGGAAATCTTCGGCCTGTTCCTGGACCCGTCACGTAAGTACAGCGCCGGGCGCTACCAGTCACCGTCTGACACACTTGCGCAGGCACAGATCAACAAACTGCGCTTCGTCGCCGAACGGCTCGGCCTGCGCGGCGGCGAACAGCTGCTCGACGTCGGCTGCGGCTGGGGATCGCTGCTGTTGTTCATGGCCCGGGAGCACGGATGCCGGGCGGTCGGCATCAGCCCGGCGGGACGCCAACACGAGTACATCCGCGCGCGTTCCGAGGCGCTCGGGGTGGCCACGCGCGTCACCACGCTGCGAGGGCACTTCGAGGAAACCAGCCTCCCCAGCGGCAGCTTCGACGCGGTGACGATGCTCGGGTCGATCGTGCACATGCCCGATCTGACCGCCGCGTTCCGCCGGGCCCGGACGCTGCTACGCCGCGGTGGCTGCCTGTATGTGTCCGAGAGCTGCTTCCGCAGCACGGCCGCCCACACGACGTTCCACCAACGCGCCGGTACTCGGTTCGTCGGCGACTCCATCTTCGGCTGGGGAGACCTGCGACCTGTGTCCGAGCTTGTTCGCGGCGCCGAGGACGCGGGCTTCTCCCTGAGCAGTCTCGACGACCTGACCGACGACTACCGGCGCACGATCGACGACTGGCTGGCCAACGTCCGTGCCAGCGCCGCCGACATCGAAAGGATCAAACCTGGTCTGGCCGAGCGGCTCGAGCGCTACCTGGAGATCGCCAACGCCGGGTGGGGGTACACCACCAAGCACTACGCCCTGACCTGCCGGAAAACCCGATGACCCGGTCAGGGGGAACGATGGCCGTGACCCGGACCACGACAGCCTCCCAGCAGGAGACAAACCAGCTGCTGCCCGCGGCCGATATTGAGCAGGCAGTGACATCGTTCATGGCCGCCGGGCCGGCCGCGCGCCGTTTCGACGTCGAGACCGACTTCGACTGGGACAACGCGGACTGCGGGAAGCTGACCGGCGGGCAGCAGTCCGCGGTCCGCTTCATCACCCTGATCGAAGACCATCTACCCGGCTACTTCGCTCTCTACAACCAGCGTTTCCCGCTGGACGAGCGGGTCAGCCCCGAGGAGTTCGCGCGCAACCGGGAGCTTTACCATTTCACGGTTCGCTGGGCGCAGGAAGAAGACAGCCACGCCCGTGCTCTGTTCCGTTACCAGGTGGCCTCCGGGCTCGCCGAGCCCGAGCACCTGCGCCTGGAGCTGGCCGCGGAAGGCCGGCGGGCGTTCAGCCTGCCCCACGAAAATCCGATCTCGCTCTTCGCTTACACCCTCGTGCAGGAAAAGGCGACCCAGCTTTACTACCAGCAGCTGCGTGCCGTTGTCACCGACGAGGTGCTGCGGGAAATCCTGAACCGGCTCGGCCGGGACGAGGCCCGGCACTTCTCGTTCATGGCTGACATGGTGGAGCGCTATCTGATCGCCTACGGCGATGCCGCGGTGGAACCGATCCGGGACGTGATAGCACAGTTCCGGATGCCGCTCGCAGACACGATCAAGGGCTACTGGCGGTGGGCACTACGGATCGCGGACACCGCCCGCTACGACCACACCGACGCCTACGATCACCTGATCCGGGTGGTGAACCGCGCGGTTGACGCCCGGTCGGACCGAGTGAACGAGCTGACCCGATTCATCGCCGCCTGTCGCACCACCACGCATCCATCCTGACGGATCTCTGTGAAGGCCTTCGGCGGCGCACCGACAACCACAGCGCTGCCGCTGGCCGGCGCGGCGTCCCGCCGCACCGCGGCCAAGCCGCTCCGACGGCAAGGGGTAGATCAAGGAACGAGGCCAAGGCGCGGGCACCAGCCCCGCGACGCCGCGCCCCCTGCTGCCGGTCACCCTCAATCATGCGACCCACCGCACCCGGCATGCCCGCGGCGGAAGATGGAAACGGATCGCACCGACGAGATAATCGTCCCACCGGCAGCCGAGCGCATAGTCATCGGCCGCCGCGGCGCTCTCGAACAGGATCGCCACCTCAGCGACGCTCGACCGGTCGTCACCCGCGAAGCGGACAGCGGCGTACAACCGCTGCTCCGCCGTTGGCTCCGACATCAGCTGTGGCTCCATGCTCATCGGCAACCCTCCGATCACCTGCCCGCTCGGGGCAGCCGCAACGACCGATCAACGATCGGACGGCATCATGCCTGTCACGCTGCCAGCCCACGTTCCGCCCGTCACCGAACAGTGAACATCGCGGCCGTGGCAGAGTTCAGCACCCGTACCGGGCAGATTCGACGCACGGTGTCATGCCAGAATCAGATACGGAAACTGGTAGAAGGCTGGCAGGCGGAAAGCCGATGCGGCCAGCGGGGCACGCGCCTGGCAAGAAACTGGCATGAGCCGCTACGAAAGACGGTCCTCACAGGTCATCTCGAAGGGAACGACCGAACCACCCGATGGACACAGCCAATGTGCAACAGATTCGCAACCAGCTCGTCCGGATACTCCGCCGTGGTGGCCGGCCCGCCGAGCTGGTCACATATACGCCGGAGTTCGTCGACCTGGTCTGGCCTGTTGAGGCCGGCATGCCCCGCCAGGGAATCCACGACCGGGCGATCCTCGCGCATCGCCTGCTCACCGCCGCCGTCGCCACCCTGGACCAGCCGCACAGCGAGGCGACCGGGATCATGCTGTGCCTGTGGCCGGGTACCCTCGCCCTCACGCTTGACCAGCGGCGTGAACGAGCCGCCCGCCTCTTCGGCGTCCAGCCGGGCACGTTCCGCCGGCCGGCCCACGAGGGGCACCTCCTGCTCAACCTCTCCCTGGAGATCTACCTACGGGTACGGGACCGTCACGACCGGCGGCGGACGCTGCCCACCACGGAACACGGCGGCGTCGCCTGACTGCCGCACACGGGCTGCCTCACGGTAACGGTACGGTATATAGTGCTGACGCGACAGCACGTTACCCATTCGGCGGCAACGTCAGCCCCGGGGACCTGGACAGCTGGTAGCTGCCGTTCGAACTCTGCCGTACGCGGGCATTGCCAGAACCGCGCGGAGCGGCGACTATCGTCGCGTGCTATCCCATGACGAGGTGCTTGCCATCACCGACCCAATCGAACGGGCGGTCGCCGCAAACGATCTGATCTGGACCGACTGCGCCCAGCGCACATCGCTACGAACCATACGTAATCAGGCGCTTCGTGAAGCGGTGGAGACCGGCCGGACGAGCCAGGAGATCGCGGCGCGGCTAAGGATCACCGAGAATGACCTCACCTGGATGACGAAAAGCGACCGGCAGTAGGGGACGCGGCGCCACGGGGCTGGGGCACGCCCTCGTGCCAGCCACTCTCAGAGCGCGTTTCTCAGAGCGCGTGTGAGATCGTCATTCCGGCTCGCCGCGCCCAGGTGCCCCCTGGCCGCGTTGTCGGCCACACCAAGACAACTCATCCGGTATCGCTTCGGCCTTCCGCCTTGCCGGGGAGCGCCTGGCCGCGGCTCACTGATCGAAAGCCCGATCTCACACACGCTCTAACGACACCGCGCCGGGCCCGCCCGCTGGCGTCCGCCCGGCCTGATCCGGCCTGGTGGGGTGAGCGCAGCAGCACGAGCGAGAAGCCGTAAAGAATCAGGTAGCTGAGCACCGCGGCGAGCGCGAGCGAGTCCAGCGACCCGACGAGGGCCAGGACGACCAGCAACAGGACAGCGCTCCCCAGCCCGACGAGAACAGGCCTCGGTATATTGATGACAAACAGGTCGGGACGTCCGGGCAGCATTTTTGCTCGTTCCTGGAACACATCCGTCTCCGGTCATGTCGTCTCCGGCCATGTCACAGTGCGGGCCGAAAGCGACGCGACCACCGTCCCGTCATGCCGTCGGCACCACTGGAAAAACGCTGGGCACACCTGGCTGGGCATACCCCACGCTCCAGCCGGCACGCCTGTGCCGAGGAAGTTCCGGGCTGCGCCAGGCCGGGCCCTTGCTTTTCCGGCGGCACAGCTTTTCCGACAGCACAGCCCGGTCCCGCCAGCGGGCGTATCGCACCGGGCCGCCGGGCCGCCGCGTGTTCGCTGTGGATAACCACAACCACGGCAATCATATCTATTATTTTAATATAATTTTGTCGCTTACACGCGAACGGCCGCCAGCGCACTGCCAGCGGCCACAGAGATATCAATCAACAAAAATTATGACAAATATAGATATAGATCAATGAACAGTAAATACGCTGGCCCATGGCGATGGCGGCAGCCACCCATGAAGACCGTCAGATCGTCACCGGCCGTTCTCCGGCGGAACAGGCTTCGGCGCCGCGGACGGTGACGCCGTGGCCGCTGGAGCCGGCGCTGTCGGGCTGGGAGCGGGTGCCGTCGTGGCCGGGTCCGCCGCCGGCTGCTGCGTCGAGGCGGCTGGCACCGGTGCGGGCGCCGGCGCGGGTGCCGCTCCGGATTCGGTATCGCTGCTAGTGGGCCCACCGGTGGCTGTTCCGGCACCGCTGGCCGGCTGTGTGTCGGATGCCGCCGGCTCCTCCCGCCGCGCCAGCGCCGCTGGTGGAGCGGGCCCGACGGCCGGCGAGGCACCGATGTCCGGGTCGGCCCTATCAGGTGCCGCGGCCGGTGGGACCGTACCGGTGGCGGTGGCCTGCGGTGGCCTGCCTGTCACCCCAGTGGCCATGCCGACGCCGGGCGCGCCGGCTTCGGTACCGTTCGCGGCCAGATAACTCATTGTCCCGCCCAGCGCGGCTCCGATCACAGATGTCGCCAAAAAGACGGTCCCGCACATCCGCCCAGTTCTTTCAAGCAACACAGTCGACCGATTCATCACCATGTTCTCCTCGCTGACTGAAAGCCATGATCATAGCTCTCTTCACGTCGCTGGAAGCCGTGTGGAAGTCAGGACCCGCCCGTCACGCCGGAAACATCTGGATGCATTCCTCCGCCGGCAACGACCGAATGACCAGTTCGGCCGGTTTACCACCAGCACCCACGATCCGGGCGCCGAGCCAGACCGTCACGCCAGCATCAGAGCGCCCGGCAGCAGGGCCGCGGATCAAGGAGCGGGGCTGGGGCGCGCGCATCGCGCGGCGGCGCAGGGAGCCGCCCTGGTTGTAGGCGTCGACCGACAAGCCGGGGTACCCGCGCATCGCGCGGCGATGGATACCGTCAGCCCGGTCTCCGCGACGAGCTCGCGGGCGAGGGCATCCTCGGGGGCTTCACCGAAGCCGAGTCCGCCCCCCGGCAGGAACCGCTGGCCAGACAGGTAGGTGGTCGGCGCGGCCCGCGGCAGCGGAACGCGGCCGTCCGCATACCGGCACACACCGTAGGCTGCGGTCCGCTGCCGCCCGACAGGCCCGACGACCTGGGTGCTGATGCCCGGGAGTACGGTCACCGGCCGAGATCGCGGCCGGGGCCGTGCCCGCGGAGATGACAGGGAATTTGAGGAAAACCACCGGCCCGCACATCCCGATGCTATTTGCCGGCTGAGCAGCATCGGCCGCCGTGGGCGTACCCCACCTGTGGTTTCCGCCATGTAAGAGCGCCCGACAATAGGGGACGCGGCGTCGCGGGGTTGGGGCACGCGCCTGGCGTCATCGCTCCCCGTCCATCGCTGCGCGATGCGCGGGTACCCCGGCTCGTCGGTCGACGCCCCACACAGGGCGCCTCCCTCCGCTGGTCACTCCTCGAAGGAGGGGGTGGCCCACCACGGATAGAAGCCGGGTAGGTCACGGCTGGGGCGCAGGGTGAAGGCAGGCGTCCGTTTCTCCCGGAACGCGGCCACGCCCTCGGGGACGTCGGCCATCCGGCCGAGTGCGAGCAGCGCCTGTGACTCCAGCCGGTTCGCCTCAATGGGATGATCGGCATCAAGAAGCTTCCACATCAGCTGGCGGGTGAGGGCGACCGACACCGCCGAGGTGTTGTGGGCGATCTCGATGGCGATCTCCCGCGCCCGGGGCAACACGTCGGCGGCGGGGAGCAGCTCGTGTACAAGGCCCGCCGCCAGCGCTTCCGCGGCCTGAAAGATCCGGCCGGTCACGGCCCATTCGACCGCTCTGGAGATCCCGACAATCCGCGGCAGGAAGAAGCTCGCGCACGACTCGGGGATTATCCCCCGCCGGGTGAAGGGCAGCCCGAAGCGGGCGTTGTCCGCGGCGATGCGCACGTCCATCGGAAGAATCATGGTGATGCCGATCCCGACCGCGGTCCCGTTCACCGCGGCGATCACCGGTTTGGGTAGATCGTAGATCAGCAGCGCCAGCTCCCCACCGACATCCCTGGTCCCGCCGCGCAACGGTTTGAAGTCCGCCGCCGCGGCGTCGTACCCGTCACCGCTGGACAGGTCGGTACCGGCTGAGAAGAAAGGCCCACTGCCGCCGGTGACCACGACCACGCGCACGTCATCATCCGCCCCCGCCCGGGTAACGGCGTCGATCAGTTCGTCGAGGACCTGGTACGTAACGGTATTGCGCCGCTCGGGCCGGTTGATCGTAATCGTAGCGACATTCTCCTCGACGGCATAGAGGAGTTGTTCGTAAGGGTTCTGATCATATTCCACGATATTACTCTCCGGTGAAAACGGGTTGGCGCTTCTCGACGAACGCGCGCATTGCCTCGCCCGAATCCGCCGTCATGGCGGCGAGGATCTGGGTCCGGTTCTCCAGCTCGATCGCCGGGGTGAACCCCGCGTCGAGGTTCGCCCACATGATCTTTTTGGTCATCGCCACCGCGAAGGGGCTGTTGGCGCAGACGGCCTCGGCGGTCTCCAGCGCGCTGTCGAGCAGATCCGCGTCGTCGACCATCCGGGAGACCAGACCAATGCGCTCCGCCTCAGCGGCATCCACCGGCCGGCCGGTAAGCATGATCTCAAAAGCGCGGGACGAGCCGACATGGCGGGGCAGGTGATAACTGATGCCGCACTCCCCCGCGGACAATCCGATCTTGACGGCGGCAACGTGGAAACGCGCCGAGACAGCGGCCAGGCGCACATCGGCGGCCAGCGCCAGCGCCATCCCGGCACCGGCCGCCGCGCCGTTGACCGCGGCGACGACAGGCTGCGGGATCGCACGGATGGTCCGCACCATCGCGGCGAAGGCCTCCTGCCCGCGCAGCCGCTCGGCCGGTCCGCGGGAGCGCCCCATCGCGCCCCGGACGTGCCCGGCGAGGTCCAGGCCGGCGCAGAAGGCGCGGCCGGCCCCGGTGAGCACGACCACGCGGGCCCGCTCATCCGCACCGAGCCGGGCGAGCGTGTCGGAAAGCTGCCCGACCATGCCGAAGGTAAGAGCGTTGAGCCGGTCAGGGCGGGACAGCGTGATCTGGGCAACCGACGGCCGGGGCCAGCTCACGACAACCGGTTCGTCAGTGTCTCCCGCGGTGTCTCCCAGTTCGCTGATCATCCCGCCTCCTGTGGCTACGCCGCCGCTGCCGCCGGGGGGCCGGCGGCACCGTATATCTCTATCATTTATTCAGATTAGTCAGCTGTACAACCGAGCCACCAGGACGAGGGGAGACGCTCATGACCGGGCCGCTCACGGGCGTGCGGGTGTTGGAGATGGCTGGCCTGGGCCCAGCGCCGTTCGGGGCGATGCTGCTCGCCGACATGGGCGCGGATGTCGTCCGGGTGGATCGGCTCACGCGCGCCACCACGGGCGGCGACTACGAGAAGAGCCGGCAGGGGGCCGACCCCCGCGGATACGCCATGAACCGCGGCCGGCGGTCGGTGGCTCTCGACCTGAAGAGCCCCGCCGGTACCGAGACGCTGCTCAGACTCGCGCAGAGCGCGGACGCGCTGATCGAAGGATTCCGGCCCGGGGTCATGGAACGCCTTGGGCTGGGTCCAGACGTCTGCCTTGCCCGCAACCCTCGGCTGGTCTACGCCCGGATGACCGGCTGGGGGCAGCAGGGCCCGCTCGCGCATACCGCCGGCCATGACATCACGTACATCGCCCTCGCCGGTGCCCTGAACAACTTTCGGCGGCACGGAGAGCGGCCGGTACCACCGCTCAGTCTCGTCGGCGACTTCGGCGGCGGCGGGATGCTGCTCGCGTTCGGTGTGGTCTGCGCTCTGCTGGACGCGCGTGCCCACGGGCGAGGCCAGGTGGTGGACGCGGCCATGGTGGACGGCACCGCCCTGCTCACGACCCTGTTCCACGGGCTGCTCGCCCAGGGGCGCTGGCGCGACGAGCCCGGCACGAACTTCGCCGACACCGGCGCACCCTACTACGAGGTCTACGAAACCGCCGACGGCGGCTACATCGCGGTCGGTGCGCTGGAAGGGCCGTTCTACGACGAACTGATCCACCGCCTGGGGCTGTCCGCGGCCGACCTGCCGGCACGGGACGACCAGGCCCACTGGCCCGCGCTCAAGGAACGTTTCGCGGCCGTGTTCCGTACCCGGACCCGCGACGAGTGGGCCAGCCTCCTGCTGGCCACGGACTCCTGCGCCGCGCCGGTACTGTCGCTCACCGAGGCGCCGCGCCACCCGCACCTCCAGGCGCGGGGAACCTTCGTCGAACGCGACGGCGTGGTGCAGCCCGCGCCGGCACCACGTTTCAGCCGCACCCCAGCGGAACTCGGCGCGGTACCGCCACTGCCCGGCGAGCAGACCGGCGATGTGCTCGCCAGCTGGGGCTTCGCGCCGGACGAGGTGACGAAGCTGCTCGATACCGGCGTCGCCGGGGGGCCGGCTCCCTATTCCCGCTGAGCTCCCCGAGGTTCCCGCTGAGCTCCCCGAGCAGCACCTCCCCTGAGGTCTCCGAGCACGCGACAACCATGATCGCGTGCTCTCCGACCAGGGGCACCAGCGGCAAGGGTGCAGACCGCCACCCCGCTGGCACCAGTGATCGGGCTGCGGAACACACCCGCGACCGTGAGCAGAACCACCCTGGCGGTGGTGCCTCGCGGTAACATTGCGCCAAGATACTGGCCTGTTCCGTTCCCTTTGCTGAACGCACCTGAGGTCTCGTGGTTGACTGTCGAGCCGTGTCGACACCGCCGCCCGGTCCTGGGCGGACAAGCCATGATCTGCCGAGCGATCGCCGAGGCCCCATGGGCAGGACGGGTAACCGCGGCCAGTCAGCCCACTGCGACGCGCGGCCGCCCGCCGAGACCGTGGCACCAGCGTCCTGGCACGTTGACGGACCAACGCCGCTCGCGCCCGATGCCAACACTTTCGATCATCTACTGCTCGCGCTGGACGCCGCGTGCGTGGGTGTCTGGGACTGGGATGTCGCTGGCGAAACGCTGCGCTGGGACCGGCGTACCGCCGAGCTGCACGGCATCGACCTGGACGCCTTCGATGGGACGATGGAGGCGTTCCTGGCCCTCGTTCACCCCGGCGACGCGCCGAACATCCAGGCTCGGATCGCCATGGCGCTGGCGAGCGGTGGCTCCATCCTGGAGGAGTACCGGGTGATGCGCCCGGACGGCTCACACGCCTGGCTCCAGGGGCGCGGCCGGACAATCACCAACGCCACGGGCCAGATCGTCCGCCTGGCCGGAGTCTGCGCCGACACCACCGAGCTGCGCCACGAGCGCGAACAGGCCGGGCGCGCCATGCAGCACGTCAGCGACGGTGTGGCGGTGTACGACAACGAGGGCCGGTTCGTGTTCGTCAACGCGGTCGCGGGCCGGCTCCTCGGCCATGACCCGTCCGAGCTGCTCGGGAAACCGATGTGGGACGTGTATCCGGAGATAATCGGCTCGGCGTTCGAAAAACTGTACCTACAAGCCCAGCGGACGCAGGTCCCCGTGGAGTTCGAGGGATACTACGGGCCGCTCGCCGGCTATTTCGAAATCCGCCTGTTTCCCGCGCCGGACGGGATGACCGTGTACTTCCGCAACGTTGACGACCGTCAGCGCGCGGAGGCACAGCGTGCGGAGCTGATCCGATCACTGTCGTCGGCGCTGGACCGGGCCCGCAAGCTTTTCGACGTCACCGCCGCGCTCGGCCAAGCCCTGACCGTTCCGGACGTCACCGATGCCGTGGCTCGCTCCGCCCGTGACGACCTCGGCGCCGACGTCGCCGCGATCATACTGGTCGGTGAGGAGGGGCGGCTGTGCATGGTCGGCCCGACCACACAGTCCAAACAGGTCAACCGCGTCCTGGAACGGATCTCCGGCCGGGCGGCCACCGCCACCTCGGACGTCCTGCGCACGGCGCATGCCCGGTTCGACGCTTCCCGAGCGGAGTGCCTGGCCGACTATCCCCATGTCGGGGCCCTCCTCGAGATGGCCGGGCTGGGCCGCGTGGCCCACCTCCCGATGATCATATCGGGACGGCCGATCGGGGTCATCCTGCTCGGGTGGGCATCCGAACAGATCTTCGATACCGATGAGCGGGCCTTCCTGACGACCCTGGCCGGGCATTGCGCCCACGCGATCGAACGGGCGCGGCTGTATGATCGACAGCTTTCGGTCACCGAAGCACTTCAACAGGCGATCCTGCCACGGCACCTGCCGACCGTGGCCGGAGTGGACCTGACCGCCCGATACCTGCCGGCGGGCCGTGACGTCGACGTCGGCGGCGACTGGTATGACGCGCTGGCGCTCCCGGACGACTCGCTCATGCTGATCGTCGGCGACGTCGGTGGCCACGGGCTACGCGCGGCCACGGTCATGGCCGAGCTCAAGCACGCGGCGCGCGCCTACGCGATGCTGGGGCAGTCCCCCGCCGCGATCACTGGCCAGCTGTCGGCCAGCCTCACGGCTTCCGGCTCGGAGGTCTACGCCACCGCGGTGGTCGTCTGCCTCAACGTCACCAACCAGATGCTGACCTGGTCATGCGCGGGACATCCCCCACCGCTGGTGCTCGACGGCGCCAGCCCGGCCTTCCTGGAGGAAGTCCACGGCCCGATCCTCGGTGCCGTGGACAACCTCGTCTACCGGCAGGACACCATGGCCCTGCCGCCAGGCGCACGTCTGCTGCTCTACAGCGACGGGCTGGTCGAGCGCCGGGACACCTCCATATCCGACCGGCTCGACTTCCTGTCGGCCGTCGCCGCCGGCGCCAATACCATGGGCCTGGACGCGGCGTGCGACCGGCTGCTGGACGAGGTGGCCGGCCCCAGCGGCCGGGAGGATGACCTGTGCCTGCTCGCCGCTGACCTTCTCGACATTCGCTGACCGGCGGGCCGGCCCCCGCGCCCGGAGGTGAAACGGGTCAGCCGCCGTGGGCGTGCCACCACCAGGATGCGGTCACGAGCAGGACGTACGCGGCGACCACCACAAACCCGAATCCCGGTGCGCGCGTCACCTGCCGGCCAAGCCGCGCGCCCGTACCCGTACCCGTACCCGTAGCTCCCGCGACAGCCCGCGCACGCAACGTCATCATCGCGGCGCCGGTCCGCTCCGTCTGTTCCCGCCGGCCGGGGGACTCCCCCACCGGCGCGAACGGCCCGACCGCCACCACCGTTGCCGGCTCCCAGGCCAGGACAAGGCGGTCACCGACAAGCCGAGCGCCGTGCAGGCGCCCCCAGGCCACGCTGTGGACGAACATCGGGCCGCGGACCGTCAGCCTGCGCTCATCGAGGATGACGGACCGGCCGGTGGCAAACAGCCCGTTGGCCAGCAGAACGCCCCCGAGCCATACCGCGGGTACGACGTCCAGCCCCAGCAGCACGGCGATCGGAGCACCGAACAGCCCACCACCCAGCGCTGTCGCGCCCGCCGCCCGGTACCTGCCCGGTCCTCGCAGCACGGTGGGCAAAGCGGGCACGGCCGCGTCGGCGTCGCCCGCCGGTACGGGGCGGCCGGGCAAGCCGTATTCGGTGGCCGTGCCACCGGTGCCACCGGCCGGGTTGTCGTCCCCGCCCGGCCCGCGTTGGGCTGCCCGGAGGCCACGGCCGCCCCGCAGCAACCGCCACCAGGTGCTCGGCGGTGAGCGGAACGTCCGCAGCGGGGCAACGGGCAGCAGCACATCAGCACCACCGGCGGAGTCCCCGACGGCATAGTCCCCGATGACAAAGGCTGGCCAGGCGTCATCGTGCAGCCCGCCGACAAGCATGGCGGGAGAGGCTGTGACGGCGTCGTCGACCTCACCCCGCCAGGCCCGCCCGAACGCCCGTTCATCGGAAAATCCGCCGGATTCACCGCGGCCATGAAGATCACCAGGCTGGCCGGGCTCATCGGGGCGGCCAGCGCCAACCTGCCCTGGCCCAGCCGCGCTGGCCGCGCCGGCCGCCCAACGGACGGGGACGACCGCGAGCGGCCGTTCTCCGCGCACGTCGTCCGCGGCGTAGACGAGCACCGCGCCACGCTCGTCTGTCATGATCCTTACGTGGATGCCCCGGTGCCGACCGGTCACAAGACCGCGACGGGCACGCCATCCCACCCACTCCCGCGACATCAACGCGGCCGCGATCGCCGCCGCGGCGAACCCGCCGGCGGCCCACCCGGTCGGGTCGTCCGGTTCGGCCAGGAGGCGGACCCAGCCGGGATCACCTGGATCGGTCCGGACCGGCACGGACGAGCCTGTCGGATAGCCAGCCGTGTCGGCCACCGCCAGGGTGCGGCGCGCCCCCGACGCGAGAACGACTGTGATCTTGCCCTTGCCCACCGCGACGATCTGGACGCTCTGCACCTCGGCCGCGGCGAGGTGACGGTCCTCGACAGCGCCCAGGTGGGCGTACCAGGCATACAGTCCAGCTGCCATGACGGCGAATGCGGCCACGGCCAGTAACCGAGAGCGCCGGAGGCCGCCGGGCCGGACCCACCCGAGCAGCACGCGCACACCGGCCAAATGATCAGTGATGGCCCGCTGGCCCACGCGCACCCGAACCAGCCAGGCCGCGACCGCGGCGCATGCCATCCCATACCCGACAAGTACGACGCTGGCAGGACCCCTGGTGTCGACGAGCACGTCCGCGACACAGAACACGATCCCGGCCGTGCACCCGGCCGCCGGCGACCACCACAGCAGCACCGGGACGCCCAGCAGACACACCCCGAGCAGCGCCGAGCCCAGATCCGGGCCGCAGTCACCCGGGTGAGCGACCGAGCAGGCAGGAGCGTCACCGGCCGTCGCGGCCAGCGCCGCGGCGAACCAGGCACAGATCAACGCTGGAAACACCCAGGCAGGGATCCGCGCGGCCCACCAGAGGGCAGCCCCTCGCCCGTCCAGCGAGGCCGCCCGCGGGTTCGTTGACACGTCCGCCCCTCCCGCACAACCCCACGCGCCGGTGCGCGGAGTCAGCCGCTGAACATACCGCCTTCCCCGAAGGCACCGCCGGCCCTTCCCCGGGCAGCACTGAATGGATCAAATCGGGCCTTCTCCCACGGCGTAGCCCGCGGTGAGACACACTCACAAGCGTGCGGACGGGATCGGGAGCGGTACGGGCCAGGCCGTGGCGTGTGATCGCGGTGCTGCCGTTGCTCTTCCTGGGCCTGCTGGTGATGCACGGTGGGCTGGGAGTGCTGCCGCCCAGCTCCATGGCTCACCTGTCCGCGGCCCACCCGCTCATGTCCCACCCATCGATGGCGGACGCTGTCGCGCAGACCGCCGCTGTCGCGCAGACCGCCCGGACGCGGGCCGCGGGGTCACCCGACTGCCCGGACCGGGGCGCGCCAGACGGGCCAGCGGGGCACAACACCCATCCGGGCCCGCTGTGCGGTGCCTTTCTCCGGGCGTCCACCACGATCGACCTGCTCCAGTTCGCCGCTTTCGCCGGGTGGCTGTTGGCCGCCGCGGCCGCCGGACAGCCGGCAGCCGCCGGTCGGGGTACGGGATGGCGTGGGTTACCCCGTGCCTGGAGACCTCAACCGCCCGATCCTGCCGCTCTCTGCGTGCTTCGTCTGTAGACCGGCCCGCGGCATGACCGCGTCCGCGCTGCCGTGTCTCGCGACGGGTCATGTCCGCTGTCCGGACATCCGCCTACTGACGATCACGTAAGGACCTCATTGCGATGAAGCGTTTTCTGCCGCTTCTGGCCGCGCTGCTCAGCGCCATGGTGCTGGCCGCGTGCGGCACCGGCAGTTCCCCAGCCAGCTCCACCACGCATTCCGCCGCCGCGTCATCCAGCGCGTCGGCAAACAGTGATCACAATGCCGCCGACGTCACGTTCGCCCAGGGTATGGTCCCGCACCACCGGCAGGCCGTCGACATGGCCGACCTGGCGTCGGCCCGGGCCGCCAGCGAGGAGGTCCGGTCATTGGCACGGACGATCCGAAGCGCCCAGGATCCCGAGATCACGACGATGACGGGCTGGCTGCGGAGCTGGGGCGAGCCCACGGCCACTCCGCAGAGTGGGGGCCACGGCATGGGCATGGGCATGCCTCCGGCGTCGAGTGCCGCCATGCCCATGATGTCGATGATGCCGGGCATGATGTCAGCCGACGACATGGCGGCGATGACAGGCGCCAGCGGTCCTGGGTTCGACCGCATGTTCCTCACGATGATGATCACTCATCACGAGGGCGCGATCAGCATGGCCAGGGCCGAGGAGCAGAACGGCCGCTATGAACCGGCCAAGGAGCTCGCGCGCGGGATCCAGGCCAGCCAGTCAGAAGAGATCACGACAATGAGGACATTGCTCGCGAAGCTGTAGCCCCGCCGGCTGCCGGCGGCGCGGGACCGTGCCGCCGGTAGCCGGGCACTCGATAGCCGGGCAGTCGGTTACCGGCCGCCGGCGGCCGTGGCATCGACGGTGGGCCTCCGCTGGCCTGCCATCCGGGCTGCCGCGACGCCCGGCTCGCCGGTCGCGGGGCCACCGACGGGCTGGAAGCGACGCAGCCGCAGGCTGTTCGAGACCACGAACAGGGAGCTCAGCGCCATCGCCGCACCGGCGATCAGCGGGTTGAGCAGACCCGCGGCGGCGAGCGGCAGCGCGGCGATGTTATAGGCGAACGCCCAGAACAGGTTGCCCTTGATGATGGCGAGGGTGCGCCGTGCCAGGCGGATGGCGTCGACCGCGGCGCGTAGATCCCCACGGACGAGAGTGAGGTCGCCGGCCTCGATCGCGGCGTCCGTTCCCGTTCCCATGGCCAGACCGAGATCGGCGCAGGCGAGCGCGGCGGCGTCATTGGCACCGTCCCCGACCATCGCGACGACCCGGCCCTGTGCCCGCAACCGGGACACGACGTCGGCCTTGTCCGTGGGAAGCACCTCGGCGATCACTTCGTCGATGCCGACCTGGCCGGCGACGGCGCGGGCGGCGCGGGTGTTGTCGCCGGTGAGCAGCACCGGGGTCAGGCCGAGGGCACGCAGCCCGCGGACCGCGTCGGCCGAGGTGGGTTTGACGGTGTCGGCAACGACGAGCACCGCGCGGGCAGCGCCATCCCAGCCGGCGAAGACCGGTGTCCGACCAGCCTCCTCAGCGGCCCGTGCCGCCAGCTGGAGCTCGTCCGGGACACGTAGCGACTCCTCGGCCAACAGGCCCCGGCGACCGGCGACGACCGTGTGACCGGCCACGACCGCGCGCACACCGAGGCCCCCGAGGGCGGTGAAATCCGCCACGTCCGCCATCGCCGGCAGGTCACCGAGGCGTTCCCGCGCGGCGCGGGCGATCGCCTGGCCGATCGGATGGCCGGAGGCGTCCTCGACCGCGCCGACCAGCCGCAGCACCTCGTCGGGGTCAGCGCCGGGCGCAAGAACAAGATCGACAAGGCTCATCCGCCCAGTCGTCACCGTCCCTGTCTTGTCGAGCACGACGGTGTCAATCCGCCGGGTCGATTCCAGCACCTCCGGCCCCTTGATCAGGATGCCGAGCTGCGCGCCCCGGCCGCTGCCGACCAGCAGGGCGGTGGGGGTGGCGAGGCCGAGCGCACACGGGCAGGCGACGATCAGGACCGCGACAGCGGCCGTGAACGCGGTTGCCACCCCGGCGCCGAGCGCGAGCCAGACCGTGAGGGTCGCGACCGCAAGAATGATCACAAAGGGAACGAAGACGGCGCAGACCCGGTCAGCGAGCCGTTGAACCGCGGCCTTGCCGCTTTGCGCATCGACGACGAGCTTCGCCATCTGCGCGAGCCGGGTGTCCGCGCCGACCCGGGTCGCGCGGACCAGCAGCCGGCCGCTGGCGTTCAGCGTGGCACCGGTGACCGCGTCGCCCACCGTGACGTCGACCGGTACTGATTCGCCGGTGAGCATGCTCGCGTCGACCGCGGAGGCGCCTTCCTCGACCACTCCGTCGGTGGCGATCTTCTCGCCGGGCCGGACGACGAAACGGTCGCCGACAGCGAGACGGTCGACCGGGACCCGCTGCTCCCGCCCGTCGCGCAGGACCGCGACGTCCTTCGCCCCCAGGTCCAGCAGGGACCGCAACGCCGCGCCGGCCCGGCGTTTGGCCCGTGCCTCGAAGTACCGCCCGGCCAGGATGAACGTCGTCACCACCGCGGCGGCCTCGAGGTAGATGCTGTTCGCGGCGCTGTCCCGAGTGGCGAGGAGGGTGAACCGCATCGTCATGCCGCGGTCGCCGGCATGACCGAGGAACAGGGCGTACAGCGACCAGCCGAACGCCGCGAGCGTGCCGGTCGAGATCAGCGTGTCCATGGTCACCGCGCCGTGCCGCAGGTTCCGCCACGCCGCGTGGTGGAACGGGAGCCCTCCCCCCAGCACGACCGGCGCGGCCAACGCCAGCGACAGCCACTGCCAGTTGTCGAACTGCAGCGCGGGCACCATCGCGAGCAGCAGCACCGGCAGGCTCAGCGCGGTGCAGATGACCAGCCGGGCCCGCAGCGGGCCGGTTTGATCCATCTCGGCTGCCGCGCCGGTCTCGCCAGCGACACGCCGCGCCGTGTTCCCCGGCCGCGCCGGACGCTCCGTTTCCGGCTGGGGTACGGACGCGCGGTAGCCAGCCTTCTCCACCTCGGCGATCAGAGCCGCCGTGGTGAGCCGACCGGGATAGACGACCCGGGCCCGCTCGGTGGCGTAGTTGACCGCGGCGGTCACACCGTCGAGCTTGTTGAGCCGCTTCTCGATACGGGCGGCGCAGGACGCGCAGGTCATCCCCCCGATCGACAGGTCGATCTCCCCGAGGTCGACAGGATGCGCAGCGTCCGCTGTCGCGCTCATCGTGCATCTCCTTTGTTGCCGGTTACTCGTACGGCGTGCTTCGGAAGCCGTCGTTCGGTCCGGGAGCCGGACAGTTGACTTCCGGAACACGCCCTAGGACCGGAGCAGGCGAGCGATCGCCTCCGAGGCCTCTTGTACCTTGCGGTCGGCCTCGTCGCCGCCGGCCGCCGCGGCCCCCACGACGCAGTGCGCCAGGTGCTCATCCAGCAGGCCCAGCGCCACCGCCCGCAGCGCCCTGGTCGCCGCCGAGACCTGGGTCAGGATGTCGATGCAGTACTCCTCCTGCTCAACCATCCGTTGCAAGCCGCGGATCTGGCCTTCGATGCGCCGTAACCGCTTACGGTAGTCGTCCTTGTTGCCGATGTAGCCGTGGGCCACGCCCATCTGTTCTTCACCGCACCCTCACCATCCGCTACCCCCTCGGGGTATCATAGGGCGGACCGTATACCCCCCCAGGGTAATAGGCAAGTGGATGGGACGACGTGGCCGGCATGCCGGCGCCACCGCCGGGCGGCGGTCGGGCGAGCCGAGCTCTGGACGCCCCACCGCGCGTTGACGCGGTCCCGGAACCGGCTGCGTGTGCCCCCTCACCGCGGCATGCGCAACGATGTCGAGGACGTCAACGGGCGAGGCGGGCGTGGTGTTCACATGTCGCGGGTACTGGCAGGCTGCGGGCGCTGAACGTTTTCAGCGGACGACGATCGGCGCTGGCGTGAGTAAGCCTGGGGGGGCTGCCGCGCTCGCGGCCGTCGTGGCCGCGGTGTGGCTGGTCTACATCGTGCCGCTCCCGCACTATGACATCGAGGTGTTCCTGCGTGCCGGCGGCGCCGTCGGGCATGGCCGCGACCCCTATCCGCCGCCGGGTTCCGCCGAGATCTCCTCGGGCTTCGCCTACGTCTATCCCTACCTGGTCGCATTCGGCTTCGTCCCGCTGTCGTGGCTCGGCCGCTACGGGGCGCTCGCGTTCATCGCGCTCTCGGTCGCGGCGCTGATCGCCGCGGCCCACCTCGCCGGCGCGCGGGAGGCCCGGACCTACGCGCTGGTGGTGATGGCGTCCTGCACCATCACCGGCCTACAGATGGGGACGCTCAACGCCGTGCTCTTCCTCGGTCTCGCCGCGCTGTGGCGCTGCCGCGACCGGCCGGTCAGCGCGGGGATGATCGCGGCTGCCGTCATCTACGCCAAGCTGTTCCTGGCACCGGTCTGGCTGTGGCTGGTGCTGACCCGACGGGCCACAGCGAGCGCGGTCGCCGCGGTTGCCGTCACGGTGCTGTTCGCCCTGGCCGAGCTCATCAGCCCGGTCGGCACCCGCGCCTACCTGGGTATGCTCACAGTGCTCAGCCGCACGGAGGCCCCGATGGGGCTCAGCCTCACCGGCCTGCTGGTCAACAGCGGTCTCGGCTTCACCATGGCCAGCTGGATCGCCCGGGTGGCGGCGCTCGGCCTGCTCATCGCATGCTGGCTGCGCATGCGACACACGGCGGACGAACGGACGCTGTACGCGGGCACGCTTGCCGCCGCGCTCGTGGCGTCACCGATCATCTGGAGCCACTACCTGCTGCTGCTCGTCGCTCCGCTGCTCGTCATCGCACCCACGCCCGATGCATCCGGGTCCCGTCCGCCGCTGGTCGTCTTCGCCGTCGCCAGCTGGTTCGTCGTTACCCCGCACCGCAGCGGCCCAGTGGGATTCGCCGTCGGTGGCGTGCTGCTCACGCTGCTCGCGGCTCCCGTGCTCAGCACCGCCGGCCCGGGACTGGCCCGCCGCGCGACGGCCATGGTCATGGCCATGACCAGGACAGCCTCGGCCGGGACGATCTCGGCCGAGACGGTCTCGGCCAGCCCCGGGCCCGCCCGGCAAGCGGTGCTCGCCAGCACATTCAGTCCGGTGATCCGCACCGTCGCTACGGGCACCCTCGCCGTCGCCTGCGGCGCCGCCCTCCAGCTGCTCGCGGCGGCCCACGGCGGCTCGGGGCGGGTGATCGGCGCTTACTGCGCGCTCCTGGGAATGGTCGCCGTGGCGTGTCTGCCGCCGGGGCCCGCCCACGGGGCCGACAGCTCTGTCACGACCGCGGCTGACCGCCGCACATCGAGACGTCGCGGCCGTACGGTCGTAACCGGAGCATTCGCCGCGGCCGATCGGCACCGGCGGGACGGGGACGGCACAGGGCAGGACAGCACATGACGTGACAGCCCAGGAGCGGAGGACGATGCCCGCGCGACCGGAGCCCGCGGCGCCCAACGACGCCGAACTGCGGCGTGGGCTGCGGCGGATGCGGACGATCGCGACCGGGCTGCTGGCCCTTGTCGTGGTCGTCTATGTCGTGTTCTGGCGCTGGGAGAGCGGCGGCGGGCCGACGTGGGCCGGCTATGTCCGGGCCGCGGCGGAGGCGGGGGCGGTGGGCGCCCTGGCCGACTGGTTTGCCGTGACCGCCCTGTTCCGCCGGCCGCTGGGCCTGCCCATCCCGCATACAGCGATCATCCCGAACCGCAAGAACGACCTGGGACGCAGCCTCGAGCGCTTCGTCGCCCAGAACTTCCTGGCCGAGTCGGTGATCCGGGAGAAAATCGCGGGCCTGGGGGTGGCCATGCGCATGGGGGCGTGGCTCGGTGCCCCCGGCCACGCCGAATGGGTCGCCGCGGAGGCATCTGGCCGGTTGGCTGCCGCGATCTCGGGCATCCGGGACGACGTGATGCTGGATGTGGTCGAGAAGACCATCCTGGCCCGGGTCATGGATCGCCCGTGGGCACCGGCCGCCGGCACCGCGCTCGGCCGGATCGTGGCCGGCGGGCTGCACCATCGTCTCGTCGACCTGGTTGCCGTGCAGGCGGAGGCCTGGCTGCGCGACAATCCGGAAATAATGCTACGGATAGTGACCGACAAGGCCCCATCCTGGTCACCGCGATTCGTCGACGAGGCGATCGCGGCCCGCGCCTACGCCGAGGCGCTGCGGTTCATCAGCGAGGTCCGCGCGGACCCGGACCATCGGCTGCGCCGGGCGTTGGACGACTTTCTGGCCCGGTTCGCCGAACAGCTGCGCACCGACCCCGCCACCGCCGAGCGGGTGGAGAAGCTCAAGGAACGCATCCGTGATCATCCGGAGGTCGACCTGGCGCTCGCGACCATGTGGAACGCCACCAAGGCCATCCTGATCGACGCTGCCGACGATCCCGGCGGCGTCCTGCGGACCCGGATGGCCGACGAGCTACGGACACTCGGCGAGCGGCTGACCGCGGAACCGCGGCTGGGCGCGGGCGTCGACGCCGCAGCCAACGACATCGTGGCATGGATCGTCAACCGCTACCGATCCGAGATCACCGCGGTGATCAGCGAAACGGTCGCGAACTGGGAACCGACCGAGACCTCAACCAAGATTGAACTACACGTGGGCCGTGACCTACAGTACATCCGCATCAACGGAACGGTGGTCGGCGCGATCGCCGGGCTCGTCATCCATCTACTGACAAGCCTGTTGCTATGAGCTCCTTTCTGGTCACGTTTCTGGTCACGCCGCCTCGGCGTGCGCGAGATCTCATCGCAACAGAGGAGGTCAGCGGCACCCCCGGAGGTGATCGGTGTACGCTGAACACGCTGGCGGCCACAGGCCGTCCATGGTGCGCGGTTTTCGGGCCACGCACCCGAGGTCCGTGTGACAGCAGGTTGGTGCGAACCCGGACGGGTTTAATCTGATCATGCTCTGGTGACGCGGCCCGAGCTGGACGCACGATCGCTGCCACATGATCGCCGACGCATCCACGCGGCGACCTCGACACGACGGACGGAAGAACCCTGTCTCAGCACGGTGATACTCAGCCCTCCCCTGCCCGCCGCCGTTCCCGACCCGGTGGTGGTGGCGGATACCGCGGTCGCGGCGGCCCTCGTCCGGGCGGCAAGCAGAACGGACCGAACCGGTCCGCGCCCCCGCCCCGCCCGACACTGCCGACCCGCG
>NZ_CAKJTL010000125.1:24843-30922 GCF_917627385.1 Protofrankia sp. CiT1
ACACTGCCGACCCGCGAGCCGCGCCCGCCGGTCACCTCCTTCGCGGACGCGGGTTTGCCGCCGTCCCTCGTCACAGCCCTTGCCCGCCAGGGAATTACCGCTCCCTTCCCGGTACAGGCGGCCACCCTGCCTGACGTCCTCGCCGGTGAGAACGTTCTCGGCCGCGCGAGCACGGGATCCGGCAAGACCCTGGGGTTCGGCCTGCCGATGCTCGCGGAGCTGTCGAAGAACCGCGCCGTCACGCCAGGGCGCCCCCGCGGCCTGATCCTCGTTCCCACCCGGGAACTCGCCCAGCAGGTCCACGACGCGCTGGACCCGCTCGCCAGACCGCTCGGCCTTCGGCTGCGCGCGGTGTACGGCGGAACGTCGATCTCCCGCCAGATCAGCTCGCTGCGGCGCGGAGTGCACATCGTCGTCGCCACTCCCGGGCGCCTCACCGACCTGATCGAACGCGGTGCCTGCTCCCTGGAAGAGATCGCGGTCACGGTGCTGGATGAGGCCGACTACATGTGTGACCTCGGCTTCCTCCCGGCCGTGCGAGCGCTGCTGGACGCCACCCCCGCTGGTGGCCAACGGCTGCTGTTCAGCGCGACCCTCGACCGGGAGGTTGAGGTACTGGTCCGCCAGTACCTGCCAGAGCCGGTGCTCGTCGCCATCGATTCCGAGACCGCGCAGGTCTCGACACTGTCGCGGCACGCCCTCGAAGCGGCGGACCCGGCCGCCCACACCCGTCTGGTCACCGCGCTCGCCGGCGGTTCCGGCCGGACCCTGGTGTTCGCCCGCACCCAGCGGGGTGCGGACCGGCTCGCCGAGCAGCTCACCCGCTCGGGTGTCCCCGCTCAGCCGCTGCACGGCGGCATGGCGCAGAACGCCCGGACCCGGGCACTCGCCGGGTTCGCCGACGGCGCGCACCGGGTGCTGGTCGCCACCGACGTGGCCGCTCGCGGCATTCACGTCGACGGCGTCGACATCGTGGTGCACGCGGGGCTTCCCAGCGATCCCAAGACCTACCAGCACCGCGGTGGACGGACCGCACGAGCGGGCGCGCACGGTGCCGATGTGCTCGTCTCGCTTCCAGAGGAACGCGGGATTGTGCGTGCGTTGCTGCGTGCCGCCGGTAGCGACGCCCAGCCGGAACCGGCCGACGCGGACGCCGAGGTAGTGGCACGCCTCGCCGGGCCTCCCGCTCCCCGGATCCTGCCGCAGCAGCGGACCGCCACCCAGTCCCTGCCGGCGTCGGCATCCTCCCGGGTGCCGGCGCAGGGACGGCCCGGCGGCGGTTCACGGCGCGGTACCGACAAGCAGTGGGGCGCGTCCTCATCCCGCGGCGGTTCCGCATCCGGTGGCCGTGGGTCCGACCAGCAGCGCCGTGGCGGGCGCCGCCAGGGGCCGGCATCCACCACGGCGACCGGTCAGGGCTGACCCGACCAAAAATGATCTACAACTGACCTCCCTGGCCGTCGCGCGCGTGAAAGTTGTGATCACGCATACGGCGGCCGGCTGACAACGCCGAGGGCGTGGCACCGACTCGTCCGGTGCCACGCCCTCGGCACAAGGCCCGCTGGCCAGCCTGCTCAGAGCCCGTCGGATACCCCGGCCGCAATCACCTGACGCGCCGCTCCCAGCCGCAGCCGTGACGGGTTCGCGACGGAACGCGGGACCCGCCACGACTCGGACGCGCCGTCCACCCGGCTGTCGACGTCCCCTTCCGCCGCCGCCCACTGGCCTGACCACGATCCGCGCGGCTCCAGGTAAACCGATTCATCCTGCTCAGACACCGACATTGCCCCCTCCATACAACAACGACATGTGTAACCAGCCCGTAATGGCACAACGGGCGTGCCCGCATCCTGCGGACACCTGGCTACGAAACATATCGAGCCGACGTTCGGGACAATAAGGCGGCTGTGGGTGAGAATATTCATGCACGATCACAGATGGCGTATACACAACCAAGTTGGCCATCTGCTGGGCATACGCTGTGTCCCAGCACCGACCACCGCGGGCGGGCGTGGCACAGGCGTGCCTTGGCCGTGTCACTGTCGGTCGACAGTTGTTGATAGTTGATAGTTGGGACAACGACCAGCCGGGCGAAAGCCCGGCCGCGTGCCAGGACCAGGCCAGAACAACGGCGGACACGCCTGCGCGCGGGTCGTCTCGTCAGCTCGCGGTCACGGCTCAGCTCGCGGTCACGACGCGATGGCCTTCGTACCGAGGAGGCTCTTGATGTCCCCCCAGAAGGCTCCGGTCGTGTCGACCTCGGGCCCGAGCCTGAGCAGAGAGGTCCGGCGCGGGCCCTGCAGCCGCAGGTGCACGGGAGTCCTGCCGGGATGCGTGGCCAGGATGCGTTTGAGGTTGCTGACGAGGTCCGGGGTCACCTTGTGGGTGGGCAGCATGAGGACGACAGGCGGTTCCGCGTCCGCGTTGAGGCTCGAGACATCGAGCGTCGTGAGATCCTGTCCGAAGATGCTGATGGCGCCGTCGCGCTCGTTGAGCCTGCCCCGGACCGAGACAACAGCGTCAGGCACCAGCTGCGAACCGTGAATCTCATAGCTCTTCGGGAAGAACAGGACCTCCACGGCGGCGTCGAGATCCTCGACGGTAAGGATGGCCCAGAGACTGCCGCTGGTCTTGTTGACCCGCCGGTCGACCTTCGCGATCACACCCGCGATACGGACCGCACCCTCGCTTCGGCCACTTTCGAGCAAATCGACGATCGACGTGTCCCGATTACGTTCCAATATCTTCTCAGCGCCTTCCAGCGGATGGCTGGAAACGTAGAGGCCGAGCATCTCGCGTTCCTGCGCGAGAAGTTCCGGGCGTGGCCACTCCGCGACGTCGAGATCAAGATCGAGGCCGATTTTGACCGGTTCGCTCTCGTTCCCGTCAGCATCGCCGAACAGACCGTACTGGCCGAACGCCTCAGCCCGTTTAGGGCCGACGACGGCGTCAATGGCGGCCTCATGGACGCGGGCCAGCGCCCGGCGGGTGTGGCCGAGCGAATCAAAGCTGCCCGCCTTGATGAGGGAATCGACGGTACGTTTGTTGCAGACACCGATCTCAACCTTGTCGAGGAAGTCCGGGAACGAGGTGAACGCCCCCTTCTTCTGCCGGGTGGCTCTGATCGAGTCGACAACCGGCGCCCCGACGTTGCGAATGGCGCCCAGCCCGAAGCGAACGTCGGCACCGACCGGTGTGAAATACAGGGACGACTCGTTGACGTCCGGCGGCAACACGCGGATCCCCATCTTGCGGCATTCCGCCAGATACACCGCCATCTTGTCCTTGTCGTCCCCGACCGAGGTGAGCAGGGCGGCCATGAACTCGGCTGGGTAGTTCGCCTTCAGATAAGCGGTCCAGAACGACACGACACCGTAGCCGGCGGTGTGCGACTTGTTGAATCCGTAACCGGAGAACGGGAGCAGAACGTCCCAGACCGCCTGCGCGGCCGCCGACGAGTAACCCTTTTCGTCCATACCCGTCATGAACTCGGCATAGCTGGCGTCCAGGATCTCCTTCTTCTTCTTCCCCATGGCGCGGCGCAGCAGGTCCGCCTTACCGAGGCTGTAACCGGCGAGCTCACGGGCGATGGCGAGCACATGCTCCTGGTAGACGACGAGATGGTAGGTCTCACCGAGGATTCCCTCGAGCACGTCCCGTAGTTCCGGATGGATGGGCGTGATGGGCTTGCGGCCGTTCTTGCGGTCCGCGTACTCGATGTGCGAGTTTGCCGCCATGGGCCCCGGCCGGTACAGCGCCAGCACCGCCGCGATGTCCTCGAACTTGGTCGGCGCCATCAGGCGCAGCAGGCTGCGCATGGGACCACCGTCGAGCTGGAACACCCCAAGCGTGTCACCACGGGCCAGCAGCTCGAAAGTGGGGACATCGGCCAGCGGAAGTTTCTGGAGATCGAGATCGATCCCACGGTTCTGCCGGATGTTACGGATGGCGTCGTCGATGACGGTGAGGTTCCGCAGGCCCAGGAAGTCCATTTTCAGCAGGCCCATGTCCTCGCACTGCGGGAATGGGAAGCCCGTGATGATGGCGCCGTCCGCGTCACGCCGGTGAATCGGTAGAACATTCAGCAGCGGTTCGGAGCAGAGAATGACACCGGCCGCGTGCACACCGGTTCCGCGGGTGAGCCCTTCGAGCCCGCGGGCCGTGTCGATGACCTTTCGGACCTCCTGGTCGGTTTCGTAGAGGCCGCGGACCTCCGCCGCTTCGCTGTATCGCTCGTGCTGGGGGTCGGTGATGCCGGACAGGGGGATGCCCTTGCCGAACACATCCGGCGGCATCGCCTTGGTGATGCGGTCACCGAGAGCGTAGGGGAAGCCCAGGACACGACAGGAGTCCTTGATCGCGGCCTTCGCCTTGATGGTGCCGAAAGTGAGGATCTGGCAGACCTTCTCCTCACCGTACTTCTCCGTCACGTAACGGATCATGTCGCCGCGACGGCGTTCGTCGAAGTCCAGGTCGACGTCAGGCGGGGTGACCCGTTCGGGGTTCAGGAAGCGCTCGAAGATCAGTTTGTGCTCGATCGGGTCGAGCTCGGTGATCCCGAGGACGTAGGCGACCATTGAGCCGGTGGCCGAGCCGCGTCCCGGCCCCACCCGGATGCCCTTCTCGCGTGCCTCACGGCAGATGTCCGCGACGACCAGGAAGTAGGCGGGGAAACCCATCTGGTCGATCATCCGAAGTTCATAGTCGATCCGCTCGCGGACCTCTTGCGAGGGGTCGGCGCCGAACCGGTGTTCCACCCCTCGGGCCACCTCTTTGTACAGCCAGGACAACTGGTCCTCACCGGCGGGGACGGGGAAGCGTGGCATTCGGTCGACGAATGTGAACACCTCGTCGTACGGCTCGACCCGCTCGGCGATCAACAAAGAACTGTCACAGGCGCCGGCGACCTGACCGTCCCACAGTTCCCGCATCTCGTCCGGGCTCTTCAGGTAGTAGCCGTCGCCGTCGAACTTGAACCGCTTCGGGTCATCGAGTGTCTTGCCGGTGCCGACGCACAGCAGTGCGCTGTGCGAGTCCGCCTGGTCCTTGGTGACATAGTGGCTGTCATTGGTCGCGAGCGGTCGAAGGTCCAGCTCCCGGGCGATTCGCAGGAGACCATCGCGCACGCTGCGTTCGATGGCCAGGCCGTGGTCCATCAGCTCGAGAAAGTAGTTCTCCGCGCCGAATATGTCCTGGAAGGTCGCGGCGGCTTCCAGCGCCTTGTCGAACTGGCCGAGCCGCAGCCGGGTCTGGACCTCACCGGAGGGACAGCCCGTTGTCGCGATGATTCCGGCGGCATGCTCGGAAATCAGCTCGCGATCCATCCGGGGTTTGCGGTAGTAGCCGTCGAGACTCGCCAGGCTGGACAGGCGAAAAAGGTTCCGCAAGCCGGTCGCGCCAGCGGCGAGCATAGTCATATGGGTGTAGGAGCCACCACCGGAGACGTCGCCGCCCTCACCGTCGGGATCAGCGTTCCGCTGGCCACCCTCGCCCCAGAAGATAGGCTTCTTGTGGAAACGTGATTCAGGCGCGATATAGGCTTCGATACCGATGATCGGTTTGACACCGGATTTCTTCGCGGCTTGCTGGAATTCGTAGGAGCCGAACATGTTACCATGATCGGTCATACCGACCGCGGGCATCCCGAGACGAGCGGCCTCAGTACACAGGGAATTGACCTTGGCCGCACCGTCCAACATCGAGTACTCGGTGTGAACATGCAGATGGACAAAAGAATCGCTAGCCATCGGTCCCCTTTCTTACCCTGTCCCTCCCTGAACTCTAGCGGCGCATACCCAGGGCCTCCGCACGCGGCACAGTGGTACCAGCCTCAACGACCACAGGGACGCCGGTGAGGCGGGCGGACCGCTCATCAGCCTGATCCCCATACCAGCAACCGATCCTTCCCGCGAACACGGCGTACCTACGAACCGCTCATCACCGCTCATCACCACGCGGACACGCGGACACGTGCCTCACGTCATCGCTCCCCAGCCATCGCCGCGCGAGGCACGCGCCCCAGCCCCGCTCCTTGATCCACGCTCCCTGCTGCCGGGCGCTCTAAGAGCGACCGGCAATA
>NZ_CAKJTL010000125.1:31488-38307 GCF_917627385.1 Protofrankia sp. CiT1
ATCCACGCCCCTATTGCCGGTCGCTCTAAGTGGTCGCCGCCGGCAGACCCTGGACGAACTTCCGGCGGCAACCACTAAGATCGTCATTCCGGCTCGCCGCGTCCAGGCGCCCCCTGGCTGCCTTGTCGGCCACACCGAGACAACTCGTCCGGTCTCGCTTCGGCCTTCCGCCTTGCCAGGGTGCGCCTGGGCGCGACTCACTGATCGAAAGCCCGATCTCACACGCTCTAACCGCTGGGGAGGCGGTAGGTGAGGTCGGCGGCGGGGACGCCGGTTTCCAGCTGGGCCTTCTGCAGGTGGCCGGAGTAGTCCCAGTTGACTGCCTGCCACCGGGTGACCTGGTCGAGCACCCAGCGTCCGGACTGGCGGGAACCGTTGCCGGACCGGCCGTTACCGCCGAACGGCAGATGCGCCTCAGCCCCGGACGTCGAGTTGTTGACGCTGACCATGCCGGCGCTGACACCGCGACGGAACCGGAAAACAGTCGCCGGGTTATTGGTGTAGATCGACGACGACAAACCGTAACCAGGTGCGTTGGCCAGTTCTATGGCCTCGTCGAGGTGCCGGTAGGCGGTGACGCCGACGATCGGGCCGAAGGTCTCCTCATCGAACACCTCGTCACCGGGCCGCACCCCGTCAATGATCACCGGGTGATAGTACAGACCGGTCTCGGCGGCACCGACGAACCCGTCCCGCGGGCGGGCCGCGTCGATTCGCCCGACCGCCGAGGAACCCGCGACCCGGTGATGGTCACGGATGCACCCGAGGGTGCGCTCGAAACCGTCGGCGAACCGCAGATCGAGCAACGGCCCGTACAGGACGTCCGCGAAGGGATCACCAATGGCCGCGGCCTCGACCGCGGCCACAAACCGGCGGACGAACTCGTCGTGCAGCGAAGCATGCACGATCACCGTACCGAGTGAGGTGCACCGCTGCCCGGCCGTGCCGAAACCAGCAAACACCGCGCCGGCGACGGCGGCGTCCAGATCCGCGTCGGGTGCGACGACCATCGGGTTCTTCCCGCCAAGTTCCAGGCAGGGGGTTTGTAGGTGCCGGCCGCACAGTTCGCCGATCATCCGGCCGACCTCGGTCGAGCCGGTGAAGCCGACCTTGTCGACAAGGCCCGCGGCCAGCGCCCGCTCCAGGCCGGTGAACGTCTCCACCCCCTCCGCCGGGACGACTTCGAGCACACCGGCCGGTACCCCGGCACGGCGGATCAGCTCGGTGAACGCCTGCGCGCATGCGGCCGCGTAGACGGCGGGCTTCCAGACGACGGTGTTGCCGCACAACAATGCCGGAACGATGTACCACGACGGAACCGCCACCGGAAAGTTGCCCGCGGTTATCACCGTCAGCACACCAACCGGCTCCCGGAAAGTGAACAACTGCTTGTCGGGCAGCTCCGAGGGCACGGTCTCGCCGTACAGACGGCGCCCCTCGCCGAGAAAGAAGCGGCAGGTATCGATGATCTCCTGTACCTCACCGCGCGCCTCGGCCAGCGGCTTGCCGACCTCACGGGTGACCAGCCGGGCGAGCGCGGCCGCATTGTCCTCGACGAGCCGCCCGAGGTTCGCGATCACGCTCCCGCGGACGGGCGCGGGTACATCCGCCCAGCCCGGCTGAGCCGCTCGCGCGGCACGGCAGGCGGCCAGCAGGTCGGCGGGGCTGGCAAGCACGATCTCGGCGACCACCTCGTCCAGACGGGCGGGGTTCGTCGAACGGCGCACCGCCCGGCCCGCATGGTCATGGCTGGCTGCCCGACCGGCCAGCACGACTCCATAGCTCACCGATGTCATCATCACGCTCTCAGCAGGTAGCCGGGACGTCAGTAGCCGGGGTACGGGCCAGCACCCGCTCGAGCGCCGCCACCCCGCGGGAGAGCTCGGTGGCGGAGACGGTCAACGCGGGCCGGAACCGCAGCGCGCGCGGCCCCGCGGGCAGGACGAGAACATGTTCCTCGGTACGCAGCCGGCGCACCACCTCGTTGCGGATCTCTGGCGAGGGCAGGTCGATCGCGCACAGCAGGCCGCGCCCGCGCGGGTTGGTCACCAACGACGGGTAGCCGCGGGCAAGCTCCCACAGGCCAGCCAGCAGATCGCGGCCGAGTGTGCCGGCACGGGCGAACAGCCCGTCCGCCTCCATGATCTCAAGCATCCGACGGGAGCGGACCATGTCGACCAGCCCGCCGCCCCAGGTCGAGTTGATCCTTCCGGTGACCCGGAAGACGTTGTCGGGCACCTCATCCACCCGCCGGCCCGCCATCACCCCGCCGAGCTGCACCTTCTTACCGAACGCGACGACATCGGGACGCAGGCCCAGTTGCTGGTGCGCCCAGGCCGCACCGGTGGCTCCCACCCCGGTCTGGACCTCGTCAAGGACGAAAAGCGCCTCATGGACATGGCACAGCCGTTCCATCGCGGCGAGGAACTCCGCTCGCAGGTGATTGTCGCCGCCCTCGCCCTGGATCGGTTCGGCCAGAAAACAGGCGATATCGTGAGGATGGCGAGCGAACGCGGCCTCGGCCTGGGCGAGCGCGCCCGCCTCGGCCGCGGCGAGGTCGGCGAGCCGGGTGCCCTCCAGCGGGTAGGTGACCACCGGGGTGTCGATCCGGGGCCAGTCGAACACCGGAAAGCGATCGGTCTTCACCGAGTCGGTGTTGGTGACCGACAGTGTGTAGCCGCTGCGGCCGTGAAAGGCGTGGCGTAGGTGCAGCACCCGCGTCCCGAGTGACGGTGACCGTCCAGCCTGGGCATTGCGACGGCTTTTCCAGTCGAACGCGCACTTCAGCGCGTTCTCGACGGCGAGCGCCCCACCCTCGACGAAGAACAGGTGGGGCAGTTCCGGGTCACCGAGAACCCGGGCGAACGTCTCGACGAACCCCGCGTAGGCGGCGGTGGCGATGTCGGGGTTGGCCGGTTTGTTGACCGCCGCGGCGGTCAGTTCGGCGAGGAAAACGGGGTCGCCGGTCAGCTGGGGTGGATTGATCCCCAGCGGCGCCGAGGCGAAGAAGCTGTAAAGATCCAGATAGCGCTGGCCGTCACGGGCATCCACGAGCCAGCTGCCACGGCTACGTTCAAGATCAAAAACGATGCCGAAGCCATCCATGAGGACATGGCGGCCCAGCACCTCCAGCACACGGCCCGGCGCGACCGTGGAGTGTGCGGCAGCCCGGCCCCTGGCGACCGGGGAGATCCGATTCCGCGCGGTGACCGCGGCAGGCATGCTCGGCATCCCATCCTCCTCGCGCATATCTCGCGTCGACCGGTCCGACATCTCAGCGAGACAGAGAAACCTTCGGTAGAACCAGCTTGATCGCAAAGATACTATTCCTTCTAGTTGAAATCAAGATAAAATTTTTCCCCTTCGCCGCAGGTTGTCGAATAGCCGACGTCGACAGGACGGCGCAACCACGCGGTGACGGCCATCAGGGACAATTGGGGACGTCGGCTGCCGATCGGGCCGGCAGGCAAACGTCAACGAGGGGGAAAACGCGTGCTCCAGCCACTGACGGACAACGACCCGCGTCAGATCGGGCCGTACCGTCTACAGAGCCGGATCGGCGCCGGCGGCATGGGCACCGTCTATCTCGGGTTCGCCGATGACAACAAACCGGTCGCGGTCAAGGTGCCGTCGCCGGGGCTCGCCGACAGCCCTGAGTTCCGCGACCGGTTCCGCACCGAGGTGACCGCGGCCGCCCGGGTGCGCGGCATGTCGGTCGCCGCGGTGATCGACGCCGACACCGCCGGCCCGCGCCCGTGGATGGCCACCGAATATGTCGAGGGCCGCAGCCTGACCGAGGCGGTGGCCCTGCGCGGCCCCTTCACCGGACGCCTGCTCGACGGGCTGGCGGTCGGGCTCGCCGACGCCCTGGTCGCGATCCACACGGCCGGAGTGATCCACCGCGATCTCAAGCCGTCCAACATTCTGGTCACCTGGGAAGGCCCGAAGGTCATCGACTTCGGGATCGCGCGGTCAGCCGATTCAACCAGCCACACCCGTACCGGCGTGCTCGTCGGCACCCTGGTGTGGATGGCACCCGAACAACTCCGGGGTGAGCGGGCCGGGCCGCCGACCGATGTCTTCGCCTGGGGCGCCTGCGTGGCGTTCGCCGCTACCGGCCGCCAGCCGTTCCGGGGCGAGCGGCCCGAGGCGATCGCCATCCAGATCATGACTGCTGAGCCAGACCTGACCGGCGTGCCACCGGCGCTACGCGCGGTGCTGGCCTGGACCTTGGACAAGGAGCCGGCACGGCGCCCGACCGCGGCGGCGCTCGTCGCGGCTCTCCTCGGCCGCGACGCGACCGACCCCGATGAGACGGTCCGAGCGGCACACACCGCGCTGGCGCAGTGGTGGTCGCTGCCGCCCACCCCGCCACAGGCACCTTCCCAGGCTCCTGCCGAGGAACAGGCGGACACGTTCCGTTCGCCCACCTACCGCACCCGCGCTGGCGACGGCCCGCCGCGCGCCATGCCGCACCAGCAACCAGGACCGCACCAGCAATCCGAGGAGCCGTACCGGGAGCCACCGCCGAAGCCCTCACGACCCCGTCGGCGCGGCACCTTCACCGTTGTTCTGGCGACCATCCTGGCGCTGGCACTCATCGGTGGGATCGCCACAGCCCTGGCCTTACGCGGGCAGAACTCCCCCGCTGGCAACGGGGGCGAAGCGACGGTGGCCGGGCAGACGCCAGCAGCCGTCGGCGGGGTCACAACCACCTTCCGAGGCCCAACGCCGCCGGCCGGCCGGACCGCCACCGTGCCACCGCCCGTCACCCCGCCGCGGACGACCACCCAGCCGCCGACGCATGCGCCTCTCACCCTGGCTGAGGCCTCAAACATCGTCAACGCGCAGGGTTTCACCGTGATCGACCACACCGGCTTCGCCGTGGGCCGGAATCTTAATGTCCTGATCGGTCAAGGCGGTGGCACGCCCGGCACGCCCAACAGCGCATCCGGCACGCCCCGCCAGTCCGGATTCTTCTTCGTCGGCACCGACCTGATCGGTAAGGACTTCAGTGAACCGAGTGCCGGCATCCACTTCGTGTCCGCGACGCAGACGACCATTGTCCTGCGCTACGACCTGTACGAACCAGCGGACAAGGCGTGCTGCCCAAGCGGCGGAACCACCGACGTGGTGTTCCACTGGGACGGCAGGAAACTGAACGTCGACCCCGCGTCGATCCCGCCGAACGACCCCAACGCACGCGACAGCCGCCGCTGACCGCGCGGCGCCGCCCGGCCCTGCGGCCCGGTAGTCGCGCATGAGCGTAATCAGTGTGCCACAGCCCAGCTACCGTCCGAGAGAAAGCTCGAACTCGAACCGCTCGATGAGAGCTTGCTCGAGTGGACGCGAGTCAATGATGAGCGTCTTCGCCGCCGCTGGCAGCGTCGGATTCTTCCTGGCTCAGCCCTCGCTGGAAAGCCATTCAGGGCAGCCGATGGTAAATTTTTGGCATGCGGACGGCCATTGACGCCGCCGGGCGCGTCGTCATCCCCAAGGCGCTACGTGACGCTCTCGGGCTCACCGCAGGTCAGACGCTGGAGATCGCGGAACGGGATGGGCGACTGGAGATCGCTCCGACACCGACATCAATGACGTTGGTAGACAAGAGTGACGGTGTGATCGCCGTCACTGATACGGACATGCCGATGCTGACCGCTGACCTGGTACGTGCCACGCTGGAGCGAACCCGGCGATGAAGGCCGTCGACACCAGCGTGGTCGTATCGCTGGGAAGCGTGCCCGGTTCCGCTACCGGGTGACGATGACCGTCGCGCGGTGTCCGGCAGCGTTCCTGAGCTTGGCGTCGCCGGTGAGCAGGTCGCAGCCGAGTGCTTCGGCCAGCGCGATGTAGGCAGCGTCGTAGGCACCGAGGTTGTGCCGCAGTTCCCACATCCGGGGGTGGTAGGGCCAGACCGGATGACGGGTGATCCGCAGGCGCGCGTAGTCAGCCAGCATCTGCTCGCCGCGATGGCCAGTGATCTTCTTCCCGGCGGCAAGCCCGCGGACTGTTGACGCGACCTCGACGTCGAGATGGTGCGGGGCGTGCAGCGCGCGCGGGGCGGACAGGCGCTGCCGGAGCACCTCGTCGCCATCGCGGACGGACAGCACATCAATGACGAGCGAGCAGTCAACCACGTACGTGAGGGTCAACGCCGTCCCTCGTCGCGCGCCGCGAGGATGTCATCCATGGTGAGCTCCACCGGTTCCCTGTCTCGCGCGATGCGAGCGATAACCTCGGCGTTGGTCTCCGTGGCCGCGTCGGCATCCATCAGGTCCCGCAGGTACCCGGACAGTGACTGGCCGAGCGATCTGGCACGCTCGCGGAGGACCGCGAGCGTCGTCGGATCGACATCGCGCACCTGGATGATGCCCCCGTCGGCGGACTCGCTCATAGGTCCACGCTACCACGATTCATGCATCACGCATGAATCCCCCTTGATGCTCCGGCGGTCCCCAACCCTGCACCGCGCAGATGCGCTGCGCGACATCGACACAGGCCTCGATCGCCGTCACGAACGTGTACTTCACCCGCGCAGCCAGATCAGATCCGCACAGCGCTCGTCGTCGGCGTCCGACTCGCGACGCGCGACGATCCAGGGACGGGCCTGGAGATATGCCTGCCGGCTAGCCGAAGAGCTGGTCGAGGGTGTCGGCGGTCAGGACACGGACGGTCCAGGTCTGGAGCTGGTCAGCGGAGGCGTTACGCACAGTGGCGAGCAGTGCCTCGGGAAGCGGGCCGAACTTGAGTGTCAGCTGCTGGACGAGGGTCTCAACACGGCCCTCAACACGCCCCTCAACACGCCCCTCGACACGCCCC
>NZ_CAKJTL010000125.1:38415-42668 GCF_917627385.1 Protofrankia sp. CiT1
TCGACACGTCCCTCAGCGCGGAGCTGCTCGGCGATGGTCATGTAGGCCTCCTCCGCGTCAGAACCAAGAGCGATGATCAGATCATGTAGCTGATCACGGATCTCTGCCTCCCCGACCAGCTCAATGTAACGCAGGAGAGCGGCGAACTCCTCCCTGCCATCAGGACCATCCAGGACCGCCCGTAACTCGTCCGCCCACAGTCCCAGTTCCTTCACCAGCCACGGATTCCCCGGAGCGATCTTCAGGAGGAGGAGCGTCAGCCGCGCTGATGACGTCAATGGCCGTTCCCGCAGCGCCTGCGCGTCGACCCGGACCAGATCGTCGAGGAGGAACCGGAACCGGGGCAGATGGTCCCGCCAGGCCTCGATCAAGCCCGCGTCCAGGTCGACCAGGTCAGCCACTTCCACTGGCGCGGTCCAGGCGCGGTCGTCGTGATGCACCACCAGCGGGATCACCGCGGGCAGCCGGCTTGCTCTGGGATGGTCGGCCAGGTAGCGGTCCCAGATCCGTACGACGTAGCGCAGCATCCGGAACGCCATCATCGGGTCGTTGCCGCTTTGATGTTCGATCAGTACGTAGACGAATGCTTCTCGGCCGTCCAGTGGCGCGGTGAACAGCAGATCGGTATGCCGCCACCGTAACGTGGCATCAACCAGGCTTCCCGGTACTAGTGCCAGTTTGTCCAGGTCAAGCCGGGCCACCAGTTCTGCTGGTAATGCCGCCCGTAGCTGTGACGCCGCGTTTGATGGCGTCCCCAAAATCCGACGGAACACCGCGTCATGAGGTGTGTGCGGACTCGACATGGCCACACCGTATAGACACCCACCGACACACCAGCCCGCCACCACACACCATGGCAGCGACCCACCGGCCACGCGGGGCGCCCACTGTTCCTGGTCTGGATTGCCGACCTGGGCCGGGCCCTCCTCGCAGGCCCAGAACCCATAGCGGGCCACCGCCCGCGCGACATGCCGCGGAACCTAGGCCCGCCGTCGCGTTGACAACGCTCTCAGCCCCGCTGGCTGGCACTTCAAGGCCAAAGGAAGCCAGCCGACGCAGACCGCCGATGCCGGGGCCGCCGGGTGGATGGGAGGTTGCTAGTTTCATGCTCGACGGTACAGCGCTCACAGACACAAGGGAATGCGGCGATGGCGACCGTGGCGCGGGACAAGCTGGCGAGGATGCTCCGAGGAGACGTGGCGGGCGCGTTCAGCGTTGCCTTGACGACGAGTGCGGACGTGCTGAGTATCGAGGTCGACGGCGTCGGGTCCGTCGCCTTCCCGGTGTCTTCCGCGCAGGCGCGCGAGCTCCTCGGCCGCGGCCAGCCGGCCCGGTTTGGCCGCGGCGAGGAGACGCTGACCGACCCAGGCGTCCGCGACACGTGGGAGATCCCGACGGAGCTCGTCCACGCCAGGTGGGACGACGACGCGCTGAACGACATTCTGACGACGGTGAAGGACGAGCTGGGCCTGCCGATCGCCGCCGAGCTCACTGCTGGCCTTCATTCCCTGCTGGTGTACGAGCCGGGCCAGTTCTTCCGCGCCCACCAGGACAGCGAGAAGGACGACTCGATGATCGGCACCCTGGTGGTGACGCTGCCCTCCGACCACAGCGGGGGCGAGCTGATAGTACGTCACCTCGAGGAGAAGAACACCTACCGAGGCTCGACGGCAGAGTTGTCGCTGGTCGCCTTCTACGCCGACTGCCGGCACGAGGTCGCCAAGATCCGGTCGGGGTACCGGATCGCCCTCACCTACAATCTGCTGCTCAGCGGTGACACTGCCCTTCCGGAGGGCGATGAGGGAGCGGTCGGCGAGCTGGCCGGTTTCCTTCGGGAGCACTTCAGCACACCCGTGTTCAGCCGTTACGGCGGACGCCCCGCCGGCCCGCCGAACCGGCTCGTCTACCTCCTCGACCACGAGTACACCCCGCGAGCGCTGGGCTGGCGCGGGCTGAAGGGCGCCGACGCCGCGCGCGGCTCCCTGGTGCAGGCAGCGGCCGAACGGGCTGGGTACGAGGCCGTCCTAGCGCTCGCGGACATCAAGACCACACACAGCGCGTACGAGGCGGACGACTACTACGGGGGCCGCGGCCGGCGCTGCTGGGACGACGATGAGAATGCTGAGGACGATGACACTGATGACTTGGCCGACTACGATATCCAGGAGCTGATCGAGTCGACGGTCACGCTCACGCACTGGACCGGCCCGGACGGTGACCAGCTGGAGGCGACCTCGCTGGACGTCGACGAGGACGAGGTGTGTGCGTCCAGCGGGACGGACGACTTCGAGCCCTACACCTCGGACTACGAGGGCTATATGGGTAACTGGGGTAACACGCTGGACCGCTGGTACCACCGCGCGGCGATCGTTGTCTGGCCCCGCGAGCAGTCCTTCGCCAACCGCGCCGAGACCTCCCCCGGCTGGGCTCTGGACGCGCTTGCCGCGATGGCACCGACGGACGCGCAGGCCGCCGCGGCAACGCTCGAACCGTTCTGGGACGGCGCCCTGCGCGCGCGGACGTCGGCGGACAGCGCGAGGATCTCCGAGACATTCGGCAAGGCCCTGCGCACGGCGGACACCGTGGCGGACGCCGCGACCGCATCGATGCTGCTGGGCCCGTTCCGCGTCGAGAACCTGACCGCCGGCGGCGCCGCGCCCTTCGCGAAGCTCGCCAGCCAGCATGGACGGCCGTGGACCGCGCAGCTGCTGAGAACGTGGGCAGGCTCGGGACAGCCGTACTGGACAGTCAGCGGACCGGAACGCGGGCGATGGGTGGCGGACTCGCTTCCCGGGCTGTGCGCGGGGCTGCGCGCCGAGCCCGGAGGCGGCGAACGGCCGCGCAGCTGCTCGTCGACCTGGCGTGGACATGGCTGCGGGAAGCGATCGACAGCGCGGCCCGGTCATCATCCCCGCGCAGCCGCGACGGCACCCTCGACGCCCTGGGCGCACCGCTTGCCTCGGTACTGACGGCCGCCGCCACGACTGGGTCGGCGGACACCCGGGACACGGTCCTCGAGCACGTCCGGCGGCAGCAGGACGCGGTCACCGCGCTGGAGATGTCCGCGCTGCGCGCCGCTGCGGCGCCCGGCGACGGTACCCGCGGCGAGACCGGCTTCGGCGAGCTGGCAGCGGACTGCGCGGCGCGGCTGCGCTCCCGGCTGGCGCTCCCATCGCGTGCCGCCACGGACTGGTCGATCACGCTGGCCGCGGACGGCTGCGGGTGCGAACTGTGCGAGACGTTGCGCGCGTTCCTCGCGGACCCGAGCCAGCGCACCCTCGACTGGCCGCTCGCCGAGCAGCGCAGGCGGCACGTCCATTCCCGGATCGACGCCGCCGAACTGCCCGTCAGTCATGTCACCCGCCGGCAGGGCCGCCCCTACACCCTCGTTCTCCAGAAGACCGACGCGCTCTTCACCGACGAGCTGACACAGCGGGCCACGGACCAGGCGGACCTTGACTGGCTGGTCGCCGAATGGCACGTGCCGCCCGCCCCGCAGACCACCTGACCTCCATCCGTCGATTCCGGATTCGAGTCACGCGGGCATCAGGCTGGCCGCGACCGTCACCCCAAGCTCCCAGCATGTCTCGCGGGCCACGGCGTCCACCCCGCTGACGATCGACAGCGGCTCGCGCAGGCGTTTCCGCTTCAAGCCGGTGGCGATCGTCTCGACCCCGCGGACCGCGCCGGTCGTGTCGGAGTTACCGTGAACGTACAACGCATATGGTCGGCCGACGGCCGTCTGGACCTTCCCGGACTCCTCGCGCGCTTCACCGAGTTCTGGCGTCGGACCGAGGACGTCCTCGATGCCGACGAGCCGTATCGCGAGGTGACACCCCACGTCACGCTGCTCGGCTACCTCGACCGCGCCATCAACGGCGGCGGCTTCGTCGACCGCGAGTACGGCGTGGGCCGCGGCGCGATGGATCTACTCATCCGCTGGAACCACACCCGGCCCGACGGGAGACCCGCGGTCCAACGCGAGGCGCTGGAGGTCAAGACCCACCGGGCGCACCATCGCGATCGTACGCATCTGACAGCCCGGCCAGCGGGCCCGGCCTCCGCCACGAAGGCGCACCGAAGTCCGTCATAAAGCTTCCTCGATCCGCTGATCACATCGATCTCTGCACGATGGGGATATGTTCCACCCCATCCGGTCATCGAAGAACCCGCCCACCAAATATCAGGTCACTTGTCCCGAGCGGCCGACAGCGATGGAAATCCACGCCATCAGCCTGGCCTGGGACACCAAC
>NZ_CAKJTL010000126.1:0-22998 GCF_917627385.1 Protofrankia sp. CiT1
AGGTGGCCCCACTCGAAGTCGCGGTCGAACACATGCGCGGGCTTCTCGATCACATCCGTCACCGTCGTTCGCCGGAGAAATAGAACTGTACTTCTAAGAACTGTACTTCTAAGAGCGCCCGGCAGGAGGGATGTGGATCAAAGAGCGGGGCTGGGGTGCGCGTGTCACGAGGCAGCGGAGGGAGCCACCGCAGGCGTGGGCTGGGCGGTGGGTGGCGGCCCAGCTGGCAGGCGCCACCTGCCGGGCGGGTCAGGCGTAGGTGAACAGCGGCGGGAAGACGAGGGTTGCGATCCAGGCCCAGGCGGCGTAGACGGGCAGGTAGCCGGTCTGCCAGCGTTCGAGCGTCGTGAACGGGACGCGTCGACGCACGAGCCCCAGCAACAGCCACGCTGACCAGACGAGGTTGCCGAGCAGGATGACGTTCTCGCCGAGGGCCGCAGCCTTGTTGGGTGTGGTGCCGTATTCGGTGATGCGCCCGGTGACAGCCAGAAGTACCAGCACGTCGATGGCCAACGCGCTTACCACGAGGGCGAGCTGCAGTTTGTCGAACAGATCGGGTGGGGCCAGTGGGTCGCGGGCTGAGATCGAGTAGAGGAGCAACCCCAGCACGATGACCAGGAGCAGGTCGAACAGGATCAGCGCTTGGCGTTCGACGTCGATGCCGTTGCTGGTCCAGCCGACGGCGATGAGGAAGGCGAGCAGGACCGCTGTGAACAGCGGAGTGAACAGCCGGGTGAGCACCGGAGCGATGTTCTCGACGACGCTTTGCTTGGCCTCGACGAGCCATCCGGCCACGACGACCCCGGCCGCAGCGCCGCATGGAAGGAGCCATTGCGCGATGAACTCCTGCGGAACGATCCCGATGGCCTTGAACGCGCCGGTCGTGAACGCGGTGAGTACACCGCCGCCGAGAGCCATGAGGACGAAGTAGATGAACCATTCACCGGTGAAGCGGATGAAATCCATGCGTCGGCGGGACGACCCCCAGCCGTCGGCCATGTAGGCCAGGCCCACCACGAGCCACAGGGCGATGGGCAGGTGGATGCTGGTGATGATCAGCGACTGCGACCTGTCCGCCAGGGGGTAGGCGTTGGCCGCCACGGCGCCGAGCGCGAACAACGCCGCCAGCATCCCGATCAGTGAGCGTCGGGCCTGCCGGCGCCAGGCGAGGAAACCCGCGAGCCAGGGCAGCACGAGCAGGCTGACGTTCGGCCCGTAAAATACGGCTGCCGCGTTGTTGTCCAGACTCACCCCGAACAGCTCCGGCGCCTTGATGGACAGTGCGGCACCCGCCGCGCAGAAGGCCATCACCCTCAGGTCCCGCCGCGACCGCGCGTCCGCGGCTGGGCTTGCGGTCAGGACCAGCTGCTTCCACAGCCGTTCGGAGTGCTCCCGGGCAAACTCACGGGCCAGGTCGTCGAGGCTGCCCATCCGTTTGACCGCGATCAGGAACGCCTCATCCGCGTTCAGGCCGGCCTCGACGAGCTCGTCCACGCAGCCACGGAGATGGTCTTCGAGCTCGTCGGCGTCGGGCGGTCGCATCTCCCGGCGACGCCCCACGTACTGGCGCCACTGCGCGAGCTGCGCTTCAAGCTCCTCCTGTCCCTCCCGCGCCGTCATGCCCGGCCCTCCAGCGGGATCGCCGTCAGCGTCCCGCGGTCACCAGGACCCAGCCAGATTCCCTTGAGCGCGTCCATGACCGTGGCCCACTGACGGCGCTGCTCGGCCAGCTCGGCCAGGCCCGCCTCGGTGAGCCGGTAGTACTTGCGCCGTCGCTCGCCCGTCACCGACTGCCAGTTGGACTCCACGCATCCGAGGCGTTCCAGCCGGTGCAGCAACGGGTAGAGCAGGCCCTCCGTCCAGTCCAGCTCACCAGCTGACAACTCGTTGATCCGTTTGAGGATCGCGTAGCCATAGCTCTCCTCCTCGGCCAGGATGCCGAGCACCAACGGCGTCGCCGAGGCGGCCACCAGATCCTTGCCGACTTTCACCAAGCCTCACCCCGTTCGATACCCTGGAAGTACGATGCATAGTACTGCTAGGTATAGAAGGCGCGATGACTGGTACGGCGTTTCGGGCGGGAGCGGTCATCGCACTCACCGCGAGCACTCTCGCGGGCAGGCACCTCGCGTTGGTGTCGTCGGTCGCTACCCAGACGCTGACCAGGGACAATGCCCGGTGACTGTGTTGGCCGGGACATCATTTACCGGATCGAACGAGCGTTCCGGATAGCTGGCGGTTTCGGAGGCCTAGCGCATCCGCTGACCGTATTCGTGGGGGTGGTGGAGCGCGCGATGCGGAGTCCTACGTCGTCGATCTGGAACGTTGGGTGGCTTCGACGGCGAACCGAGGCCCGGCAGCTCCAGCTCTCGTCGAACCACCCGCCGCCACGGAGCACCCGGTAGGTGCCGTAGACCTCGGCGTCGTAGACGTCCCAGCACCATTCCCAGACATTGCCCAGCATGTCGTAAAAGCCCCACGCATTGGGCTGTCTGCCGCCCACGTCGTGAATCCGCTCGCGCGAATTCCCGCGATACCAAGCGATCTCGTCGAGCCGCCCATACCGCGCGCTGGCGGTGCCGGCACGACATGCATGCTCCCACTCGGCCTCGGTCGGTAGCCGGTATCCCGTGGCGGACGTGTCCCACTCGACACCATCGACGTCAGCATCGAAGCGGTACGCCGGGGCCAGCCCCTCGTGCTGTGACAGAACGTTGCAGAACCTGACGGCGTCCCACCAGGAAACGCCCTCGACGGGCAGCTGATCACCTCGCGCCGCGCTCGGCCGCTGGCCGGTAACCTGGGCGTATCGCGTCTGGGTCACCGGGAACGCCGCAAGCTGGTACGCCGCAAGCTCGACCGACCAGCTGCGCTGGGATCGCCGGTCCGACAGCGTCACCTGCCCTGACGGGACGTCAATCATCTCGGTTCCCGTGCTCGCCCCCACAGATAGGTCATGGTACCGACACGTGTCCGTCATGGCGGACATGACTGTCATCCCGTATCTGACCGAGCCGTTTGCGCGCAGGTGAAGACCCGCCTCGCGGCGGCCCGGCCGCCAGTGGCGCCGGTCCCGGCGTCCGGTTGTGTCGGTCTATGCGAAGACTTCGATGGAGCAGGTGGCGGCGGCGCCGCGGTCGAGGCGGGCGTCGCTGGTGATCAGCGGGAGTCCCAGGGCCTCGGCGAGAGCAACGTACTGGGCGTCGTAGGCGCTGAGGTTGTGGTGCAGGTCGCGGACGCGTTTCCAGAGGATCAGTGTCTCGTGCCGTACGAAGGGCAGGCGCTGGTAGTCGCCGATGGCCTTCTCCGCCTCCGGTGCGGACAGCTTCCGGCCGCGGACCATCCCGAACAGGGCCGAGAGGAGTTCGTAGTCGAGCAGGCCGGGTGCGGCCAATGTAGTCAGGCCGGCGAGGCGGTGGCGGACTGCCTGGCCGGTCGGGCCATGATCGGTCAGTGTGCGGATCAGAGCCGAGCAGTCGATGACGGCTTCCGGGGCGGTCATCCGCGTCGTCTGCCTTTGTCGATCGCGGCGAGGATGTCGGAGGTCGCGAGATCGGTGTGTGTCTCGCGGTCGAGGCGGGCCATCATCTCGGCCAGGGTCGGTGTCCGGGCGTCGCGGGTGACGAGGTCGAGCAGGTAGGCCTGCAGGCTACGGCCCGTCTGTGCCGCTTTGAGCTTCAGCGCCTCCAGGGTCAGGTCTGGGACATCGCGGATTGTGATCGCAGTCATGCAGGCATTTTACCTGCATTGCCAGCGATTCGACGCTGCTGATGTAGCTGTCGGACGGCACGGCCGAGCTGGGTGACAAAGGCGGCGCGCCCCTCCGCAGCTGTCGATGTGCGCTCGGTCCGTCCGCGCGATCGCGACGAGTCAGGGAGAAGTCGCTCATCGTACAGATAGATCGTCGATCGCGGGTAGGCTGGTAGTGAAGTCACGAGTCGGGCGGGGAGGAGGACTGGTGAGTCGTCGGTTCAACACGGCTGGGCCGTGCATCCGCGCGGAGCATTACATGATTCCGGCGCTGTCCCGCCTCCCGGAGGCACCCGGGTTGGTGGATCTCAAGGCCTACTTCGTCGTCCACGCGCCCCGCCAGACGGGGAAGACGACGGCGCTCCGCGCACTCGCGGCCGACCTGACCACGCGGGGCCAGTACGCCGCGGTGCACGTCTCCTGCGAGACCGGGCGCGCCTGGGGAGACGACATCCGCGCCGCGTCCCGGGCGATTCTCGACCGGCTCCGCTCCAGCGCCGAGGACACCCTGCCTGCGGAGCTGCGGCCGGCGCCGTGGCCGGAGACCTCCGACGGCACCCTGATCGTCGAGGCGCTCGGAGCCTGGGCCCGGATCTGCCCACGTCCGCTCGTCCTGTTCTTCGACGAGATCGACGCCCTTCAGGGCCAGTCGCTGATCAGCGTGCTCAGCCAGGTGCGGGACGGCTACAACGCCCGCTCCACAGCGCCCTTCCCAGCGTCGGTCGTGCTGTGTGGTCTCCGCGATGTCCGTGATTACAAGGCTGCGGCCGGTGGTGACCCGTCGCGGCTGGGCACGTCGAGCCCGTTCAACATCAAACTCAAGTCACTTAGGCTGGGCGACTTCACCGCGGGCGAGGTGGCGGAGCTCTACGGTCAGCACACCGCCGCCACCGGCCAGCCGTTCGCGCCGGGCGCGGTCGAGCACGCCTACGAGCTCACGGGCGGCCAGCCGTGGCTGGTCAACGCGCTGGCCCGCGAGGTCGTCGAGGAGATGGCCGTGCCCGCCACAGAGACGATCACACGTGAGCATCTCGAGGCCGCGAAGGAACGGCTCGTCCTTGCGCGCGCCACCCACCTGGACTCGCTGGCCTCCAAGCTGGCCGAGCCCCGTGTCCGTGAGATCATCGCTCCGTTGATCGCCGGGGACCCGCTCGTCCTCGACCCGTACGACGACGACGTCAGCTATGTCCGCGATCTCGGCCTCATCGCGCCCGACCCACCCGTACGGGCCGCGAATCCGATCTACCGCGAGGTCATCGTCCGCGTCCTGTCGTCCTCCGTGCAGGAGAGCATCACCACCGATCCCCGCACCTTCGTCCGCCCGGACGGCAGTTTCGATCTTCCGCGAGTCCTCGCCGACTTCGCGGTCTGGTGGATCGAGAACGGCGAGTTCCTCACCAGCCGCGGCTACTACGACGAGGCCGCGCCCCAGCTCATTCTCATGGGCTACCTCCAGCGCGCCGTCAACGGTACCGGCCAGGTCGAACGCGAATACGCGCTCGGCTCCGGCCGCATCGACCTTCATCTCCGCTGGCCCTACGCACCCCGCGGGGGACCGCGGCAGGTCCAGCGCGAGGGTTTTGAGATCAAGGCCTGGCGCACCGGCAGATCCAACCCGCTCAAGGCCGGGCTCTTGCAGCTGGACCGCTACCTCGACCGGCTCCAGTTGCCGATCGGCACCCTTGTGATCTTCGACCAGCGCACGAACGCGCCTCCCATTGACGAACGCACCGCGATCACCACCGTGACCAGCCCGGCCGGGCGCTGCATCACCCTCCTCAACGGGTGACCGACGCCCGCGCGCCCTGGGCCCGAACACGACGCGGGGGCCGAGTTGTTCGCGAGGCCGGACCGGCCGCTTCCCGACGATGCGATCATCTGCGGGCGGTCACACCTGGGGTGCCAGGAGGAGGTGGGGCGAGGTGGCCGCGCGCCGCGTGCCCGGGGAGCCGAGGAGAGCGGTAAGGGTGCCGGTCTCGTCGGCGATCAGCTCACTGCCATCCCACACCAGCAGCAGGGCGCTGACCGTGTGCTGGACGGGGGAGTGCGCGAGGTCGTAGTGCGCGGCGGCGCGGACCGCGGCCGAGGTCGCCCACAGGTCGTAGCCGGTCATGAACAGGTCGAGGTCGAACTGCGCCGCCAGGGACATGAGCTCGGCGCGGCCGGTGTCGTCCACCCCGGCGAACGCCTCGTCGAGAGCGAGCAGGCGGGGCGCGTCCGGGCGCGCCGTGTTCAGGGTCGCATGCGCCGCCGCAAACAGCGGCAGGTGCAGCGACACCGACTGCTCGCCGCCGGACAGCCTGCTGTGCCTGGCCCGGGTAAGCGTCTCCTCCTCGCCCTCGGGGCCCACCAGACGGAACGAGAACTGCCGCCAGCGCCGATAGTCCAGCACGGAGGCGAGGAGCTCGCGGTAGGGCTGGTCCCGGTGGCGCGCCCGCTCGGTCTTGATCCGATCGGCGAAGTGCGCCCGCATCCGGGCGAGCGAATCCGGCGCCAGGCGGGAGGATTCCGTGTCGAGCAGGCTCACGACCGCCCGCTGCTCGGCGTCGAGGGCATCGGACATCTGCCAGCTCACGCCGACCTTCTTGCCCGACGACATCCGCCGCTCGCGCATCTCCCTGTTCATCGCCCGGATCAGGTCGCGCGCGTCGACGGTGCGGTCGTGGATCTGCTGTGCCAGCCGGGTCAGCAGCGCGTCCTCGAGGATCCGCTGCTCGCTGTCGGACAGCAGCAGGTGCTGGTCACGGCGCGCGGCGGAGATCCGGTTGGCGAACGCCGCGGCGGGCAGCGGCCCCTGCTCGTCAGCGATCCGCACGACGATCACACCGTCCGGGCTGTCCCACGCGGGGTGGTAGTCCTGACCGGCCGCGGCGAGCTGTGCCTGCAGCTCCTCGAGCGCCCGGGTCAGCCGGGTGGTCGACGCCTTCTGCGACGTCTCGGTCGCGGACATGCCACGGGTGGCCGTGAGGATGGCGTCATGGATCGCGAGCGCTGCCGGCGGGGTCTCGCCGCGTGTCCACTCCTCCTCGCTCGCGGGCCACCGCAGCCCCGGCGGGCACGCCAGCACGTCGAGCAGCTCCCGGGCCGCGAACGGAGCCAGCCTCCGGGCGGTGGTGAGCTCCTCGTCCAGCGCGACGCGCAGCGCCGCCCGGCCCGAGGCGACCCGCTCGCTGGCGGCGGACGCCAGCCGGATCGCCTCCATCTCGGCCCCGCGGGCGGCCTTTTCCTCGTCCTGCGCGGCGGCCAGCCCGGACTCGGCCGCCGAGATCCGCGCCAGCACCTCCTGGGCCTCGGCGCCGACAGACTCCCGCAGCGCCTGCAGCTTCGCGTTCTCCTCGGCATGGCGGCGGTACGCGGAGCGGTGCGTGCCGGCGGCCGCCTGTTCCTCCGCAGCGGCGTGTTCGACGCGGTCGCGGGCGTCGGCGACGGCGTCGGCCTGCCGCCCGCGTTCCCGGTACCTGGCTTCGAGGTCGCGGGCGGCTGCCTCGAAACGGCGGGTCGCGTCCTCGACCCGGTCGGCGCTCTCGGGGGTGAGCACGTTGTCGGCAGCGGCCCGGCGCAGGGCGCGCTCAGTCACGGTGACGGCGGCGACGGACTCGTCGAAGCTCACCCGAGCCTGCTCAGCGGCGTGCCGGGCACTGCGCAGGTGCCCGGCGGCCCGGTTGTGTTCCCGCTGGGCGCCGGCGATCTGACCGGTCGTGGGCAGGTCCGTGCGGGCGTCACCGAACGCGGCCAGGGTGTCGGCGAGCGCTTGTGCCCGCTTGTCGAGGCCGGCGATTTCGGCGGTCAGCGTGGCGATCCTCGCGTCGCACTCGGTGATCCGCGCGGCGCGGCGGTGGGCACGGGCGGTCGCGCCGATGTACTCGGCGTGCTCCTTGTGGTGCCGCCCGGCGATGATGCCCTGCGAGTAGCGCCCGTCGCTGCCGGTCACGGCGGCGCTGGAGAACAGGCTCCCGTCGAGCGCGACCGACGCCAGGATGGCGGTGACCAGTCCCCGCGGCATGGGTGTGTCGTCCTCGGGTTCCAGCACGTCGGTGAGGTTCGGCCCGGTGACGGCTGTCCCGGGGACCAGGTACCCGTCATAGCCGGGCGCGGCCAGGAGGCCGGCGTGGCCGTCCGGCGACACCCAGGCGTCGAGCATGCCGCTGGCCTCGAGGGCCGCCTCGATCGCCGCCGCCCGCGTGTCGTCGACGCCGGGCGCGAAGCGGACCAGGCGCCACAGTGGGGCGCCGGCGACATCCATGCGGTCCGCGGCCCGTCCGGGACGTCCGGGACGTCGCGGTGGGGCGTCATCTCGCTCGGCGGCGATGGCGGCCCGCTCGGCGGTCACGGCCTTCCGCTCCGTGACGAGGGCGGTGTGCCGGGCGCGCAGGGCCGCCTGCTCGTCGCGGACCTGGTGTTCCGCCGGGGCGGTCCCGGCGTTGTACGTGCTCTCCGGCAGCGCCGCGTCCGGCTCGCCGAACTGGGCCAGCGCGTCGCCCAGCGCCTCGGTGAGGTCCGCCCAGCCGTGCGTGGGCAACAGCCCGGAGTGCCGGGACGACCAGGCGGCCAGGGCTTGCCCGGCGGCCTCGACGGCGCTGGCGACCGCGCCGTCGGCGGCCTGCTCGGCCTGCTCGGCGTCGGTGAGGGCCTGCGTGGCGCGGTCAAGGGCGATCCGGGCGAGGTCACGGGACTGCTCGGCCTTGCGGTGCTCAGCGTCGGGCGCGCGGACGGCCCGGACGTTCTCGAGGCGGACGGCAGCGCGGGCGCTGGCCCGCCGTACCACGCCAGCCGCCTCGGCATCGGCGGCCTGCCAGTCGATCCCCGCCCGCGCCGCATGGTCGAGGAGCTCCGCCGCGGTGCGGGCCGCCGCCGCGGAGAGGTCGGCGAGCTCGGCGCCCGCGCGCTCGGCCTCGGACCGCGCGCGGGCGGCTGCCGCTTGGCGGCGGTCCAGCTCGGCCCTTGTCTCGTTGGCGGTCTGCAGGCAGGTGCGGACCAGGCGGTCCAAGTCGCCCATCTGCTCGACCGCCTGGTAGGCGTTGCTCGCCCTGAGCTGCTCGATCCTGCCGCGTAGCCCGGCGACGGCCGTCTCGGCCTGCTCGCGGTGGTTCTCGGCGGCCCGCTGCCCGTCCCGCGCGGCCCGCTCGGCCTCCTCGTACGCCACGGTCGCGGCACGCTGGGCCTGCGTCGCCTCGCGTCGGCGGGTCAGCGCGCCAGCGGCGGCGCGGGCGTGGGTGCGCAGGTAGGTCGTGTAGCTGGCGAGGAACGCGGCGGTCGCCTCGTCGGCGGCCACTAGGCCCTCCAGCGTGCGGGTGACCGTCTCCATGTCGTCGAAGCTGCGCGCCGCCTCGTTGATGAGGTCGTCGTCCACGGGCCGCAGGCCGTCGGTCAGCGTGTCCGACAGCCTGACCGGGTCGAGGTTCTTGGCGAGCTGCGGCCTGCGCAGCGTGAGGATCAGGGTGACCAGCTGCTCGTAGCGCTCGGCGCCGAGGCCGAACAGCCGGGTGTCGATCGCGGCCCGGTAGTCCGTCGCCGAGGCGTGGATGTTCGCGTCGCCGATCTCCTCGGCGAGCTGCTTGCGCGTCATCGGCCGGTCGTCGTCGGTGAGCAGCGAGAAGTCCTCGCCGACCCGGCCATCGGCGACGAAATGCCAGCGCACCGGCGTGTCCCGGTGCCGCTGGGCGTGCAGCCCGATGCCGACGGTCACCGCCTGCCTTGTGTCCCGGTGGCGGAACTCGAGCCAGACGTAGCCGACCGCGTTGTCCGCGCCCCGGTACAGCAGGTTGGACTTCATCGTCCGGTCCCCGGCGGCGAACGGGTTGAGCCGCTTGGGGTCGATCCGGCCGTCGAGGACAAAGGGGAAGAGGACTTCGAGGGCCTTGGTCTTGCCGGACCCGTTCGGCCCGCGCAGGATCAGCCAGCCGCGGGCGAACGAGAACTCCTCGTCCCGGTAGTCCCACATGTTGATGATGCCGGCCCGAGTGGGCTCGTACCTGGTCACTTGATCGTTTCCTTGAGCTGGGCGGTGACGCCCCGGTAGCGGGCGAGCAGGGGCAGGATGAGGACGCCGCCGTCGGTACGGGCCACGAAGCCCACGCTGGCGAGCAGGTGCAGGACGTCGTCGAGGAGACTGGCCGGGTCAGCGATCTGGCGTTCGGACATGCCGCGGCCGAACTCCTTGACCAGTTTCGTGAGCTCCGCCCGCAGCCAGGAGTCGCTGAGGAACGGATAGGTGGCCTCGCGACCGGCTGCCTTCGTCGCCTCGGCCGCGACGTCACCAGAAGGCATGGCGTCACCAGAAGGCAGGGCGTCACCGGGCGGCGCCGCGGCACTGGGCCGCCCGGCGCTGTCAGTGGCTGTGGCGCTGTCGGTGGCTGCGGCGTGGCCGGCGTCCGCGAGCAGGGCGGTGACACCGGAGCGCGCGGGCAGTGCCGCGTCGATGCGGGCGGAAGCGTCGGCGAGCCGCTCGGCCGCCGTGGCGGCGGGCAGCAACTCGACGCGGTGCCGGCTGGACGCCAGGTAGCCGGCGATCCGGGCGCACAGCAGCAGCGCCGCCTGGGCGACCGTGCCGGTGCCGGGGAACGTGACGTCGGTGAGCCGGCCGCCCGTGTTGATCAGGGCGACTCCCTCGGCGCGGCGTTCCAGCGGCAGCCCGGTGAGGCGTTCCAGGTCCTCGGCGAGGGCAGGGGCCCGCAACTGGCCGCGCAGGCCCTCGTCGACGTCCGCGTAGTAGACGACGGGCTGTTCCAGGGCAAGGCGGCGGGCCCGGCGGCCGGTGCGGCGGCGCTCGGCGTTGATGCCCTGCTCCGGGCCCGCGCTCGCGGCGTCGCCGAGCAGGTCGGTCACCGAGTTCAGGTGCTGCAGGACACGGCTCGGGGCGTAGACCGCCCCGGTGATCTCCCGGTCGATGTCGTAGAGCGCCTCGGCGTGTTCGGGGTCGTTGACCCAGTCCACGGCGCTGCCGTCGGCCATCCGCAGCGCGCCCCGCGTCTCGAGCCACGCGACCGCGTCCACGAAGGCGTCCCGGTCGGCCTTCCGCTCGGTGTCCATGCCGAGGCCGTCGACACGGCCGGCCTCGGCGGCCACCGCGTCGGCGAGTTCGGACAGGGCGATCTGGGTGCCGGCGCGGCCCAGCACCGACAGGGCGAGCACGAGGTAGGCGTAGCGGCGGCGGTCGAAGGGCTTCCTCGCCCGGGTGTACGCCGGGCGGGTCGCGTCGAGGGTGTCCTGGACGCGGCGCAGCCGGACCGTGTCGCCGCCCGTGACCAGGGTGTACCCGAGCGTCTCGGCGAGGTCCACGCGCAGCTGCGATGCCCACTTGCGGACCAGCGGAAGGGTGGCTCTGTCCGGGTAGGACGCCGTGATGAGCGGATGGCGCAGCACCTGACGGGCGGCCTGCTGGTACTCGTCGAGATCTAAGGCGCTGACCTTCTCCGCGACCCTCACGCCGAGACCGCCGCCGCCGCGGGCGCGGGCGCGACCAGCCCCGAGCCAGCGCTCCTGATCTCGATCGCCAGCCTGTCGAGGTGCAGCCTGCCGCGGACCGTCCGCACGGTCGTGACGCCTGGCGCGGGGCGCAGCGTGAGGCGCACACCGTCGGAGGAGCCGGCGGCGACCGGGCCGGGGTCTACGGTCCGGCTGACCGGCACCCGGGCGACCAGGGCGATACTGAGCAGGCTGAGCAGGGCCTCGGTCTCCGCCTCGTCGAGGACGCGGTCGTGGACGCCGTTGCCGGCGAGCTGCCCCATCGCGGAACGGCGCTGCGTGGTGGCCTTGAGCTGCTCGGCGCGCAGCCACTCCTTCGCAGCCTCGTCGCGCTGGAGCCGGCCGGGGCCCCGCAGCCCGGTTCTGCGGCCGACCCGCACGAGGGTGCGTGAGAGCGCCACCGGCTCGGCCTCCCACCAGGACTGTCTGCTGGGGATCAGCTCGGGGTCCTCGTAGCCGGCTGCGACGTGCCGCGGCCCGCCGAGACCGAAGACCGCCTGGTACAGCGCGTGCGCGTCGGTGTCGGCGGGCAGGCTGGTGAACCACTGCGCGAGGTGGCGCAGCTGGCTCTCGCGGCTGACGCCGCCCCTCCTCGACTCCGTCACCCGCCGCAGCAAGGCGGTGACATTGGCGATGGCGGTGATCGTCGCGTCCTGCAGCCGGTCCGCCTCGCTGGCCCGCTGCGCTGCCCCCGGGGAGGTACCGAACCACTGGACAAGGCCGGCCCAGCGCCGTCGCCACTCCGCGGTCCGGTCGCGGGAGCGGAAGAGGGAGTCATCGGCCTCGGCGGCGAGCGCCGCGACCCGGTCCGCTCCCTCGGCGCCCACTGCCTCGACCGCGTCGGCGAGCAGCGGCGCGTACCTGCTGAGCTCGGAATGGAACTCGCGCATATGGGCGAGCAGGGCGTCCTTGTGCGCGAGGAAGACCTCGGGGCGCGTGTCGTTCGTCCGCGACAGGTCGCCGAGCATCAGGTAGAACCGGGCGGCGCGCTGCGCCATGTCCGCGAGGACGCCGTCGAGGCGGGACAGCTTGCGGTACACCTCCGGCGCGTCGCCCTCGCGCACCGCCTCGGCGAGCGCCCGCAGGTCCGCCAGGATGTCGGGGAAGACCAGCCGCGACAGCTGCGCGTCCTCCAGGCTGGCGGACAGCACGTCCTCCACCGCCCGATAGGCGCGGTAGCCCGCCTGGGTGAACTGGTAGACGTAGTGCCGGTTGCGGTACTCGGCCAGGTTCGCGGCCCGGGTGCCGTCATAGGAACGGTCGAGGACCTTCCAGTCGGCGAGCGAGTCCAGCAGGGACTGGACGTCGGGCACCCGCGCGTCCGGGCGCTCCTCGGCCAGGGCGTCGAGCGCGGCCTGGGCATCGGCCACGTGCACCAGCACCTGATAGTCGGCGCGTGCCCGGTCGAGGGCACGCAGCAGCCACAGGTATTCGTGGCGCTTCTCGGTGGCGGCGAAGTGGAACAGGCGCAGGCGGTCGTCGGCGGTGAACGCCGCGATACCGAAAGCGCCACCCGGCGTGCCCGGTGGGTCCTGGGCGCTTGTCGTTGTCATGGTTTCGGTATCCCAGCAAATACGCGGTCGGAATGGCTCACAGACGGTGCTCGGTATGCTGCTCAGTCATCTCGGTCATCGTCGACGCGCAGTCCGGACAACGACCGGAGAATGGTCAGGGCTACGCCGCGCGACAAATCCTCATGGTAGCGCTCGTTGCCGACGGTCCGTAGGCAGCCATAACAGGATGTCTCAAGGCCGCAGTCGCACGCGCTTACCCGTCGCAGCGCGGAGTCGACGACGATATCCAGCGACCCGGCGATACGCGCCGCGCTGCCCGCCCCGCCGGGGACGGTGTCGAACAGCACCAGACCACTGCGCTGGTCGGCACCTGCGTGCACGACGCCGTCGATGTCGCCCCGGCTGATCTCCAGGCCCTCGGCGCAGCCTTCCAGCAGCGCGTAGAGCAGCGAGTGCCACCGCGCCCGCTCGTCGGCGCCGGAGCCGGTAGCGCCCAGACCGGGCGCGTCGACCTGGACGCGCACAATGTCGGTCTCGTAGGTGTGCGCCAGCGACCGCCAGCGCAGCAGGCCTGTGCACGGCTTGCCGCGCAGCGGGTTGAGGTGCGACTTGGGCGCACGGCCGTGGTTGGCGCCGCCCCAGCCGCACCAGTCGCAGAGCAGGAAGCCCGCGCCGCCCGGCCCTTCGGACAGCGACACGAGCCGGCCCCGGGTGCCGCTGTGACACCAGGCCATCGCGCCGTCCGCCGACCGCCAGCGGCTCTCGCTGAGCTCCGCGCCGAGGGACACCACGTGGACGCCGCCGTTCCAGACGCGCAGCGGCGGGGCAGTGCCTGGCCTCGCGGTGCGTGGGTCGGCCACGAAGCCGAACTCGGGCACGCAGTATTCCCGCACCGGCCCGTCGGCCGGCCGCCCGCAGGCGGTGCACGCCGGTTCGAGGTCGCCGCCGCCCTCGCGGTAGTGCTGGCAGCCGCGGCAGACCGTGTAAGAGCGGGTGATGAGCTCCCGGCCGGGCAGCCGGTAGATCCCGGCGCTGCGCCACAGCACACCGCCGGCGACCAGTTCGGAGCCGGGCGCGTACTCGTGGATCGCCATCGCCAGGTCGCGGGTCAGTTCGAGGCGCGCCCCGACCTGGGAGTCGCAGTGCGCCGTACGCAGCTCGACGGTGTCGACCGGGAACCCGTACTTGGGCAGGATGTTGCGGTTGGCGAGGAACCCGATCAGCGACCGCCGGGTGATCGTGTTGATGGACCGCTCGAACCGGGCGGCCATGTCGCTGCGCCGAGACTCGAACGCCTCCTTGCGCCGCTCCTCGAACAGGGCGACGTCCTGGGCGAGCTCGGCGCGGACCGCCGCCAGCAGCGCGTCAAGCTCGTCCACCCAGGCGCCGGAGTCGAGGCCGATCTGTTCCTGGACGGACGTGGGCAGGACCGCCCGCAGCGCGGCGTCGACATCGTCCGGTACCGGCGTCAGGAAGCTGCGGACCAGCTGTGACGGAGCGGCGGGCGGGCCCGGCCGGCCGGGAGCCCCGCCCCGCTCGCCGAGGAAGAAGGCACCCGCGTTCTTCCACTCCTGGCCGGTGTTCTCCTTCGCGTCGCGGAAGAACGCCGCGAGCGCCACCGAGTGCGCGTGGCGCCGGTCGATCCTCGGGTTGCCGAGCGGCACGTAGGGGGCGCGGACCTGGCCGGTCAGCATCGTCTCGGGCGCGGCGTAGCGGGACAGGTCGTGGGAGCGGCGCTGCGCGTAGGTCAGCACGAGGGCCGGTGAGCCCGCGCGGCGGCCCGCCCGTCCGGCCCGCTGGATGTAGCTCGCCGTGGTGGGCGGCATGTTGCGCAGCAGCACGGCGTTCAGCGCGCCCACGTCCACGCCGAGCTCAAAGGTCGTGGAGCAGGACAGCACGTTCACCTCCCCGGCCAGGAAACGCTGCTGGATGTCGGCTGCCTCCAGCCCGGTCCACTGGGCGGTGTGCTCGCGGGCGGTCAGGGAGACCGGCGCGGTGCGCTGGTAGAGCGCCCGGTAGTGCTCGTCGTCATTGTCGGTGGCGGCGGTCACCGGCGCCAGCCGGCCGGCGCAGCGCAGGGTCGGGCAGACGCCGCGCACGGACGCGGAGACCCGCCGACGGCACACGTCGCACTGGTACAGCTCCGCTGCCCCGCCCGGCGCGAGCGTCAGCCAGGTGTGGTCGACCCGGTAGACCTGGCCGATCTTCGGCAGCGCCGTTCCGGCGAGCCACCCGTCCCGGACGGCGGTCAGCGCCCGCCAGCAGCCGGCCAACGTCTCCCGCGGGTCGGCGCCGCCCGTGCCGAGCAGGCGGCGAAGGTAGTCCAGGCGCCTGTTGACGCCGCGGGTCGGCAGCCAGCTGAGCACTTTGAGCTTTGCCTCGGCACCGTCGACGCGGACGTAGATCGGTCCCCGGCGCGGGTCGAACATCTCGTCCGCTGGGTCGACCTCCGCCGGCATCGACAGCGCGCCCTGCAACCGCAGCGTCCGCGCGAGCTCGCCGAGCAGCAGCCAGCACTCGTCGGCGGTGAGGCCGAGCGCGAGCAGCGGGGCCGGCGCCCGCCACGCCGGGTCGACGTCCAAGGCGACACGCAGCAGGCCGAGACCTTCCAGCGACTGCCGCTCGTCGAGGGCGATCAGCTCGCGCGCCACCCAGCGGGCGGTCTCCCGCCGGCGTGCCTGCCGGGACTCGCGGCGCCCGAACACCCCGGCGGCGCCGGCCTCGGCGGCCACCGCCTCGATCAGGTCGTCCACTGAGCACGAGGGGTCGGACGCGGTAGCCCGGGCCAGCCCGTCGAGGATCAGGCGGCGCTGCTGTACCAGCGCGTGGCTGGATTCGAGATACGGCGCGAAGAACGCGGCCGCCTGCCTGCTGTCGCTGAACGCCAGCAGCTTGCGGCCGCCTCCCGGCCGCCCGGCGAACTCGTCGTCGGCAGGCAGCGCCTGGTAGAGAGCTGTCGCGAGGACGGCGGCGGAGGCCTCGTTGCCGCTCTCGAACAGCCGGATCATGCCGGTGCCGCGCGCGCCGCACGACAGGCAGCCACGCGGCGTCCCGGACCGGCCGGGCAGCCGGCGCACCGTACGCAGGTACGCGGCGGAACATCCGCACGGGGCGACGGCGCCTGTCGCGGTGGGCGCGTGCAGCGCGCCGCACCTGCCGCACAGCAGAGCGCTCTTCGCGTCCTTGGCGTCCTGCTCGGCGGTCTCCTCGAACGCGGCGTCGTCCTCGTCAACCCCCTGCGCCGCGTCCTCGGGCCGCGCCGCGTCCTCGGGCCGCGCCGCGCTCTCGGGCCGCGCCGCGTCCTGCGGCCGCGGCGGGTCACCGAGGACGAGCCATGCGCGTCGGTCGCCACGCGCGACCCGGGAGGTGAAGTACTCCCCGGATCTCTCCTTGCGGATGACGCCGGTGAGGTGCACCGCGCCGCACCGCTTGCAGCACCCGAACTCGAACACCGCGGCCGAGCAGTCCGGGCAGATCTCGCGCCGGGCCAGTGCCACGTGCGGCCCGCCCGTGCTCCCGGCGTCACCCGCGAGGCAGGTGAACGCGCCCTCGGTGGCGCGGGCGAACAGGTGGTAGCGCGCGGACAGCATCGGCGCGCCCGAGGCGTCCCGGGCCGCCGTGCCGAGCGCGACCAGTTCCGCCAGCCGGGCCCCGGAGATCCCCGCGGCCTCGGCCAGGTCGGTGAACAGGCGCGGCCCGTCGGCGAGCAGCGCGCGGACCCGGCCGAGGCCAGCGGCGTCGGCCGGCCCGAGGTCGGGGGCGTCCTGGACCGGGCCGTCCGGCACCGCCACCCGGGTAGCCTGGACGAGGTCCTGGCGGGTCGGGTTGCCCGGACTCCACTCGAACGGGGCGTCGAACAGCTTCGCGGCGAACTCCATGACGGCCGCCGGGCTGTTGCCGACGGTGGCGGACGTCGCGATGGCCTGCAGCGAGCGGGCGGAGTCCTTTTTCCGGGAGAAGACCTTCTGCTTGAGCCGGCGTAACAGCATGCCGACTTCCTCGGCCTTCGCCCCGTCGTAGACGTGCGCCTCGTCCAGCACGACGAAGCGCCAGTGCCCGCCGTGCGGCCCCTCGAACAGGTCCATGTCCGCGGGGCGCAGCAGCAGGTACTCCAGCATCGCGTAGTTGGTCAGCAACAGGTGCGGCGGGCTGTCGCGCATCTCGGTTCGGGAGAGCAGCTCGTTCGAGAGCCTGGCCTCGCCCGGGTTCAGGGCCTCGAACAGGGAGGCGCCCTCGGCGGGCCGCTCCGGTGTCTCCCCGGTGTACCGGCCGAACGTGATCTCGGGTGTGCCCGCGAGCACCTGCCGCAGCCGGCGCACCTGGTCGTTGGCCAGGGCGTTCATCGGGTACAGCAGCAGCGCCCGGACCCCTGGACCCAGTGTCCCGGCGTCCCGCTGCCGGACGAGCTCGGCGAGGACCGGCAGCAGGAAGCTCTCCGTCTTGCCCGACCCGGTCCCGGTCGCGACGACGAGGTTGCGGCCCGCGGCGGCTTTGCGGATCGCCGTTTCCTGGTGCGCGTACAGCGGCCGGTCCAGCGGCAGCGCGGGCCCGCCGAGCCGGGCGAACCCGCTGGGCAGGACACCGTCGGCGATCAGCCGCCGCAGGCTGGCGCCCGCCGCGTACGGCGGTGTCGCCTCGAGCAGCGGCCCCTTGGTCAGCAGCGGGCTGGCGTCGATCGCGTCCCGCAGCGCCCGCGCGAGCTTCGGGTCGCGCACCGGCAGCAGCGACCGCAGGTAGCGGCGGTACGTCAGGCTGAGGTGCTCGGCGGTGGCGATCACGTCCATCACTGAAGAATCTCGTGTCGGGGTTTCTCGCTGTTCAGGGGCCCTCGCGGGTGGCCCACGCGAGGGGCTGCGATGTCAGGCCGGTGTGACCGTCCACGGATCATCGGCCGGGCCGGCGCCGGTCACGGTGGCGAATGTCACGACGGTTCCCTCGCTGACGGTGATGGTGAGCTCGGTGTCGCCGTGGACGGCTGCCGTGTCCAGGATACGGCGCAGCGGGTAGCGGCCGTCGCGCAGCGCCCTCAGGACCTGGACGGGTTCTCCGCCCGCCATGAGCGTGATCGCCGGTGGCGTGGCGGCGCCCGGCAGGTCGATGCGCAGCAGGCCCCCGCGCCACAGGTCGTCGTGGGTGAGGCGCAGCGGGCCCGCGTGGTGCCACCCGGTCGCCTCGGCGCCGCTGCCCGGCTCGGGATCGATCCGCAGCCGCAGGTGCGGCGGGGTCACGGCCAGGCGCTGGACCACCGCGCCGGCGACGCAGGTGACCTCCCGCGTCACCGTCTCCTCCTGATAGGCGGCCGCGGCCGGGGAGACCGTCATGCCCGGCGGGGCCGAGATCACCGCCTCCGCGGGCTGAAGCCCCCGAGGGCTGGTAAGCCGAGGGGCCGGGTATGCGGTGACGCCCAGGCCCTCCGCGAGCACCACCGTGCGGCGCAGCCCGGGGACCACAGAGATCACGACCTCGCCGAGCAGCGGCCGCCGCATACCGCGCCACAGGACGTCCGGTCGCCACGTGTCACCGGTCGTCGTGACACTCGCGAGGGTGGCCGCGGAGCCCGTCCGCCGTGCCTCGACCCGGAAGGTGGCCTGACCGGGCGGGAGCAGGACCTCGGGGGGCGAGGCGAGGACAGGCCCGCCGGCGACGGTCGTGACGCCGGGGATCGGCGGACCCGTGCGCAGCACCGGCCTGGTCCGGCCGCGCACGAGGCGCCGGCTGGCGTCGGCGTCGGCATCGGCATCGGCATCGGTACCGAGGGCGATCCAACCAGCCTCCCGCAGGTCCACCTGGATGAGGCGCCAGCCACGCCAGGCGAGCGGGAGCGTGCTTGTCACGAGGATCCGGACCGGCGCGTCGGAGCGCAGTTCGGCGCCCGCCGAACAGAGCAGCCAGACGGCGTCGGCGGGCAGTGCCCCGTCCACGAGTGTCCCGTTCTCATCGAAGGCCAGCAACGTGGCGCCCTCGGCGGTGATCTCCTCCGGCAGCGCCGCGCGGGCCTGTCCCGAGACGCCGTCCGTCAGGAGGACCCCGCCGCCGAACGGGTCAAGGCGCGCCTGGCCCACCCCGTCGGGGAGGCCGCCCGCGGAACCGGCGTGCTCCTCCGGTGCGGCCACGTGGGCGAGCACGGCCACCTCGGCAGTGGGCGCGCCAGGCAGCCCCAGCACCCCGAGCGCCGCGAGGAAGGCGTCACCCCACTCACGGGCGGACCGCGCACGTGACCGCAGCCCCGCGGCCCGGTGCCAGGCCGGCCAGAACGCCGTCGTGCCGGCCCCGGACGCGGCGCGGGCGATCCCGACGACGACGCAGGCGGGCCACCTCCGCGCCACCCCGCCTGCCCCCAGCACCCGGGACTGCGCTCCCAGCGCCGTAGCCACCGCCTGCGCGAGCCCAGGCTCTGCCTCAAGCCGTCCGGCGAGGGCACCGGCCCGGAGCTCTCGCCGCCAGCCGGACTCGAGTAGATCGAGCAGCCTGTCACCGGCGATGGTGCCGCTGATGGCTCTACCTCCACTGGGCAGGATGGCCTCCGAGGAACGCTTGCGCCGCTTGTCCCGCGAGGACTGACACGAGACTGCGTCCTCGAGGGTCTCCGGCGCAGGCCTGACGCCCACGATGGTGACACGCTGGCCGTTCGTGGGCGCGCTGACCACCGTGCGACGCGAGGAGACACGTTCCTGTCGGACGTGCATGCGGTTGAGGCCCAAGCGTCGACGCATCTCGGCGAGCCGATGTGCGCGGTTCTCCGCCACGAGCCGTCCCGCCCCTGCCTCGACCTCGCGGCGGTTGTGTTCGTCGGGGAAGAACTCGGCGAGGAAGCCGTCTCTATCGTATCCGTGGGCGGTGCTCACGCGTCACGTTCCTTGAGGTCGAGGGCGTAGCGGGCTTCGGCGAGCGGAATCTCTCTTTCGTACCAGGCTGACCACTGGCCGGCCTTGTCTCCGGCAACAAGCAGGACCGCACGGCGCTCGTCGCGATGGCGGATGCGGCCAAGCGCGAGACCGTCGGGCCGACTGCCGGCGTTGCTGGTCCCGCCCGGACCAAGCCGGTTCGAGCCGGTCAGCGGGTACAGCCGGCGGCTGAGTTGTTGGCCTGGGCCCGTGAGGAGGACGGGGGTAGTCGTGGCCTCCCGCACCGCCGAGGTGGCTCCCACCGAGGCTGCGGTGCTGCTGGGGATGTCACGTCCCCAGGTCCGCAAGCTCATGGACCGCGGCCTGCTGGAGTACCGCAAGGTCGGCACGCACCACCGCGTGCGCGTCTCGTCGATCCGGGCGTTCCTGGAGACCGAGCGCCCGCGGCGGCGCGAGGCACTCGCAGACCTGGCAGCCGTGCAGAACGACCTCGGCCAATATCCATCAGACAGGCCCTAACCGAATGAGCGCCACCACCGACGAGACCGACCTGATCCGGATCGTTCTCGCTGACGCGAACGTGCTCTACTCCCGTGTCCTGCGCGACTACCTGCTGTATGCCGCCGACCAGGAGATCATCGCTATCACCTGGAGTGCCGCGATCCTTACCCGTGCGGAAACGGTACAAGACGGGGCGAAGCTTCCGCGGGTGCGCGTTGATCACTTGTGGCAATTCAGGGCCTGGACTTGGACCGTTCGGACGGCGGCGGTGGCGGCGCGACAGTGATCCCAGCTGCGGCCAGAATGCTGAGGTCAAGAGCCCAGGTCGTGGTGGACCGTTGGGTCCAGAGTTCGAAGGCGGCATCCACGTGCTCGTGCGCCTGCGCCTCGGTGAGCCCGGTGACCTGACATAGGTGATCCAGCGCCTCGCTGTCCCGGCCGCGCAGCATTGCGAGGCCGAAATGGGTCGCGGTGTGGCAGTCGGTACACAGACATACCAGCCGGCGCAGGCGCTGGACGCAGGCGCGATTGTCGTAGGCCCAGCGTTCGTGGACCTCCAGCCAACGGCCGGTGTCCCGGTCTGGGCCGCGGCCGCATGCCTCCTTGTGCTCAGGCCGCCGTCGCGCCGAGGAGGGGCAGACAGCCAGTAGGTCCGCGCCAGCACGCGCGGATCTCGGGCGAGACTCGCCCGGCCGCTTGGCCGATCATCAGGAACTGCTACAGGACGGCGCTCTGGATCAGGTCGCTCGCCAGGGTTCGCACGGTGGCAAAGTGGTCGGCCATATGTACCAGCATCCGAATCTATTGATCTTGGTTGCTGGCCCTGAAATCACTGTCCGGCCGGTCGCTACCGGGGCTCTGACCAGGGGCAATGCCCAGTGACCGCGCCGACATCCACATCATCTGCCGAATCGAACAGGCGTTCTGGAGGCTTGGCGGTTCCGGACGCTTTGGCCCGTCTCGTGGCCGTGATCATCGCCGACGGCGCTCACGCTGCCGCCCCCGACAAACCGAATATCCCATCCGCGGTCAGGACTCGAACCTCCCTGTGGGCGACCAGCCGTACACGGGCACCATCGCATCACCGCGTCCGGCGCTGCCACCAGCGTGGCCTGCCGGGACGGGCCACACGGACTCGATCATGGAAAATCGTATGCTCGTCCGCGGAGGTGGCGTCGCCGATGACCGCGAACCTCAACCCAACGCGAGACCACCGCCAGCGGCACCGTCAAATGACGCTGCGGGCAGGGCCGGCATGGTGAGCCACGCCTGACAGCACGTCTGCTCGCACGCCGTGCAACTCGGTCGTGCCGACTCCCGTGTCTCGTCACCGCCAGCGCACCCCAACGCCAGGCTACGCCCGGGCCACCGGCATCCGTGGACATGGCGAAGACCGGGCAGGCGGCGTACTGTTGTGTACACGCAGATACACAAGGAGGGTCGCATGGTCACGACGAAGGTGGGGATCCGTGAGTTCCGCGCCGGACTCGCGGACTACATCGCAGCCGACCACCCGATCGCGGTAACGCGACATGGCCGGACGGTGGGGTTCTTCATCCCGACAAGGACCGACCTCACGGCTGAGATCGCCGCGCTGAGGTCTGCGGCGGCGCGACTCGACGAAATGCTGGCGCTCGACGAGACCGAGATCGATGAACTTGTCAAGGACTACAAGGAAGCCCGGCGCGGAGAGAGCCGGTAGCCGAGGAGCTGGCCGCCTCGATGGGGACGGTGCCGTGGAGGTCGACGATCCCGCCGAGAGCGGCAAGATCATTCGCCCATGCGCGCCTTCGTCCAGTCGCTGGGCTCGTGCGTGCGCCGGCAGGGCGGCGGCGACGCGCCGGGCGGCGGACGCCACCACAGCGGGTTCGTACTGCGACGTACCCTGTTCGTATGCGAAAGAAAGTCGTCACGATCGGGAATTCGGCGGGCATCACGATCAGCCCAGCCGAACTGCGTGCTCTGGGCGTCGGCCCCGGAGATACGGTCGAGGTGACCATCCATGCCGGGGTGCTTGAGGCCCGCGCCGTGAGCCGGTACGAGGACACCCCCCTGCCCGACCTGATCGCCCTGATCAATGCGGCGCGGACCCGGCTGTGACCTGGACCCGACAGGAGTTCCTCGCCGAGGTCGCCCGCGCCGGCGTCCTATCGCCGGACTACGCCGAGGACGTGCTGGTGCGCTTGGCGCACCACTCCGCGGCGCTTGAGGGCAACACCCTCACCCTGGCCGACACAATCACCCTGCTGGTCGACGAACGGGTGCCCGTGGCCGGCACGCCGGTGCGCGAGTTGTACGAGGTCGCCAACCACTACGAGGCGCTCGCCCGCATCCTGCAGGCTGTCGCCGACGACGAACCCCTGACCACCGACCTGGTCCGGGACCTGCACACGGCGCTGATGGACCACCTGGCCCACGACCGCGGCCAGTACAAGACCTCCAGCAACATCGTCACCGGTGCCTCTTGGCAGCCCGCACCACCCGCACGCGTCCCAGAACTCATGCTCCAGTGGGCCGACCAGGCTGAGTGGCAAACTGCCAACCTCGACAACGAGGCCCTGCTGGAGGCGATAGCCGGCGGACACGTCGCCTTCGAACGCATCCACCCATTCTCCGACGGCAACGGCCGCACCGGCCGCGCGATCATCGCCTACCAAACCATCCGCAGGTTCGGGTTTCCCGCCATACTCCAGGTCACCCAGCGACCCGGGTACATCACCATGCTCGACACCCAGGACACGCCCGCCCTGACCCGCCTCCTCGCGGTCTCACTCGCCGACGAGGCAAACCGCGCCGCAGCGTAGTCACTCTGGTCTCCTGCCCATAACGCCAGCGAGGCGGGGCCGCCCGGGAACGTCGCTACGATCGGCGGTCATGGGCGATGACGACTTCCTTGGACGGGTGTCGCGGCTGCGCGGCGAAGG
>NZ_CAKJTL010000126.1:23522-24534 GCF_917627385.1 Protofrankia sp. CiT1
CTCGAAGCGGATCGCGCGGGCGCTGGGCGTGGCGCCGTCAGTGGTCGCGCCGCTGGTGCGCGCCGTCGCCGCCGAGGCCCAGACAAGCGCAGCCGAGCCCGCGGTCGTCGACTGCTGGGCCACCCTCCTTGTCGCCCGCCCCGACCGTTTCGACCGGCTCTCCGTGTCCGGCTTCCTGCCGGATGAAAAGTCTTTTTGTGATGTTCATGAAGATCCGTCGGGCTTCGCTGGCGTTGCTGTCGACGGTTGCTGTCAGATTCACCGCTCGATGCCCGGACCGGTGTCGGGATCAGCACGCTGAACGTGTGCGGCGGGTACGGCCGATGGTGGCTGATCGGCTGGTTTCTGCCGTGTTGGGTGATGGTGGCATGCTGGGTGGGTGACCGTGGGGGGCAGTGAGGTTACCGGCCCGGATTTCTTCGTGTCGTATACGGGGAAGGACAGCGCCTGGGCGGAGTGGATTGCCTGGACGTTGAATGCCACCGGTTACCGGGTGGTGATCCAGGCGTGGGACTTCGGTCCGGGGTCGAATTTTGTCGATGAGATGCACCGGGCGCTCTCGTCCACACGGATGGCCGTGGTGCTGTCCACGGACTATCTGGCGTCGAGGTTCGCGTCCGCGGAGTGGCAGGCGGCCTGGCGGAATGATCCACTCGGTCGGGGGCGGAAGCTGGTGGTGTTCCGGGTGGAGGACTGCGACCCTCCGGGGCTGTTGGGGCCGATCGCAGCGGTGGACTTGTTCGGGGTGGAGCAGGAGACGGCCCGGGACCGGGTCGTGGCAGCCGCGCACTTTCCACCTGGCCCGCCGGATGCGGAGCCGGTTTTTCCGGGTGCTCGACCTGCTGTCGGGCCGGCTGTTGGTGCGGGGGTGGGAGTGGGAGTAGCTCCGGTCTTCCCGCCGGATCTCCCCGTGATGGGGGGTGTGCCGGCTCGGTTGGCGCATTTCGTCGGCCGTGACGCGTTGCTCGATCAGCTGCATGCCCGGTTGGCGGCGGCGGGGTCGGTCGCGGTG
>NZ_CAKJTL010000127.1 GCF_917627385.1 Protofrankia sp. CiT1
GCATCCCACACCGGGCCGGTGTGGCCGGTGAAGGTGAGCAGTTCCTCACCGGACGCGGTGTCCCAGATTCGCGCCGTCCCGTCGGAGCTGGCGGTCAGGACCTGTGTTCCGTCCGGGCTCCACGCCGCATCCAACACCGGGCCGGTGTGGCCGGTGAGGGTGAGTAGTTCCTGGCCGGAGCCGGTGTCCCAGATTCGCGCCGTCCCGTCCAAGCTGGCGGTCAGGACCTGTGTTCCGTCTGGGCTCCACGCCCCACTTCGCACCCCGCCGGTGTGGCCGGTGAAGGTGAGCAGTTCCTCACCGGACGCGGTGTCCCAGATTCGCGCCGTCCCGTCCAAGCTGGCGGTCAGGACCTGTGTTCCGTCCGGGCTCCACGCCGCATCCAACACCGGGCCGGTGTGGCCGGTGAAGGTGAGCAGTTCCTCACCGGACGCGGTGTCCCAGATTCGCGCCGTCCCGTCCAAGCTGGCGGTCAGGACCTGTGTTCCGTCTGGGCTCCACGCCCCACTTCGCACCCCGCCGGTGTGGCCGGTGAAGGTGAGCAGTTCCTCACCGGACGCGGTGTCCCAGATTCGCGCCGTCCCGTCCAAGCTGGCGGTCAGGACCCGCGACCCGTCTGGGCTCCACGCCCCACTTCGCACCCCGCCGGTGTGGCCGGTGAAGGAGGTGAGCCAGGCGTGGGTGGGGCGGAGGGTCCTGGCTGGTGCTACCAGCCAGCCGGCACGGCGGTCCGAGGGCTGGGTGCACAGGAGTGCTTGGGTGCGGTGGGCGGTGGAGCCGGTCCAGCGGATGGCGCTCAGGTCGCAGCTGTGGAAGACGGTCCCGGTGAGGTCGGCGTGTCGGAGATCGGCATGCCGCAGGGTGCTGTCGAGGATCTCGGCGCGGGCCAGGGTCGCGGCTGTCAGGTCGGCGTGGGAGAGGTCGACATTGCCGATGACGGTGGCGGTGAGGTCGGCGCCGGCAAGGGAGATTCTTCGGAGGTCGAGGCGGTGGGTGCCGGCGTCGATGCGCCAGCCGGCCAGGTTCGCGCCGGTCAGGACGCGGCTGGCTGACGCGTGGTCGGGGTGGCCGGCGCGGGCGGCGGTCAGGCTGTAGGCGAAGGCGAGCACCGCCGCGGCGTCGGCGCGGCCGTCCGGGAGCTGCGTCACGATCGCCGCGAGAGCGGTCAGGTTTTGTGCGCGCCGTTGGCTGTCGTGGCCGGCGAGGAGCTGGCCGAGGAAGTCAAGGGTCTCGGGGCTGGGGACCGCCAGCTGCCAGTGTGCGCGTGACTGCTCGGATGGCGCTTCCAGCGCCCGGCCCAGGTAGCGGGCGAGGAAGTACTCGCTCAGGGAGGTGTGCGCGAACCCGAAGGTGTCGTCGTCGCGGCGGACGAGAAAGGTAGCGGTGCGGAGGTCTTCTTTCCACAGGTCGGGTGCCCGCGCCGGGTAGTGCAGCTCCAGCTCCGGCCGACCGGCGAGGAACTCCAACATCCACTGTTCGACGTCGGCGACGTCCCACGACGTGCGACCGGACTGCCACAGCTGCGCGGCGAGGTGTTCCATCAGCAGCTGCTTGTGGTCCGGGAGCAGGCAGTGCTTGCCGTCGTCGCGTTCGAGCCACTGCCGCACGAACGAGGCGTAGAGATCGACGGCGCGGACGGTGCGCCCGGCGAGCTTCGCCTGTTCGACGGTTTCCAGCTGCTCGGCGATCATCCGGAGGGTCAGGGGCCGTTCGGCGATCTCGCGCAGGTTGTGCACGCTGTCGATCAGGTCCAGTAGCCGGTCGACGTCCGCGCCCGGGACATTGGCCGCCAGATAGGCCCGGATCTGCTCTTCGTCGAAGGGGAGCATGAGCAGCGCCAGGTAGTCGGTGCTGGTGGGGCCGTCGCGGTGTTGGCCGGTGAAGTGGTTGGTCTCGTCGCGGATCGAGCGGAAGTAGTGGGTCCGGCACGACAGCAGCAGCTTGCTCGGCCGGTTCGCCCGCGCGTCGGCCGGCTGGGAGCGCCAGAGTTCCTCGGTGGCCCGCCACAATGTGCGGGTGAACACCTGGCCGGCGTGCGGTTCGAGGTGAACAAGCACCTCGTCGAGCCCGTCGAAGATCAGTACACAGTTGCCGCTGGCGACGAGATCGAGGACCTCCTCGACAGTCGGAACCCGCCCGAGGTCTCCGGCCTCCAGTAGCGCCTGGACGATCTTTTTCACCCCGGCCGTCTCGCGAACCACCTGTGCCGGGAGATCGCGCAGGTCGAACAGGATCGGTAGCGGCACCGACACGTCGTGCTCGCGGCGATCTAGCAGCGCCAGGGTGAACAGCTGAGCGGTGGTCGTCTTGCCCATGCCGATGTCACCGAGCAGCGCGCACAGATGCTGCGCGTTCGGTGACGCTGCGGTTGCCCAGGTGACGAGCCGGTCGACCGCTGGCAGCGGTTTGCTGAGACGCCGCGCTGCCGGATGCGTCAGGGCGGCGGAGGCCAGCGAGGTCTCCCCGACCTGCGAGGTCACCGGCTTCTCCTGGAGGAGGCGCCGGCCTGCCACGTCTCTGACCCATGCGTCCGGCTCGGTCCGCATGGCGAGCGGTCCGTGTGAGGTGGTCGGTTCTCGGAGCCGTTCGGCGATCAGATCGAGCGTCCGGTGCACGAACGCGACGCGGGCGTTACGGCTCGCCTGCTGGCTGAACGGCCGGCGCGCCTCGTGCACGATTTCGTCGGCGGGTCCGGCGCCGCGGGCCACGCCTTCCAGCGCCAGCCGGAGGGGCCGGCGGGTGGTCGCACCCGGGTAGGTGTCCGGGCTCGCCGCGGTGCTGTCGAGCTCCACCACCAGGTCGGCCGCTTCCCGCAGCCGGCGCCGTTCGCTTTCCACGTCGGCGCCGAGCAGCGGCTCGAGGACGCTGGTGACCCGGTAGCCCGGACCCGCGGACGCCTGCTCACTCAACAGCTCGACGAATTCCCGCTCGCGCCGCCGGATCGGTTCGGGGGCCTTCCGCGCGATCTCCACATGGACGACGACCTCGCCGTGCCCAGCGTCGGGTGTCGCCGCGGGCAGCACCTCGGTGACCGTCGCGGTCACCGTTTCCTCGTCGCCGCGCCGGCTGGCCTCCCGCCGGGACCGGGCGGCCAGCTCGTCGCCGGTGAGATCCTCGCCTTCGAACCAGCACACTCGGTCTCGGGGCGGCGCCTTGCGCTGGTCGCTGACCAGCCGTACCTGGACTCCTGCCGCGTCCGCCGCGGTGTCGAACGCCGCGCGGAACTTCCGGAACGCGTCCTGGGCCTTCGTGTCGTCGCCGCCGGGGGTCGCCACGGCCAGCGCGTCCGTCATCGGGATCCGGCCGTCACCGTCGATCAGGCCGGCCAAGCCTCGCAGCCGCTGCATCTGCCGTGGTGTGAGGTCGTCGGCCAGCCGGTCGAGGTAGCGCAGCACCGCCTGGCGTGGCAGTCGTATGATCATGCGGCGTCGGCCAGCACGCGGCGGCGGATCTGACCCGCGAGGTCCATCGCAAACCGCTCCCGGTTCGGACCCGCGGTCTGGGTGAAGGCGCGGCCACCGGCACCGGTGAAGATCTGCCGCGCGGCAAGCCCGCGCAGGTCGAACGACCCGTCCAGCGGCACCTGCTTCAACATCACCGGCATCACCTTGCCTCTGCCCGGCCCCAGCAGCCGCGGAAGCTCCGTATCCCGGATGTAGCTGCTCGCCAAGAATTTCGGGCTTACCAGCAGCAGCCCGTAGTCGCAGTCCGCCAGCCGGGTCAGGATCTCTTTGTTCCAGTCCGCGCCGAGCAGCAGGTCCGAGTCCTCCCACCGGGTCAGCCGCACCCCGCTCAGCGCGTCGAACGCCAATGTGGCCAGCAGCGTCTCCTTCGCGGCCTTGTCGTCATGCGCCCAGCTCACGAACAGCGAAGCCGCAACCACTCCAACCATCGGAGTCCCCTTCCCGTATCTCCCGATGGGTTCACGATAGCCTAACGATGAGCGAGGACGATCGACCTGGCCACGTCTCGTCGCATTCCGGTCCACCTAGGCATGGTCTGATCAAGGCGGCTGGCCTGCCCGCGAGGCCCGACAGCGGTCCGACGGGCTCGATACTCCGCCGCAGGCACAAGGAGCTCGGAAGTCAGCTCTGAAGGTCGAGTGCTTCAGAGTGCTTCAGAGCCTCTGTTGCGTTGCGCCGGCCCATGCGCCCTGGACCCCGAGGGCCCTGTCAGGGCCTGCTGCGGAAGCCCGTCAGCATGGCCATTCGTTGATTTCGGGGCGTGTTGAAGCTGTGACCTGCGTGTTCGGCCAGATCGGTGGCCATTCTGTTGGGCATCTAAGATGCTCCGGCAATAGGACTATCCGGCTCACGCCGGCCGGCCGGCTTTCGACTTTCGCCCCGACACATCCACCGTCAGTCTGCCGGACCTGGGTAATGGTGGATTGCGGTCGGTGAAGTCCGCTGACAATCCTGGCAGAAGGTAGCATGCCGGCATCGGATGGATTGGTCAGCTGCGTGCCGCTACGGGGGTGAGGCGCGATGGCGCGGGTGTTCATCAGTCATGCCAGTGAGGATCTGGGCGTCGCAAGGCGCGTCACGGACTGGCTGTGCCAGGCCGGGCATGATGTGTTCCTCAGCTATGATCTGGAGCGCGGAATAGTCGTCGGGGATGCCTGGGTCCAGCGGCTGTTCGACGAACTGTACGCGGCTGACGCTCTGGTCGCGCTGGTCACCACAGGGTTCACCCGGTCGCCATGGTGCGCGGCGGAGGTTGGGATTGCACTCGCACATGGGCTGCGGATCCTGCCGGTGCGAACCACACTATGCCCGAGCGGCCGACGAGCCAGCTGGCGACGGATGCTGCCAGTACAGGCTGAACCAGCCGTGGCCTACCGGCTGATATCCACCGACACCCAGTGGACAATCCTCGACAGCGACGGAACCACCGCCCGGAATGCGCTGATCGAGGCATTACGGCGCCTGGACGGAACAGGTGAAACCACCAGCACACCGTCGGTCGTCTACCCAGGTCTGGCAGCATTCACCACCGGGCAGGCGCGGGTGTTCTTCGGCCGCAGTGCCGACAGCCGCGCCCTCGCCGACCGGCTCCGTGTCCCCACCGGCCGCCATGGCAGTGGTCTGCTGGCCGTGGTCGGCCCCTCGGGATGCGGAAAGTCCTCCCTGGTCCGGGCTGGGCTGGTACCGATCCTGGCCGCGGATCCCGACTGGCTTGTCCTGGCGCCGCTGATACCCGCAGCCGATCCGGTCGCTGAGCTGGTCCGGCTCCTGGCCGTTGCCGGGCGGGCCCGGGGCCTGGACTGGACCGCCAGTACCGTCATCGACACCGTAGACCGGCCGGGCGGGCTGACCCGCCTGGTCGCGGATCTCCTGGCCGCGGCCGGAGCCCGCCGCCTCCTCCTCACCATCGATCAGGCAGAGGAACTGCTGACCCACAGCCCCCCAGCACAGCAGCGCCGGTTCGCCGGGCTGCTACTGGAAGCCACTGGCGGTCCGGTCCGCGCCTTGGCCACCATCCGCTCGGAGTTCCTTGACCCGCTGGCCACCCTGGCCGCCGACACCCACCTCCCGGTCGCGTCGTTCCTGGTCGCCCCCCTGGCCCGGGACATGCTGGGGCTGGTCATCACCGGCCCGGCCCGCCGCGCCGGGATCAGCGTGGACGAGGAACTGGTAGCCCGGATGGTCACCGACACCGGCAGCGGGCAGGCCCTGCCGCTGCTGGCGTTCGTCCTGGGCCGGCTCGCTGAGACCGTGTCCCGGGGCGGGCGGCTGTCGGCAGCCGAGTATGACCGTCTCGGCGGCGTCCAGGGAGCCCTGGCCGGTCAGGCCAACACCGCTCTGGCCGAGGCCGCCGCTGCCAGCGGCCGGGAGCCGGCCGCGGTACTGGATGGGCTGCTACGCCTGGTCATCGTCGATAGACACGGCCAGGTTGCCCGCCGTCGGGTCGCCCTGGCCGACCTGCCCGCGGTGCTCCGGACGGAGATGGAGGTGTTCGTCGCCCGCCGGCTGCTCACCATCACCGACGACACCGGTCCCATCCCCGGGGATGGCACCGGGCGCCGGCCGGTCATGGATATCGCCCATGAGCAGCTCCTGACTGCCTGGCCACCCCTAGCCGGCGCCATCGCAGCCGCGGATACCTTACGGCTCCAGACCACCACCGCTGAGGCCGCCGAGACATGGGAGCAGCACGGCCGGCCCGCCGACTATCTGTGGGAACTGAACCGGGCGGCCACCGCCGCGCGCACCCTCACCCCCGATACCCTCACCTCTACTACCCAGGCGTTTCTCACAGCCAGCCATCGCCATGGTGTACGTCGCCGCCGTCGCGCCATCGCGCTGCTGACCGCTTTTGTACTGCTGGTGACAGCGGGGGGTGCCACCGCGACGGTCGAATGGGTGACCACTCGCGCGCAACGCCAGGAAGCACTGCGGCAGCAGCGGCTCGCTACTGCCCGGGGGCTCCTTGTCCAGGCAGAGCAGCTCCGCGGCAGTGATCCTGCCCAGGCTCTCAAACTCAATCTTGCCGCGGAACACCTCGCCTCCACGTTCGAGACCCGCGCCAGCCTCGCCGCCATGCTCGTCGCCACCCCATGGATCGCCAGTATTGACGACGACCAGCACCTCACCGCGGTCGCGTTCAGCCCGGACGGCCATACCCTCACCACTATTAGCAATAGCAGTGGTGGGGGCCGGTTGCGGGTTTATGATCTCACCGACCCGCGGGCGCCGGCGCGGATTGCCAGTGTCGACGACGACCAGTACCTCACCGCGGTCGCGTTCAGCTCAGCTGGCCATACCCTCACCACTATTAGCAACAGTAGTGGCGGTGGTCGGTTGCGGGTCTATGACCTTACCGACCCGCGGGCGCCGGCGCGGATTGCCAGTGTCGACGACGACCTGAGCCCCACCGCGGTCGCCTTCAGCCCGGACGGCCATACCCTCACCACCACCAGCGGTATCAGCGGCATCAATGGTGGGGGCCGGTTGCGGGTTTATGACCTCACCAATCCGCGGGCTCCGGCGCGGATTGCCAGTATTGACGATGATCAGTACCTGACCGGGGTGGCGTTCAGTCCGGACGGTCATACCCTCACCACCGCCACCAGCATCAGTGGTGGGGGTCGGTTGCGGGTCTATGACCTCACCAATCCGCGGGCGCCGACGCGGATTGCCAGTATTGACGACGACCAGCACCTCACCGCGGTTGCGTTCAGTCCGGACAGCCATACCCTCACCACCGCCACCAGTAACAGCAGTGGTGGGGGCCGGTTGCGGGTCTATGACCTCATCAGCCCGCGGGCGCCGACGCGGATTGCCAGTATTGACGACGACCAGAGCCCCACCGCGGTCGCGTTCAGCTCAGACGGCCATACCCTTACCAGCATCACCAGTAACAGTAATGGTGGGGGCCGGTTGCGGGTCTATGACCTCATCAGCCCGCGGGCGCCGGCGCGGATTGCCAGTGTCGACGACGACCAGTACCTGACCGGGGTGGCGTTCAGCCCGGACGGCCATACCCTCACCACCACTACCACCAGTAACAGCCGTGGTGGGGGTCGGTTGCGGGTCTATGATCTCACCAGCCCGCGGGCGCCGGTGCGGATTGCCAGTGTTGACGACGACCAGTACCTCACCGCGGTCGCGTTCAGCCCGGACAGCCATACCCTCACCACCACCAGCAGCATCAGCGGTATCAATGGTGGGGGTCGGTTGCGAGTCTATGATCTCACCGACCCACGGCTCTCGGCGCGGATTGCCAGTGTTGACGACGACCAGTACCTGACCGCGGTCGCGTTCAGCCCAGACAGCCATACCCTCACCACCGCCACCAGCATCAGCGGCGGAGGGCTGCGAGTTTATGACCTCACCGACCCGCGGGCCCCGGCGCGTATCGCCAGCATTGACGACGACCAGCACCCCACCGCGGTCGCGTTCAGCCCGGACGGCCACACCCTCACCACCACCAGTAACAGCAGTGGCGGGGGTCGGTTGCGAGTCTATGACCTCACCGACCCGCGGGCGCCGACGCGGATTGCCAGTGTCGACGACGACCAGTACCTGACCGCGGTCGCGTTCAGCCCAGACAGGCACACCCTCACCACCATCAGCAACAGCGGTAGCGGTGGTGGTCGGTTGCGGGTTTATGATCTCGCCAATCCGCGGGCGCCGGTGCGGATTGCCAGTATTGACGACGACCAGCACCTCACCGCGGTCGCGTTCAGTCCGGACGGTCACACCCTCACCACCACCAGCAACAGCGACAGCAGCGGTGGTCGGTTGCGGGTTTATGATCTCGCCAGCCCGCGGGCGCCGGTGCGGATTGCCAGTATTGACGACGACCAGCACCTCACCGCGGTCGCGTTCAGTCCGGACGGTCACACCCTCACCACTACCACCACCAGTATCAGCATCAGCAGCGGTGGTGGGGGTCGGTTGCGGGTCTATGACCTCACCGACCCGCGGGCGCCGACGCGGATTGCCAGTGTTGACGACGACCAGTATCTGACCGGGGTGACGTTCAGCCCAGACGGGCGCACCCTCATCACCATCAGCACGATCAGCGGCAGTGGCGGGGGACGGCTACGAGTCTACGAGATAGCAGGAATATCAACTCTCAGTGGCCATATCCACGTTTGGGCGTGCGACGCGGCCGGCGCCGGCCTGTCGGCCGAAGAATGGAACCACTTCGTGCCCGGCGACATCGCCTACCGGCGCACGTGTTGACACAACCACGAGCGACGGTGGAAACCGGAGAAGCACTATGCGGCGGCGGGGCGCGACGCGTCCGGTGAGCACGGCGTGCCTGGTCACGGTGTCCCGATGGATCCCCCACAGTGTCATGGTGCCGGCTGTGGGCTGGTCTGGGTCTATATGGGCTGGAGTGGGATGCTGGCCGGCTGCGCGGGCGCGGGCGTCGACTGGGTTGGTGCCGTATCTGCCCGTCGACCAGCGCGGGCCGGTCTTCGCCCAGGCTCTGGCCGCCGCATCATTAGCAGAACGGGATGGCGGGGTCGATGTTCTTCCAGCCGTACTTTCGATCGAGGAAGGGCGCGACCTGCTCGCAGCCGCGGTCGTCTCGTCGCTGCTGCGTGTGCGGCGCTGGTTGCCCTGAAGCTGAGCCTGCTCGGTGACCCCAGAGCGTCGAACCCTGGCGCGGGGCTAACGGTTTCAGCAGAGCTTCGCTACCTGTAGGCAGCGTCGAGTGTGATGTGACTCACATGCAGCAAGGGGATCTGGCTCTCGTCGAGGGAAGTGTTCGGGCCGACCTCGGGTGCGAGGCCAGCCGACGGCTTCTCCTTGAAAGGTAACCGACGGTGATGATTTTGACCCATGACCCAGTATTGCTCGTAGCTCTATCCTGTACGCGCAGCATCTGCGTCTTGACGGATGCCGCGTTGCGTTTCTACCGCTTCTACGCATCGGGCCACGCCGGACGCGGTGACGTTGCGGCCGTTGCGGTGCGGATACACGTGTACGCCAACGGTACGGTTGGCGCCGCGGTAGCTGCGGCGGCGCTGGACGGCGGGGAGGGAAGCCACGGTGACCGCTGACCCTGAACTCCCCACCCCCCTGTTGCATCCCCCGGATAGTGCCTTGAATCTTTGGCCAGACGCCCTCATCGACGAACCACCCGGTCAGTCCGCGGACAGACAGGCCGATCCCGCCGGGCCGGTGTTCACGACATTCGATGATCCGATTGTTCAGATCCAGGATCAGCCATCCGCCAGAGACAGGCCGAAGGATGCGTTCGAGGGAGACGAGAGGGTGGCCCCGGCCGCCGAAACGTCCGAGCACGATAGGGGCGGCCCGTACGAGGGCTTCGAGGAGATGGCCGCTGGATGCGTCGAGGAGCTCCGACGTTATGTGGCTGCGCAGCTTGGCCGGAGGGCAGTACCGGCGACGATCCTGGAGGCCGACGACGTCGTCCAGGTGACTTTGCAGAAGGCATTCCAGCGGTGGAGCGGGCGTGCCATCGTGAATCCGGCTGCCTGGCTGACCACGATCGCCAAGAACGCGATCGTGGATGCGCTACGGGCCGCGCCGCCTATGTCTTCTCTGCCGCTGCCGTGGGATGACGCGACAGCGCCCGCCGTCGTGCCAGGGCCGGCGGGCACTCCGGCGCAGGACGACGTGCCCGCTCGCCTGGACTTCGCCGCGGCTGCCTCCTATCTGCCTGACCGGCGCCGCAAGGCGATTATCCTGCGGTCACTCGGCTTCCGTCGTAAGGACATCGCGACGATCCTGGAGGTCTCGCCCAAAGACATCAACGGCGACCTGCGTGGCGGCTACCTGTCCCTCGCCCGACTCCGCGAGAAGGGGGTGTGGGCCCAGACCACCCTCGCCCTAGACCCGGTGCTGCGCTGGCTACGGCACCCGCGTGGCGCATCCGACGGCCACGCCGTCCGCGAGACTGTCCACCCTGGTCATCAGGTCAGCCCGGGATGTGCTCCGGACCACGCCGTCCCCGGCCAGACTGTCTCGCACCCGGGCATTTCAAGCCACGCCACAGCCGTGGACGCCGGGGCCTCGCCGTCCACTCCCTCTTCCGGAACGGGCAGGGCGGCCGGCACATCGGACAGCATGGGCTCGGCGTCACCCCCGATGAGCCCGGATCTGCAAGATCCGTCCGCGAACACGGACGCGGCGCGCCAGCTGAGGCCAGCAGGGCCGGTCACGGAGCCGCCGGTCATCGATCGACGCCTACCACGAGCCGGCAGGACGGTGGCGGTGCTACTGGCTGTCGGCGCGGCGCTGTTGATCATGGTCTTGGCGCTGGTCGTTCCGCGACCAGCCGCGGGGATCGTGCGGCAGGCGGACGGCCCGGTCTCGGCCGCGCCCGCGCCCGCGTCGTTGCCTGTGAGCGGCGCACCGACGCCTGGTCAGTCCACCGGGCCACTCGTCGGGCCGGGCGACGGGAACAGAGACACCGGCGGTAGCGGTAAGGGAGGTCGTGGCACGAGCGCCAGTAGCGGGCAGAACAACGCCGATCGCGGCCGTGGCGGGTCGCCAGCGCGTCTTTCCGCATCCGTGGCGGTGATTGATTTTGGGACAATCGCGACGGGCGTCGATATTGTCATTCGGAACAGCGGCGGGACCGCCACCACCTGGACGGCGCGATCCGCCGCTACCTGGCTGAACATCACCCCGGCTGCCAGCGCACCCCTCGCCCCAGGCGGTAGCGTCGGACTGGCAATCAAGCTGGACCGCGACGCGGCACCGGGCGGGAAGGACACCACGTCCGTCGTCGTGGACGCGCCCGGCCTGGAACCGTTGACCATCCCGGTAGCCGCGGCAGTCGCCCACCCGCCTCGGATCAGCAACTTCGTTCCACCGAGCGGATGCTGGGACACAGCGTCAGTGGCTGTGAGCAGCCGTGATCCGCTGGACAGCGTCGTCTTCGAATGGGTCGACACCACATCGAACTCCGACAACGGTGTATGGATGACCTCTCAAGACGGCACCATCTACCACGGAACCCTCAGCGGCGCCGGATTTCACCAGGGCGATGCGCTCGTGGTCAAAGTGATCGCGACCACGCGGACGGGCGCCGAAACCGACACCGGCAACTACGCCATCTCGACCACCTGCACATCCCCAGTGCACTGACAGAAAGACAGACACACCGCTTGTAGATCACGGAGATATCTGACGTCTTCGTGGTCTGGGATGCGACGTGCCTGTGGGCGCATTGTCTCGTGCCGCGGTCGCTGCGGTGCCAGCCGGCGGCGTGTTGCGGGCGGGAATCTGGGAGCGGCTGGAGAAGGTGCCGGACCCGCGGCCGGCCCAGGGCCGGGTCTACCCGCTGTCGTGCCTGCCACGTGTTCGTCCCGCGTGGCAGGCACGACCACACCACCGCCACTCTCGATCTCCGCGGCTTCCTCTTAGCAAAACAGGACAAATCACAAGCGCACGAAACTGAGCTTCCGGGTCGACGCCCAACACAGGGCGCCTCCCTCCGCAGCCTCGCGATCCATCCGCCCAGACGCCGTTCGCTGATCGAACGCCCTATTGCCGGAGCCTCTAACGCATTGGTGCTGGCCGCTGTGTCGCCGCTTCCTGATCGAACGACGACTTCCGAAACACGCCGTAGAGCTGGTCAAGGGTGATGGCCGCGATGCGGTCGGCTGCGGTGCGATCGGCTGTGGCGGCGGTGACGGACGGGTCGAAGCCAGCGCCGCTGTAGCAGGTCAGAGTGGTGTCACGGGTGTCGTAGCCGCGGGCGGCGAGCAGGTCGCGAGCGCGGCGGAGCCGGTCGACGTGGCGGGAGCCCATGATGTCGCCCCATTTCGCCTCGCCGAGAGACAGGATGCGGCGGGGCTCGCCGGGCACCGGTGGAGCCAGCACGGCCACGTCGATCTGGATCTGGGTCCTGCGCTCGGGGTCGGAAACCACACCGGCGCCGATCTCGCCGGGGAGCTCGCCGAACAGGTCGGGCGGGGCGAAGGCCGCGTGGTCACGGCAGAGCTGCTCGAAATGGGGGCCGAGGACCTGCGCGGAGAAGCGAGGGCGGGCGTCACGCCAGACCGCGGCGGCCCGGCCACTTTCCAGGAACCCCCAGCGGGGCCTCATGACGACCTGGTAGAAGACGATCAACGGCTCGGCGATCCGGTACACCGCCCGGCCCTGGCGGAACAGGTCCTCCTCCCTGCGCAGCAGCCCACAGTCCTCCAGGACGCTCAGGTGGTGGGAGATGTCGGTGGCCTTCCGGCCGACGTAGCTCGCGATGCCGCCGCGGGTGTTGGAACCGCCGGCGACAGCGGCGAGCACCGAGTGGTACATCGCCGAATCGCGGACGCCGGCCTCCTCGTCGAGCAGGTAGCGGGCCTCCCGGAACAGCGGGCTGCCCGGGTTGAGGACCGTGCGCAACACCCAGTCGTCGAAGTCGCCGGGACCGGCGGGGACGTCGTCGTTGACGAACCTGCGGTAGGCCGGGGTGCCGCCGACGACGGCGTGCTGCGCGACCGCCAGCCGCGGATCCGTGATGCCCCAGAACCGGGCCGCCAAAGGGTAGTCGAACGGGTGGACCACGACTTCCAGGTTCGCCCGGCCGCGCAGCGGCGCGCTGCCGGCCAGCAGTCGGCCCATCACCGACAGCGCCGAGCCGCACAGCAACAGTGACAGTCCCGGCTCGCCCCGCTGCGCCGCCGACGCGGCGCGGTCGAGCTCTCGCTGCAGGATCGACGGCAGCGCCGGTGACACCGCGCTCAGGTAGGGAAACTCGTCGATCACCACCGGGCCTGGAAGGGCCGCACCAACCGAGAACAGGTACCGAACGGCCTCGTCCCAGGTCGCGAACCGCGGCGGCGTCGGCAGCCGGGTTGCCTCCGCGAGCGCCTCGGCGAACAGCGCCCGCGACTCGGTCCCGGTCGCCTCGGTGGCGCCGAAATAGAGCCCACCGGTCTGGCGGGCCAGCTCCTCCAGCAGGAACGTCTTGCCCTGCCGCCGCCGCCCGCTGACC
>NZ_CAKJTL010000128.1:0-4696 GCF_917627385.1 Protofrankia sp. CiT1
ACTTCCTGACCACGTCGACCGCGCTGCTCATACGCGATCCGCCATTGGCTATGACAATCCGCAGCAGTGGCTGGTCAGATCTGTCCGCGCCGGCAAAATTGCAAGCCCCGTCCGCTGCGAGGACACCGTTCTGGGTGGTCTGCCTGAGCAGAATTCCTTCAAGCTCCTCGCTCTGCGCCGCGCTCCACGCATCCCCCTCGTCCAATGCCGTGCTCAACCCGGCCAGATAGACCAGGGTGATGTACGGGCGCGTCGGGTATTTCTCGTGTATGTCCCGAGCGCACTCGTTCTGCCGGAATATCTCACGCTGAGCGGCCAGCAGTCGTTTGCTGCCCGGCTGCTTCTCGTCACCCGTGGCCCCGAATATCCGGTTGGCGTTGTCGCTGTATCCGACGCAGTCGGGTGTCCCGACCTTGTTCGGGACCAGCTCGACCGAGATCCCAGCGCCCGACGACCGCAGGCACTCCGGTAGGCGGTGGGGCCAGCAGACCCACAGCAGCGATGTGGCGGCAGCCAGGACGACGACGGTGACCAGGGATGTCAGCACCATGGGACGGGCTGGCACCGGCGGTCGCCGCGGGGTAAAAGGCGGTACGTGGGCCAGTTCGGCTGCCTCGGTCACGGTGGCTTGACGGGCAGCGGGCACCGTCAGTCGCAGCACCCATGCGCCGGGATCGCGCCGTCGGCGGCGCCGTCCCAATCCGTCGAGCCAGTGGGCCTCGGCATCCAGAGCCACGGCCACGGGCTCGGCCGGCATACTCGGCCAGGCAAGATCACAAATAGCCAGCTGGCTACCACAGCTAGCGATCACCAACAGCGGATCGTCACGGCCGGTCTCGCTGCGGACATCACCGATCATGTTGAGTAAAGCAACCCCACCGTTGTCCGATGTGATGTTGTCAATCAGCGCCACCGGGTTCGCCGTCCGCCGCCAGGCCCGGATCCGCCACGGCCGGCGTCGGTACGCCGTCCGCAGGTCCTGCAGAAACGCGTGTACGAGCAGCTTGTCGACCTCTTCGGGGACTTCGCTGTCAACAGCGCCGACGGTGAGCCGCTCGGCGAACCCGACAAAGTTCCCGGCTCCCGGCGCCACATACCGCTGACGCATGAACCAGCGGGTCTGGCGCCCCAGACCAGGTACTCGCCCGCTGACCCGCAGCCAGAACCGGACCAGCAGCCAGAGCCACGCGACGAGCACGAACACGAACCTGACCGTCGGGTCGGGCACGCCGTCGGCAAGACCAGCGAAAGGATTCGGCGAGTTTCCCCGGAAACGATCCCGGAGCCGGCCGAGGAGCTCCGTGGGCTGGTCGCCCAGTCCGTTCCCCCGCATGTCCTGCCGGGTCAGCCAGTCGGCAAGCAGATAGTGGTCAAAACGCAGCCGCGGCATGCCGAACTTGTCCCGGCCCAGTTCGGCGCACAGTGCGTGCAGCACCGGCAGCCGGGGCGGGGGTAATGGTGACCCGGCCTCCCCAGACAGGTGGGTGGAGGCGATTCTCGCGTGCTCGGTCCCGGCATCGACCCGGGCGCTCGGCACTGATACCGGAATCGGCTGCCGCAAACGCGCCAGGATATCGGCCAACAGCCCATCCTGGCCGGATTCACGCTCCAGACAGACGAGCGGCAACACCGTCCTGACCGGTCGGCGACGCATGACCAGGACGTCGACCAACCGGAATAACGCGACAACACCGTCGAAAAACGGAATCAACAGAGCCCCCAACCGGCCGGGCACGGGTTACCTCCGGAAGCCAACCGATCGGTTCACCCATGCCTGGCCGCTTTGTGTCCGCAATGAAACACCGAATATACGGCCAGCCGCATACGGCAATCACTGGAGGGGGGCAGCTCCATGGCGGATCAGGACGAAACGCGGGGCAAGCTCCGGGCTTGTCCGCTCAGCGGACTCCGGCGGTTCACCACATACCAGCAGGGGAATCTCCCGGATGACCTCGACCACCGCGGTGGCGCTCGCCTCCCCGGTCGGCCCATGCCAGGCGAGTTCCACGGTCGCGGCCCGCCCGCCGTCCATGACAACGGTGCGCGACGAGGTGAACTCGTGGTCAAGCCAGCCCCAGCCGAAGCGTTCGAACAGCTCCCGCTCGACCGCCTGCCCCCACCGGTCGAGTGCGGTGGTGCCCCGGTAACTGCCACGCAGCTCGCTCGGCTGGGCGTCCTGACGCACGATCTGGTCGAGGGTCGTGGGATCGAGAAACGCCCAGGCCCGCCCGTCAGGGAGAGTGAGCCCGGTCGGGGCGAACCGATGCCCGCCAAGGTGGCTGCACCGGCGAACTCGCACGCCGGGCCAGCGCGATGCCATCTCCATCCACAGGCGGGCGCCGTCCCGGCCGCAGCACCGGTCCCGTTGGCCATGGCCGCAGAGCAGGACCTCGGCAGACGCGGCCTGAGCCGTGATGTTGTCGTACGCGCCGTCACCTCCGTCAAGGAGCCGGACGAGCCCGTCGACAAGCCGTTCACGAGGCACGGTGTGGTCAGCGCCCACGAAACGGTTCGAACCCGTGCGCTGCCACCGGGTGACCCGCACGCCCGCTCGCGACTCGCGGCCGGGTGTGACGTCGCCGGTCGGGCTGACCGCGAGCAACCGGGTCCGACGCATGGCATCGGGCCGGGCCCGGCGCCCAGCCTCCGCGAAGGCGGGTATCTCGCCCACATCGCGCGGCCACGGCGGTGGCACCTCCACCAGCAGCAGGGTGTCGCAGGTCAGTGCCGACCCGATCGGGTCCACGCCCTGTTCCCGTGTCCACGGCGCACAGCGAAAGGGCAGCGTCATCGAGTGGCAGGTCATGCGGTCAGCGGCCGCCGAACAGACCACCCCGGCCGTGCCCCTGATTGCCGAACAGACCACCAAGCGCACCACCGAGCGCGCCGGGAAGTCCTCCGCCAGAGCCGTGGCCCTGTTCTGGGGAGCCCTGCCCCGCGGCACCATGCCCCTGCATCTGGTTGCCAGCGAAACCGGCCTCGCCGAGCCCGAAATGTCCAGCCAGCCCCGCACCGGCGAGCGCGTTGTAGGGCGGTAGCAGTTCACATGGCTGGACGATCACGTATCCGTCACCGGAGAACTGCATCTGCCAGCTCTCCCCGGTGTTCCCGCGCGGTTTCCATACCGACGACGACGTCACGGCAGCCTGCATCGACACCTGCAGGCTCGATGACCAGCCGACCACCGCGTCGGCATCCGCGAAATAGTAGTTCTGCGGCGTCACCCGCATGACCAGCGGAGCGCCCGAGGTCACCACCGCGGCCTTGCCGCTCCCCGACAGCTCCACCTGGTAGTTGCCGGCTCCGGCGATCGAGACCTGGGAGTCGATGCGGACGACGTCCCAGTGCAGGTCCCGGTCGAAGGCGAGCACGTTCTTGCCGTCCACGGTCAGACCGTCACCGGTGAGGTCGAGGATGTGCACGTCCTGGGCCTGGTGGGCGAGAAAGACCGTGCCGCCGCCGGACACCTTCATCAGGTTCAGGCCCTCGCCGTCCTGGAACAGCGAGCGGAACTGGTGGCCCCAGCCCTCCCAGTGCCCGTCGAAGCTGGCGCCGCCCTGGTAGGCGACCATCGCACCCTTACGGGCGTAGAACTCGCGCATTCCCTGGGCGCCGAGCGTCGCCTTGAGCATCTTGCCGTTCTGCAGGGTGAAGCGCTCCCCCGTCGACACCTCGGGATTACCGAGGAGCGTGCCGCGAATCCCACCGCCCGCGGGCGGGTAGCCGCCGGACGGGCCACCCGCGAATCCACCGTGGCTCATCGTCGAATCCTCTCATCCACCAACCAGGCCCAGCACCAACCAGACCAAGCACCAACCAGACCAAGCGCGAACCAGGTCACCCACGAACTGACATGTTCGGCCGCTCGTCCTCACTCGGCTGCACGACGACGAACCCCTGACCGGAGAAGCCGAGCTGGAAGGCCTCACCCGAACCGCGCCCGATCAGCCCGCCCAGGCGAGCGGTCCGCCGCGGCTGGACCTGCAGGCCGTCGGTATAGGCGACCAGCGCGTCGGTGTCGACGAACGTCGGTGCCTCCCGCGTGTCGAGCACGATCGGATTGCCTTTCGCGGTCATCGCGACCCAGCCGTGGCCGCGGATGACCACGTTGAACATGCCCATCCCGGACAGCATGCTGACGCCGCGGACGCGTTCGATCCCCCACTGCAAGGTGGCGTCGAACGCGAGGATGTTCTTGCCGTTGACCGACAGGCCCTCACCCGCGAGCTGAGCGACGATGACCTCCTTGCCGTAGTCGGCCAGGTAGAGCAGGCCCTGCCCGACAGCGGTCATCAACGGCACGCCCTCGCCCGTTGCCCAGGAGGAGGCGATCCGCCGCAGCTGTGGTGGCTGGGGATTGAAGTCGACGAGACCTTCGTATGCGATCATCGAGCCGACCCTGGCGAACAGGTCCTGACCGGGCTGCATGACGATCTTGACAATCTTGGAACCGTGCCTGCTCATCCGGTCCATCAACTGGGTCTGGCCGAAGTGGTCCATCAACGTTCCCTGCACCACAGCCTCCTTAGAGGGGGTTTGAGATCGGGCTTTCGATCAGTGAGCCGCGTCCAGGGGCTCCCTGGCAAGGCGGAAGGCCGAAGCGATACCGGATGAGTTGTATCGGTGTGGCCGACAACGCAGCCAGGGGCGCCTGGACGCGGCGAGCCGGAATGACGATCTCAAACGCGCTCTTAGA
>NZ_CAKJTL010000128.1:5330-9132 GCF_917627385.1 Protofrankia sp. CiT1
CTCGCCACGCCCTAGACCTCGTACGGCTGGACAACGACGAAATGACCCTGGAAACCCATGAACTGCAAGGCGAGGGACTCCCCGCTGCTACCGGCATAGATCTGGCGGGAGATGCGCACCTGGGTCGAGATACTCACCCGCATGCCAGCCGTCCAGGCCACCAGAGCGTTCATGTCGGCGAATGTCGGACCGGCGACGTTCAGCGTCATCGGCGTTCCCCGCGTCATCACCACGATCGAGCCCTGGCCTGAAACCTCGAAATGGAAGAAGCCACCACCGGGGATCCCCGGGCTCTCGATCCGCTTGACCTCGGCGCTCAGGGTGCTGTCGAACGCCAGGATGTTCTTGGCGTTGATGCACAGCGGCTGGCCGCTCAACTCGACGATATGGAGATCGGTGGCGTCGTGAGCAAGGAAGACCTCACCGCGCCCCTTACACGTCATCAACTTGAGGCCCTGTCCGGTGAGCTTGTTCTCCAGCATCCCACGCAGACCAGCGCCCTTGTAGTCGAAGTCGATGTCGCCCTGATAGGCGACCATGGAGCCACGGAGGGCGAGTACATCCGGGCCCTGCCCGAGCGTGACCTTGACGAGTTTGCTGTTCTGCTGCGTCCACCGGCCGGCCGTGGGGACCTCGCGGTAGGGGTTCAGGCTGTTCATCGCGCCTGGCCGCACCGGCTGGATCTGGGAGGGCAGGATCTCGGTCGGGCCGAGACCGCCGGGCGCCTGCGGGCCGGGCCCACCGGGCAGTTGCTGGCCGTACCCCATCGTCGGTGCTACCGGCGCTGATGCCATCGGTAGCGGTGCTGGTGCCGCTGGTAGCGGCGCGGACGCCAGGGCCGCAGGTGGTTTGGCGTAATCCAGACCAGGCGCTGGTGGCGCGTAGGTGTGCGTGGCACCAGCCGGCGGGCCGAAGCCGACGGGTGCGGCTGGCGGCGGGGCTGACGGCTCCTCCACCTCCCCGCCGAAGGAACGGATCAGCTCGGCAAGCCCACCGTCGAAACCCTGCCCCACGGCCGAGACCCGCCAGACCCCCTTACGGTAAAGATCGCAGATCATAACAGCGCGTTCGCTGCTGAAGTCCGCTCCGGTGAACGCGTAGCGCATGACCTCACTGCCGCCGACGACGATCCGGAAGTAACCAGCGGAGATCTGCGACGCGGCCCCGGCACCGTCAATCGCCGCGCAGAACGACAGCTTGTCGATACCCGCGGGTACGTCCTTCAGCGTCGCCCGAAAGGACTGCGTGTCCCCGGCCTGCTCACCCAGGAGCTGGATCGACCCTTCCGGCGACTTCGGCTGGTTGAAGAAGATGAAGTACCGGTCATCGGACAGCCGGCCGTTCGCGTCCAGCCCAAAACAGGACACGTCCCAGCTCAGGCCGGGAGCGACGAGCGCGATTCCGATGTAGAGGTCAGTGCCAGGAGTGATCGCGGACAGCTGGCTCTTCTGTCCCCGGCTGAACTGCTGGACCACTGTGCTCCCCTTCGCCCTGCGTGCCGGCCTGTCCCGTGTCCGGTCTGCCCGTGTCGCACCCATTCGAAAACCAGACTGTCCGCAACCTAACAGGCCGGCCACAACGCGATCACAGCTCCACGCGCCCGCCCGCCCGCCATCGGACGATCCACCGGCCGGCGTAGATCTTTCTCAATGACCAGTGCCGGTCGAGAACGACTGGCGCCGGTCGAAGATGCCGGTATCAAACCAGAACCGGTCGCGGATGCGTCCGGCATGGCCAAGTCGCGCGCCGGCTCCGCGTAGCGTTCACTGGAGTGATGCGGTATGTCGATGGAGTAACCACAAAGAAGAAAATCTCCGTGATCGGGCTGGGTACCTGGCAGTTCGGCTCCCAGGAGTGGGGCTACGGCGCCGCCTACGCGGCCAGCGAGGCGCCGGCGATCGTCCGGCGGGCACGTGAGCTTGGTGTGACGTTCTTCGACACGGCCGAGGTCTACGCGTTCGGGCGCGGCGAACGGATCCTGGGCGGCGCTCTGCGGGAGGCCGGCGCCGACGGGACGGCCATCGTCGCCACCAAGCTGTTCCCGGTGCTGCCGGTGGCTCCGGTGGTCGAACAGCGGGCGGTGGCCAGCGCCAACCGGCTTGGCATCCGTCAGATCGACCTCTATCAGGTGCACCAGCCCAACCCGCTCGTTTCGGACAGCAGCACCATGCGGGGCATGGCCGCCCTGCAACGGGTCGGCCTCGTCGACGCGATCGGTGTCAGCAACTACTCGCTGCAGCGGTGGCAGGCGGCTGAGGAGGCGCTCGGCGCCCCCGTGCTTTCCAACCAGGTGCGGTTCAGCCTCCTGCGGCCCCAGGCCGAACGCGATCTGCTGCCCTACGCGGTGAAGAACGACCGGCTGATCATCGCGTACAGCCCTCTCGCCCAGGGCCTGCTGTCCGGCCGTTACACCCGCGAGCACCCCCCGCCGTCGCGGGTACGCGCGATGAATCCCCTGTTCCTCCCGGAGAACCTCGACGCTGCCCGGCCCGTCCTCAACGTCCTGCGCGATGTTGCCGCGGCCCACGACGCGAGCCCGGCACAGGTCGCGCTGGCGTGGGTGATCCGGCACCCGAATGTGGTGGCGATTCCCGGTGCCTCCAGCCTCGCGCAGCTGGAGAGCAATGTGGCCGCCGCCGACATAGCGTTGACCGAAGAGGAGGCCCATGCGCTGACGACCGCCGCCGACGCCTTCGAACCGGCCCGCGGAGCACGATCAGCCGTTACCGCGCTTCTGCGTGGCGGCCTGCGCCGATCCTGACCGCCGGGCCGCCTGGGGGATCTCACCCCCGGGCGGCCCAGCCCTCATGGCTGGGTGCCCGCCGACTCGCTACGGCTGGGGCACGACCTCCCTGCCCGGCTGGATGCGCCCGCCCCGCGCCGAGGGGTGGTTCGCCCAGGATCTGGACCGTCTCGCCGCAGCGCCTCGTGGAGGGTCGCGCGCAACCCCCGCGATCGCGGAAAATACGGGATCAGCCGGGATTCGGGCTGGACATCAGGTGGAAGGGTGGGCAGACCGCCGAGGAGTGATGCGCGGCCGCCTCCAGCGCGAGCCCCACCCGTTCCTCCGGGTCGAGATGCGCACTGCCGAACAAGGAGCCGAGCGCGAACTCCTCGCCGCAGCCAACCGCGTCGTAGAGGTCGATGCTGCGCCCGATCTGGAAGTCGGAGTCGATGCGGTACAGACGTCCGCGGATACCGACCAGGAACACCCCGCCCTCCTCCGAGCCTGACTCATTGCGGGAATAGCCACCCTCACGCAGGCAGTCACGCACCGCGGAGATGAAGTCGGTGGCCATGAACCGGTCGATGTCCCAGGTGCGCGGCAGGGGCGGAACCAGGCTGTACCGCAGCAGCTGGCCCATCCGGAACGAGGAGGTGAAACCCATGATGAACTCACTGTTGTGGAACACCTTGGTGTCAGCGCGAATCGTGATCGAGTAGCCGGCCACCCCGGCACTGTCACCACCGATGATCACCCTGCCGTCATGCTCAAGACCGACGATGCAGGTCACGATAGGTAAGCATATCCGGTCGACGCACGAGGTGTCCGACAGGCCCAGATAAGAGCACCCGGTAATAGGGGAGTGGATCAAGGAGTGGGGTTGGGGTGCGCGCATCGCGAGGCGGCGGAGGGAGCCACCGGAGGTGGTGGGTGGCGACTGACGAGCCGGGGTACCCGTGCATCGCGCAGCGATGGACGGGGAGCGATGCGGCGAGGTGCGTGCCCCAACCCCGCGACGCCGCGTCCCCTATTGCCGGTCGCTCTAAGAAGTGGTCGCCGCCGGAAGTTCGTCCAGAG
>NZ_CAKJTL010000128.1:9520-11543 GCF_917627385.1 Protofrankia sp. CiT1
AAGTCCGATCACATACGTCGCTTCACGAGCCCTGCCGCACAAGCCTTCACGCGTCTTCGCAAGCCTCGCCCCGCGGGGCCGCGGCCAGCGCCTGCTCAGCCCAGATGATCTTACCATCGCGGGTCTGGCGAGTGCCCCAGCGTGCCGCGAGCTGGGCGACCAGAAACAGCCCGCGTCCGTTCTCGTCAAAGGTACGGGCATGGCACAGGTGCGGCGCGGCCCTGCTGGCATCGGAGACCTCGCAGATCAGTGCGGTGTCCCGGATCAGCCGCACCTGGATGGGGGCACGCCCATGGCGGATCGCATTGGTGACAAGCTCGCTGACGAGCAATTCGGTGGTGGACGCGGCTTCCGCCAGTCCCCACACGCCGAGGGTGCGCAGTACCCCCGCCCGGACGTGGGCGACGACAGCCGGGTCAGCGGGCAGGTCCCAGCTGGCGACCTGGCTCGCGTCGAGAGCGCGGGTGCGGGCAAGCAACAGCGCGACGTCATCGGCGGGATGCTCGGGCAGCAGAGCATCAAGCACCCGGTCACAGATGGCTTCCAAGGACGAGGAGAGCACCGGCTGACCAGGCGGGCCGTTGCCGGAGCGCAGCGGAGCGAGGGCAGCGCACAACGCCTCAAGCCCCACATCGATGTCACGATCGCGGGACTCGACCAGGCCGTCGGTGTACAGGGCGAGCAGGCTGCCCGCCGGCAGTTCAACCTCGGCCGCCTCGAAGAGCAGGCCGCCGAGCCCGAGCGGCGGGCCAGCGGGCACATCCAGGAAGGCGGCCGTGCCATCAGGAGTGACCAGAACGGGCTGGAGGTGGCCGGCCCGGGCCAGCGTGCAGACGCGGGAGACCGGATCATAAACGGCACACAGACAGGTGGCGCCGATGTCGTTGACGGCCTCCTGTTCCAGGGGCGCGGTGTTTCCCGCGACGCCGTCATGATCCGCGGCGAGGCGCGCGACCACGTCGTCCAGACGGGTAAGCAGCTCACCCGGATAAAGATCAATATCGATCAGCGTACGGACAGCGGTACGCAGCCGGCCCATGGTCGCGGCGGCATGGACACCGTGACCGACCACGTCACCAACCACCAGGGCGACCCTGGTTCCAGACATCGCAATCACGTCGTACCAGTCACCACCCACACCAACCTGGGAGCTGGCCGGCAGATAGCGGGAGGCGACCTCCACGGCCGTCTGCTCGGGCAGCCGTTGCGGCAGCAGACTGCGCTGAAGCGCGAGTGCGGTGGTGCGCTCCCGGGTATAGCGACGAGCATTGTCGATCGAGATCGCGGCCCTGGAGCCGAGCTCCTCGGCAAGGACGAGGTCGTCCCGCCTGAAGGACTCCGCATGCCGGTGCCGGCCGAACAGCGCCACCCCGAGCGTGGCTCCCCGGGCCCGCAGCGGCACTGCCATCACCGAATGGAACGCATGCTGGCTGGCCGTGGCGCGGACAGGATCAGCCGCGGCCCTTCGCGCGGCATCAGGATCGGCGGTCCCACTCAGCATGGGCTGGCCCGTTGCCAGGCAGCGGGCTGGCAGTGAGAAGTCCGGGTAGACGCAGAGCTCCCCCAGGCTGACGACGGCATCCAGCTCGCCGTCCACAACGCAGTGGTGGGCGACCCGGCGTAGGGTGACCTGGCCGGCAAGCGGGCCCGGAGCTGGCTCGCCCCCGTGGTACACCGAATCGAGCAGGTCGACGCTGGCCCAGTCCGCAAGCGTGGGGATGGCCATGTCGGCCAGTTCCTGAGCGGTCCGCGTCACGTCGAGGGTGCTGCCGATACGGCTGCTGGCGTCGTCGAGCAGGGCAAGTCGCTGCCGGGCCCAGTACTGCTCGCTGACATCGAAGGCTGCGGCGAACACGCCCAGCACCCGACCGTCCGGGGCCTTGATCGGAGACATGCTGGTGGCCCAGGCATGGTCGCGGGGCTCGGAGGGAACGCGAACGTAGTTCTCGTACACCACCGATCGGCCGGTTTCGACAACCTGGCGCAGCTGCTCGGCGAATCCCTCGTAGCTGGGGTTGCGCAG
>NZ_CAKJTL010000129.1 GCF_917627385.1 Protofrankia sp. CiT1
CGCCCGAACAGACCCACCACCCCGTCACGCGCCGACTGCCAGGCATCGGTGGCCACCGCGGCCACGAGCGCGGCACTGCCGGACGCCGCCAACGGTGTGATCCACTCCGCAACCATCACAGGCCCCCTCCGACACCGGTTGCTACCCGCCGCCACAGATCTACCACGTAACGACCCAAACGGAAACTCGTCCCCCACCATGTCGACGATCCGACACCCGCAGACCAGCGGACGACCCGCACCGCCCCGGGAAGCAGAGGTCGCGGCATGCCATTCCCGTGCCAGTAGCACCGGTCAGCATGTGGTCTGATCTGTGGTCTTCGGTGGGGAGTGGAACGCCGCTGACCTGGGCGGATGCTTGCCGGCCCAGGTCAGCGGCGGGTGAGGCACAGGTTTCCCAAGCTTGCGACGCGGGTTCGATTCCCGTCGCCCGCTCCACCACCTTCCGCCCCTGGCCAGAGCCACATTCCGACTAGGGCGAAAATCTCTCTGGCTGTTTATGATCGGGCTACGTCCGGATAGAAGGCAGCCGTCGCGACGAAGCCGAGCAGTCCCTGCACCGGGCGCTTGTCACCTTCCGGGGCAGTGGGGAGGCTGCGGTCCTCGCTAAGGCGCAGATGGCCTCCATCTCGCCCCGGCGGAGATAACCGCCACGCTCGATACGCTCGGGGAGACCCTGCCCCTGCTGGAGCAGCTGACCAACCGATCGTGGAGCGCCCACAGCCTGGAGTCCGTCGACGACGTCTCCGCCTGTCATGGCGAGCGACGCACAGCTCGGCGCGCATGGCGCTAGGCCCTGGCGATATTCGATCTGTTCGGGTCGCCCGAGGCGATCCGGCTACGCCGCCGGCTCTACCGGCGGGCCCGGGTGTGATGAACTGGCTGGCAAAATCGGTAGGTCGTCCGCTCCCGCGGCCGGGAAAGGGGTCGGTGATGGCTGGGTCCGAGGTACGCCCGAGCGAACGGGTGCGCGACGCGGTAGCGGATCTTTGGGTAGCGCAGCACGAGCACCCGTTCGTGCTCGGCCTGGCGGACGGCACCCTTTCGGAGAAGCGCTTCACGTTCTACCTGCGGCAGGACTACGGCTATCTCATCGAGTACTCGCGTTTCCTGCTGCTCGGTGCAGCCCGTGCCGGCGACCTCGAGACGATGCGCCATCTGGGGGAGGTAGCCCACTTCACGCTGAACGTGGAGATGGCGACGCTGCGTGGCCTGGCAAAGGAGCGCGGCATCGAGGCCGATGAGCTGGAACGGGTGGTGCTCACCCCGACGGCCCGGGGCTACACGGACTTTCTGGTCCGCATTGCCTACAGTGGCGACTTCGTCGAGTTCGTGGCGGCGATGCTGCCGTGCTACTGGGGCTACACCGACCTGGGGCAGCGCCTGATCGCGCGGCCCGAGGGTGTCGCCGACCACTACCGCCCCTGGATCGAGTCCTATGTGGACCCGGCTATGCTCGCCGAGGCTGAGTGGTGCCGTGCCCTGCTCGACCGACTGATCGACGACGGTGGCGCCGCGACGCTGGCCTCGGCAGTAGCGGCGTTCCGGGTCTCGACCGAGTACGAGCTGGCCTTCTGGGACATGGCGTGGAGTGGGCCGGACGCACTCTGACCACGCCCGCCTGGTCGGAACCGGCCCGGTCTGGGACTCTCGGCCGCCGCGCCATCGCAGCCGGCATGCCCGGCAGTGCGCCTGGGCTGGCTTCGGTCAGCGGCGCCACCCCGACATACGACGTAAGTCGATGATCCCCGTCCGAGATGCGAATGTACGAGCCGTTAGGCTGCCCTTTGCCCCGGAGATAACAGGGCTTGTCTGCCGGGTTGAGTTCGGGCACCTCGGCGACTATCTGCGCGCCTCGATGATTTGGATCAAGGAGTTCGCGCGGGACCCCACTTTGATCCTTTGATCACGGTCAGATGCGTGCTCTAAACGGATAGAACTCATCCGTATCGGTTCGGCCTGCCGTCTTGCCAGGAATCATCTGGACGTGACTCGCCGTCCGAGCCAAAAATTCGGAACAGGCTGTGAAAGAAATGTAAAAGATTTTACGTATGTTGATATATCGGAGTGCGGCGAAAATTGGACCGGCGGTGAATGTTTCTTAAACAATCCGGCTGTTTTTACAAGATTTTTAACGGTTTTTCGATTGCCGGAAATTTGATGATCAAAATCATTTGACTAAGATTTATGAATGAAATTCAGAGTGTCGTGAAGCTGTCGCCGAGAGTGCCCGGAATGACTGAAAAATAGAAGCTGGAGCGGGCCGTCATCCAAGATCGTGTTGCGTAAACAGTTAGCGGAATCGCGGCATCGGGTGGGTGCGTACCGCGCATCGTCACAGTGTAGTCCAAGTCATATCCAGAAACGGGAGGACTCCTCGATGAGGTCGAGCTGGACAACATGAGCTCCGGAGACGGCACCGCCGGAGGAGAAGGGCAATGAGTAATGGGAGCCTGCTCAACCCCGACCGCAAGTGGTGGACTCGCACACCTGAGCGGATCGCCGCCGCCAAGGTCACTACGATGCGGCAAGCTCGCGAGGAAGCGAGCTACGCCTGCCACGAGGCGTGTGCGGCATACCGTCAGAAGATTGCGGACGAGGTGGCTGCCATTCGGGAGGAAGAATACCAGGGGTGGCTGCCCCTGCTGCGACACTGGCGGCTGCCTTACTACGTGGCCATAGCAATTCCGGACCGGGTGTGGGACCGGTATGAGCGCGAGGTCGCAGGCAATGCTTGACGTTGGCGTGCTTGACGTTGGCGTGCCGGCGTAAAGACTCAGGCTGGTTGCGGAGCGGAGTTTCATTGAGCCCGGGACGTGCTGTGGAAGGTTGCCGGCGGCGGTTATGCGGGCTATCGGGAAGCCTGCGCAAGGGTGACGGACGCCTGGCCCATGGTACATCCGGCCTCATGCGGCCATATCCAGCTGTATATGGCCACATACGCGCCGTCGTCTTGCCGGCGGCTTCCGCGGCTGGCAAGACGACGGCCTTCCCGCCGCGGTCGACGGAGATTGCGCTGTCGGCCGGCAGGCCTGGCGGGCTGCCCTCCGTCCGGCGGCGGTTGTGGGCACAGGCTGGTTGTGGGCACGGACTCTTCATGATTTTTTGTCGCGACAGGCATGAGATGCCCGGACAAGGGCATCACGGCGCGTGGGCCACGAAAGGGTGATGAGTTCCGGGCCAGTCGACCCGTCGTCCGCCGCGCGTACCTGGGTGTAAATGGGTTGTATAAGGACGGAAGTGACCCCGCGGCGGACGACAGCGGGGGCGACGAACGGCGAGCAAGGCCGCAGTGCCGTTCGTCGCCCACCGGTATCGGCCAGACCGGACGATGGGAGAGATGTCGTGAGCGCCGCAACAGCACCGGCTCACCGGGACGGCGAACGCGCGGGAGCCGTTTCATGGTGGTTTGTTCTGGCTGTGGGGATTGCCTGGTCTTTGTTCGCCCTGGCGATACTTCAGTTCGAGCTGACAACCGAACGGTCCATCGCGGTATTGCTCGGTGTCGTCCTGTTTGTCAGTGCGGCGAGCGAGCTGCTCGCCACGACCGCGACGGCACGGGGCTGGCGTTGGTCGCACGCCCTGCTCGCGGTGCTTTTTGCCGCTGGTGGTGTGGTCGCGCTGGTTTGGCCTGATCCGACCTTCGCGGTAGTGGCTCGAATCGTGGCCTGGTATCTGCTGGGCAAGGGAATCTTCGATGTCGTGAACGCTTTCGTCGCGCGCCGTGCCGAGCTCCGCGGTGCCGATTTTCGACATTCCGATCTTCGCGCCGCGGACAGTCCTGGGGCGGAAGTCGCGGACCTTCGTGGGGCCGCGCAGTGGTGGATGCCGCTGATTGTCGGCATGTTCGAGATCGGGGTCGCTTTCTGGGCTGTCGGCTACCCGAAGAGCTCCCTTACCCTGCTGGTTCTCTGGGTTGCTCTTGCGGCGCTGGCTACCGGATTGACGAAGATCTGCATGGCGGCCCGGATGCGGGGCGCCCGACGTGATCTTGCTACTGTGGACATGTTTCTCTCTACCGGCTTCGGCGTCCCCGCGGTCACCGAAGCCACCCGCACCCACGCGCGTACCGAGGCGACGGCAGGTGAGGGGCATGGCCAGCGGCGTTTCACCTGATGGATGGCACTAACACCTCGGAACACCTGAACACCTGAACACCTTGACGGCACGCTGGTGCCCGAAAGGCCGCTAAAAAGCACCTGTCAGCAGGATGAGGAACCCCCCGACGGCGACCAGGGTCGCGACGGCGGCCAGCGCGGCAACGGCTGTGGGCGCCGACATGCCGTCGGCGCCCGTCAGCGCCGCGGTGGCCGCCTGCCGGTAGCGCAGGAGCCCACGCAGCATGATCAATGCTCCGGTGGTCAGCCCGAGAATCCCGGGTAGTACGACAGCCAGGTGGCTCAGCTGTTCCAGATGCTTCGGATGGCCCACGTGACCGCTCTCGTGCACGAGGAACACGCCGACGGCGGCGAAGGACAGGCCGGTGCGCTGCCAAGCGAGGTAGGTGCGCTCGCTCTGCAGCCCCGGGTCGGGGATCTCGCTGGGGTGCCCGAGTCTGGGCCTGGTCACCGGGCGTCACCTCCTGAGTTGTACAAGAGGGACGCCAGAACGATCAGGCTTACTACTGTGATCACGATACCGAGCAGGCGGGGAAACGGGGACGGAGGCAGCGGCTGCCCGAGCCGCAGGGCGCGCTCCACCTCCGCCCAGTGCCGGTAGCTGGTCGCGGAGAGCACAATGCTTGTGACGACGAGCGTGATGCCGAGGACGCGGCGGCTGCCTGGGAAGCCGAAGTCCGGCACGACCTGCACGACCGCGATACCGCCCGCCAGCAGCGCCAGCGCGGTGCGGATCCAGGCGAGAAACGTCCGCTCGTTGGCCAGGGTGAAACGGTAGTCCGGCTCGGAGCCGATCCGGCGGATGTCAGCGGCGTTCGGCCACTGCCGGCGCCAGCGCAACCGCCACGGTTGGTGACCGTCGGAGCGTGCCTGCGCGGAGGTGCGCCCAGTCATTCTCACGAAGGTGACTCCGCGGCACACCCGTCGGGGGTCCGCGGGCGGCCACCCTGACGATCGTCCACCATGGTTTTCGTCCCCGTTCCGGTGCCGTCGGAGAGGTCATCGATGTCGTCAGCCAATGTCCGTCCAGCTCCGAAGAGCATGGCCGACGCCGCCCGGCTGAGGCTGGTGCCAGCGGATCCGATGCCGCTGTCCCTCCATGGAAGTCTGCGGTTTCCCGAGGCCGTCCGCATCCTTTATGGACCGTGGCCAGCGGCACCAGCCCGCCACCGGCCACGGTTGCCGTATGGCCACCCTGACCCTGCCGGGCATCTCTGGCCTCTCATCCGTGCGGCGGGAACCGCCGTGGCCGGCCGTACCGTCGGAATCATCGGACCTGACCGCATCGGTGGCGACGAATGGCGGCGCCTCGATGCCTTCGAGGTCGGCTTTGAGACCGGCGACGCCTTCGAGACCGGCGACGCCTTTGAGGCCGGCGGGCGTATCCCCACCCGGATCAGGTGCGCATGGAGCTGCGCTCACGGCACCGCCACCGGCACCGGCACCGGCACCGGCACCGCGCCGGGGCCAGCTGGGATCACCCTCCTGGCACAACCTCAGGAAGCTACAAAGGGCGATGGCGGATGGTGACGGGCCATGACGGACCGTCTTCGCGATCAGGACCTCCGCCCGGCGGATACGCCCCCCGTGCCTTCGTCACCGTGAGCCGCGGTGGTTTCGCCATCGGTGGCCGGCGGTTCCGGTTTGCCGGCACCAACAACTACTATCTTCACTACAAGAACCATCACATGGCTGACAGCGTGCTCACGGACGCCAGCTTGATCGGGCTGCGGGTGGTGCGCTGCTGGGGTTTCCTCGATGGCGCTCCCGCCGACGGCACCGTGCTACAGCCGGCGCCCTTCAGCTATGACGAGGATGGTTTCGAGCCCTTGGACCACGCCGTCTTCAGGGCTGGTCAGCTTGGGCTTCGCCTGGTGATCGTGCTGACGAACAACTGGCCTGACTTTGGCGGGATCCCGCAGTACGCCACCTGGTTCTCCGCCGAGCATGACGACTTCTTCCGGCGCCGTGACATCAAGAACTGCTATCGGAGCTGGGTACGACATGTGATCGGCCGGCGGAACCGGTACACCGGGATGCGGTACTGTTCCGATCCGACGATCATGACATGGGAGCTGGCCAACGAGCCCCGCTGCCCGTCCGACACATCCGGTGACACATTGCTCGCCTGGGCGGATGAGATGAGCCGTTACGTCAAGGAGCTGGCTCCCCACCAGCTGGTCGCGGTCGGTGATGAGGGCTTCTATGGCCGTGCCCATGAGCCGTGCTACCCATATTCCGATCACGATGGTGTGGTCTGGCAGCGGCTCATCGCGTTGCCCACGGTCGACTACGGCACGTTTCACCTTTATCCCCAGCAGTGGGGAGATATGCCCCCCGAATGGGGCATCCGGTGGATTTATGACCATATCCGTGACGCTCGTACGGCGAAGAAGCCGGCGGTGCTCGAGGAGTTCGGATGGAGAGCCGACGAGACCGCCCGTGACGCGATCTATCGGGCCTGGACGGACGCGGTTGAGCGGTTCGACGGCGACGGAGACCACTTCTGGCTCCTTACCGGCCGTAATGCGGACGATACACAATATTCTGACTATGACGGTCTTCGGGTGGTCTATCCGTCAACTACCGCAACACTTCTTGCGGGCCACGCTGGGCGAATGTGTCCGTCGGTTGGGCATTTTGGACATGGTTCGGCTGGGGGTCATCCCCGGTAACGGGTGCCAGGACGACTACCGCGACGGCTGTTCACGGCTGGGGTGGAGGCCAATCCGGCGTGTCCGGCCTAAGGGGCGTATTCTCCAAAGACCGTGATTGGTCTCACGTCCGGGGGAGCCAGGTGACGACAATTGATCAGCTGGCCATGTACCGGGAATCCCCGTTATGGACGCACCCTGCCGAGCCCGAAACGGCTCCGCTGGTCCGGCCACGGGAGCGGCAAGGGACATGGCGGCCTGGTTTCGGTGTGTTCCTGTTCGTCTTTTTGATCTTTTCTGTCTTCGGCTGGTGGACGTGGGAACGCGACCCCGCTTTCGGTTTCCTCGGTGGCGTCGCCACTGTGGTCTGGACGTTGCCCGTCACAGGCACCATCCTGGGCCTGTCAGGCGGCCTGCTGGCGATGGCCCGGATCCGGCGGGACCGCGGACTGCCGCCCACCGCGGCCCTGGTGCACGATCTGCTGGTGGTGGTCGTCCCCACCATCGGCCGGCAGGACACCTATCCAGCGCTGGCCCGGGTGGTCAGCTCGTTCTGCCGCTATCTGCCGGCCTACTTCCCGAACCTGCGCGTGGACGTGGTCATCGAGGAGGGCTGCGAGGCCCGCGAACAGATCGTCACGATGGCCGCGGGAAGCCGGTGGATCCGTATTGTCACCGTGCCGCGTGATTACCGCACGCCCAACGGGACCCGTTTCAAAGCCCGAGCAAATCACTACGTCAACGAGCTCCGCGGCGCCGAGGGCGAGGCCCGTAGCGACGTGTGGGTGCTGCACATGGATGACGACACCGGCGTCGGCCCCGACACCGCCGAGGCGGTGGCCCGCTTCATCAACGCACAGTGGCTGGCCGGGGAGAACGCGCGGCATCTCGCCCAAGGCGTTCTCAGCTACCCGCGGGAACACGCGGTGAACCCGCTGCTGTGGCTGGCTGACGCCGTTCGCCCCGGTTGCGACATCAGTATGTTCGCGGCCACCACCGGCCGTGGTATGCCGCGCGCCGGGCTCCACGGGGAACTGCTGCTGGTGCGAGCCTCGGTCGAGGCCGAGATCGGCTGGGACTTCGGCCCGCAGTCCATTGTCGAGGACGCTGAATTCGCGTTGCGTTTCTGCGATCGGTATCCCCGGCGCAGCGACTGGTTCCCCGGCCGTTCCTACGGTGCCTCACCGGCGACTGTCGCCGACTTCATTCGCCAGCGCGAACGTTGGGCCTGGGGCTTGTTCATGCTTTCGGCCAAGCGCACCATCCCGCTGCGCCGCCGGTTACTCTTACTGCACAATGTGGTGATATGGGCCTCCGGGCCTATTCAGCATCTTGGTTTGATCATATTGGTCGGTGCTCTTCTCGGTGACACCGACACCTCGCCGGCCAGCGCTGTGGTCCTGCCGATATGGGCACTGAACATGGCTTACAGCGTCTGGTTGTACTGGGAGGGAATGAAGATCAACGCGCTGGCCTCCGAGCGGCTCCGGCGGCTGCGGTGGGAGCTTCCCTGCCTGCTGTTCCTCATACCGGTGTTCTCCCTGCTGGAGGCGGTGGCGGTATTCCGGGGGCTGGTGCGTTTTCTGCGCAACGGTGAATCAACCTTCACCGTGATCGCGAAGCCGATGTGACCGTCGCTGGTAAGGCGCGCTCGGCGGGAGCGCTGCTTGTCATATTGGTCGGGCTCGCCGCGGTGCCTGGCTGCGCATCCGCACCGGCCGATCGCACGCCCTCGTTCCGGCCGGCCGGCCAGGAGCGCACGGCCGGGAACACGGGCGTTCCAGCCGCCGCCCCGGGGCCTCGGATCTCCTTTCCCTGGCGGCCAGGCCGGCCTGAGCTCGGCGTGCAGGTTTATTGGGACGATAATCCCGATGAATCCGCGCAGATGATCGCCCTCAAGGCGCAGCGGGTCACCGACTACGTCGTCGACCTGGATGCCAACGCGATAAGCGTGTCCTTTCCCTTCTTCACGGACACGGTCCGCTCCAGCACGGTGCACGGCGCCCGGGGCACGCCGGCACCGGAACGGCTCGGTATTCTTCTGGACGAGGCGGCGCGGGCGGGGCTACGGGTCACCCTGCGCCCGACCCTCGATGAGAAGTCGCTGGTCGCGGCCAATCCGCGGGATTGGCGGGGTACGCTCAACCCGGTCAGCAGGGATGCCTGGTTCGCCTCCTACCGCGGTTTTCTCGCGCCTTACCTGGCTCTTGCTGAACAACACCACATCAACGCGGTTGTACTCGGCACCGAACTCAACTCACTGGAGGGTGACCCGCGCTGGGAGAAGTTGGCCGCCTATACCCGGACGGTGTTCACCGGCGAGATCGGCTACGCATTCAACTGGGACGTCTTCACGCACACCCGTGCCCGGATGCCGGTGGATCGCGTTGGCGTGGACGCCTACCCGGAGCTTCCGTTGGGTGACACCGCTTCGGTGGCCGAGCTGACCACCGCCTGGGACAGCTGGCTGGGTCAACGGGCGCCGGGCCCCATGCCGCAGGTGATGCTGTATGAGGTGGGGGCCGCCGCGCAGGCCGGCATCTACCGGCATCCGGCCAATCCGCAGATCGACGGTACGCCGGCGGTTCCGGAACTCCAGCAGCGCTGGTTCATCGCGGCCTGCCGGGTGGCGCGGGCGCGGGCCTTGGCCGGTCTCTACTGGTGGCGGGTGGATTTCCATATTGATCCGGCAGCGGTCGACTCGTCCCGGGATCGCCATGAGTCGTTCATCGGCCGCCCGGCCGAGCAGGCGATCCGGGACTGTTTCTCGGCCTGGGGGGAGGGGCACTGAGCACTTTCCCGTCCCGCGCGGTGACGGGCGTGTCCGGGCTGGCCGTGCTTGCGGTGATGCTACAGAGCTCCGGGGGCTTCCGGGCGGAATTACTCGGCGCCGATCTGGTCCTGGCCTGCTCCGGTTACCTGGCGACCAGGGCTCTCCTGACAGCCGCATACTCTCGGCCGGACGGCCGGATTCCGCTGGCTGACTGGTATCGCGATCACTTCAAGCACCGTGTCCCGCTCGCCCTGTTCGCCTTGGCCGTCACGCTCGGGCTGGCCGCGTTGCTCAGCCCGCCGGAGCAGGCCCGGCGGCTCGCGATGGCGGCGGTCGCTGGACTGGCACACCTCGGGAACTGGTTTGATCTTTTCGTGGTGCGGGACGGAATCATCGCCTCGCGCGGTGACTGGTACGCGGACCGCCCCGGCCAGATCGATCCGTTGGGCGTTCTGTGGCTGCTGGGGCTGATCGAACAGTTCGCGCTGCTGTGGCCGTTGCTGTTGGGCTGTCTATGGTGGTTCACCCGGTGGATGGGTAGGCGGTTCACCAGGACTGATGACAGGACCGACGACACGGGACGCGCGGCGTGGCTGACCGTGATGCTCTGTCTGTTGCTGGCCGCCGCGGCCTGTCTGGTTGGTCCGGTGCGGGCCGCTTCCGGAGCGGATCTCGCGGAACTGGCTTTGGGCAGCCATGTCCGGGCAGCCGAATGGCTGCTGGGCGCCGCCGCGGCCGGGTTGGTAGCGGCGGCGAGGCCGCCGGCTGAATCGGTCGCCGCGGGCGACGCCCAGCGGGCTGCCGGCGTCTGGTGGGTCACGATCGCCGGGCTGGCCGGATTGACCGTGCTGGTCATCAGCGGGATGATCGCTACCGCTCACCCCGCTGCCTGGCTGCGCGGGGCGGGGCCGGCGACCAGCGCCGGCGGCGCCGCACTCCTGTTGGCGAGCGTCGATCGCCAGATCACAGCGTTCCGTCACGGCCCGATCGAGTGGCTGCTCAGCCGTGGGGGACCGGTGGAACTGGGCCGGATGGCCTATCCGCTCCTGTTGCTGCATCTTCCTGCGTTCTGGCTGCTGAGGCAGGCCTTCACGGATGCGCGGCCGGAGGCGTTGCTCGTTGTCGGGGGTGGGTTCGTGTGGTTCGTCGGCCTGCTGCTACAGGATGGGCTGGTCGGACGGTTGCGGACCCGTCGTTGGCGGATGCGATGGGCCGCCCCAGCGCTGCTGCTGGCGTACGCGGCTGTCGCGGCCGGTGGAAGCTGGCTGTCCGCCGCGGTCGACAGACGGCCGGACCCCGGGAAAGAGCCGGTGTTGTTGGCGCTGGGCGGTTCGTTCGCCAGCGACCTGGCCCTTGCGCTTGGCCGGCACGGCGATGGCCGCTACTCGGTGGTGGACGGCTCGCTGCCCGGGTGCGGGCTGTATCCGGTGGCGCCGCCGTCGGTCCCGCTTGCCCGTGTCACTGCCGCCGCGCAGCTGCCGCCGCCGGTGCCCGCCCGCTCGGCGGCATGCGTGAACTGGCCGGCGCAGTGGCGGACGCGTATCACCCAAAGCCGTCCGGATGTGCTGATGGTAGATCTCAGCACGGACGCGGACGCGCGCCTGTATCGCGGCTCGGTGATTTCTCCCTGCGACGCGGAGTACCGGCAGCTGTACCGCAAACAGCTCGACCAGGCAGCCCAGGTATGGGCGCAGGCGGCCCCGGGCCGGCCGGTCCTGCTGGCCGACACCCGCGATGTCACGGGCGAGGCTGATCCGCGGTCGAGCCGCTGTTTCAATGCCTTGATCACCGAAGAGGCCGCCCGGTATCCGCAGGTGCTGTTGTTGGATGTGGACGCCGCGCTGTGCCAGGCCGAGCACTGCTGGACTCGCACATCCACCGGCAAGCCGCTCTATTTCGATGCCGTCCACCTCACCCCCGCGGGAATGCACAGCCTCGCGCCATGGCTGGCGGCGGCGGTCGGCAAGGCGCTGGGTCCGGGCCCGGCTCCAACGCCGGGCACGGGAACGAGGACGGGGATCACGGACACCGTGAGCGTCGGCGGTCCGGTCAGCCGTCCCGGCCCGGTCAATGATCGTCCGGTAGCGGGACGATGATGGCACTGACCGCGCGAACCTGTGTTTAAGGGCGTCCGGCAATAGGATAATGGATCAAGAAACGGGGTTGGGGCGCGTGCATCGAATCTTTGTCGGGACTTGTGACTAGCCCGTAATGTTCTGTCTGGACGGCAGGGACCGATGGATGCCGGCGTGAGCGAAGCGAAGGATTTTTCCGGGGACCTCTACGAACCGCTGCTGCCCGAGGACCCACGGTCGATCGGTCCGTATCGGATCATGGGCCGGCTGGGCTCCGGCGGGATGGGCCGGGTGTATCTCGGCCAGTCCCGGTCGGGTCTGCTTGTCGCCGTCAAGACGGTACGGGCCGACGTGGTGGATGCGCCGGGATTCCGGCTGCGGTTCGCACGTGAAGCCACGGCGGCCAGGCAGGTCAGCGGTGTGTTCACAGCAGCCGTGGTGGACGCCGATGCCGACGCGGTGATGCCGTGGCTGGCCACGGCATACGTGCCCGCGCCATCTCTGCAGCTGCTGGTGCGCCGGCTCGGTCCGTTGCCGGTCCGCGCGGTGTCCTGGCTCGCGGCCGGGATCGCCGAGGCGCTGGATGCCATCCACCGCGTGGGGCTCATCCATCGGGACCTGAAACCGTCGAATGTGCTGGTGACCAAGGAGAATCCCAAGGTCATCGACTTTGGGCTGGTCAGGACGGCGGACAGTAGCGCGCAGCTCACCCACACCGTGATCGGAACACCCCAGTACATGTCCCCGGAACAGGCGCTGGACACCTCGTCGGTGACGCCGGCCACCGACGTGTACTCACTGGGCGCCACCCTGTTGTACGCGGCGACGGGTCGCCTGCCCTACCGGGGCGAGACGCCTGTGAACGTGCTGGCCCAACTGCTCTGTGATCCTCCGGACCTCACCGGGGTGCCAGCGGAGCTCGTCGAGCTGATCCGCCGTTGCACCCAGCGTGATCCGGCGCTGCGGCCCACCCCGAACCAGCTGCTGGAGGAGATCGCTGGGACCTGGCTGCGGACGTCGGGCGGATTCGACGCCAAATACTGGTTACCACGGGTCGGGTACCAGCTGCTGGATGCCTACGAGCGGCGGCGCCGCAGCACCGGCTCACCTGACGCGATGTCCGGTCCGGCGCTCCAGTCCAGGCCAGCCCGCGACTCCCACGAGGTGACCTCCACCCCG
>NZ_CAKJTL010000130.1 GCF_917627385.1 Protofrankia sp. CiT1
GCGACGTGCCACCCCACAATCATGCCGCTACCGCCTGGCGCCGCTGTATATCCGGCGCCCGCGTCGTTGGCTGCTGGCCCGCGCCCGGGGAGTGGTTATCGGCTGGCACCAACCATCGGCCGGCACTACCTATCGGCTATCGGCTATCGGCTGGCACCGACCACCGGCTAGCATCGACTATCGCCGACGATCACATCGTCCACCCGGCAGATGTCCAATGAACGTCCAACAGCTGACATGGGTTCAGCGAACTGGTACCGCGGCGGTTCGCAGGGCGTCCTTGACGTCACCGATACGCAGGTGGCCGAAATGGAAGACGCTCGCGGCGAGCACCGCGTCCGCGCCCGCGCCCACTGCCCGGGGGAAGTCCCGGAGCGACCCGGCGCCGCCGCTGGCGATCACGGGCACGCGCACGGCCGCGCGGACAGCCTCGATCATCTCCAGGTCGTAGCCGTCCCCGGTCCCGTCCGCGTCCATCGAATTGAGCAGGATCTCCCCCGCGCCGAGCGCCACCGCCCGCGCCGCCCAGGCAACCGCGTCGATACCGGTGCCCTGCCGCCCACCGTGGGTTGTCACCTCGAACCGCGGGGCGCCTGGCTCGCGGGTACGACGGGCGTCCACCGACAGCACGACGCACTGGCTGCCGAACCGCAGCGCGCACTCCCGGACCAGCTCAGGGCGGGCGACCGCGGCGGTGTTGACACCGACCTTGTCCGCGCCGGCCCGCAACAGCCGGTCGACGTCGTCGGCGGAACGTACCCCACCGCCGACGGTCAACGGGATGAACACCTGCTCGGCGGTGCGCCGGACCACATCGTAGGTGGTCTCCCGGTTCCCGCTGGACGCGGTGATGTCGAGAAAGGCCAGTTCGTCAGCGCCCTCGGCGTCATACAGCTTCGCCATCTCCACCGGGTCACCAGCGTCACGCAGGTCAGTGAAGTTCACGCCCTTGACGACCCGCCCGGCATCGACATCCAGACAGGGGATGACCCGGACCGCGACGGTCATCGAATAAACCTGTTCATCGGCTGGGCAGAGGCTGGCCCGCCGCTACCGCCAGCGCCGCGGGCAGGCTGAACGCGCCCGCGTACAGGGCCTTGCCGACAATGGCGCCCTCGACGCCCGCCACACCGGCTATCGCGGCGAGGTCGGCCAGCGACGACACCCCACCACTGGCGATCACGGGCCGGGAGGTCGCCGCGGTGACATCCCGCAGCAGGTCCAGGTTGGGCCCGCTGAGCATGCCGTCACGATGAACGTCGGTGACGACGTAGCGGGCGCACCCGTCGGCGTCGAGGCGGGCCAGCACGTCGAACAGCTCGCCGCCGTCACGGGTCCAGCCACGGGCGGACAGGGTCGTGCCGCGGACATCGAGGCCGACGGCGATCCTGTCCCCGACCCGGCCGATGGCAGCCCGCACCCAGCCGGGGTTCTCCAGCGCGGCTGTGCCGATATTGACCCGGGCGGCGCCGGTCGCCAGCGCCGCGTCCAGCGAGGCGTCGTCCCGGATACCGCCGGAGAGCTCCACCGCCACGTCGACCGACCGAACCACCTCCGCGATCAGATCATGGTTCGAGCCACGGCCGAACGCCGCGTCGAGGTCGACGAGATGGATCCACTGGGCGCCGTCGCGCTGCCAGGCAAGCGCCGCATCGCGCGGGTCACCATAGGAGGTCTCGGTACCCGCCTCGCCCTGGACCAGGCGGACGGCCCGGCCGTCGGCCACATCCACGGCAGGCAGAAGGATCAGCGCCACGCCACACACCTTACGGGGTGCCGTGTCTGTCGGTTCCACCGGCGATCGCGGCAACCGGCAGCGAGCCCCGCCAGCGGCGCTGGCACAGCGAACCGCCCTTGCCCCACCACGGACCCACTGTGATCATTTCTCCGTACTTCCTCTACTGGCAGGACTCCTCCGGATGCGCCCGACGACCGTCGGTTACCGTGCGTCCATACGTTTATGGACCACCGTTGTCGCTGGCAGCGCCCGGCGCTACACCGCCTACCGGTCCACCGTGGCCGCCGCTGTCTTCGCCACCGTTGTCACGGGCATCCTGCGCGCCCACATCGCACAGGCGGTGTGGCGGGAGACACCGAACCTGGCCGGCTACGACACCACCGGCGCGATCACATTCATGATTGTCGGACAGGGCGTGGGCGTGTGCGTGGCCGTCTTCGGTGGGGTGATCGACCTGCCGTACCGGATCCGCACCGGCGACGTGGTTGTCGACATCGCCCGGCCGGTCGGGTTCGTGCGATGGTGGTTCGGTCACGAGATCGGCCGGGTCTGGGTCTACCTGCTCACCCGAGCAATGCCCGCGGTCGCCGTGTGCGCGGCGGTCTTCCGGCTGCGGTTGCCGTCAACCGCGTCGCGCTGGGCCGCGTTCGCCCTGAGCCTCACGCTGGCTGTGCTGGTCAGCTTCGGCCTCCGGTACCTGGTCGCGCTCAGCGCCTTCTGGCTGGCCGACGGCCGCGGTGTACAGGCGGTGGCCGCGCTGGCCTCGCTCTTCTTCTCCGGTTCGGTCCTCCCGCTTACGATCATCCCTGGGGTGTTCGGCGCCCTCGCGCGCATCACGCCGTTCGCCGCGACCGTCCAGGTACCGATGGATGTCTACCTCGGCCGGGTGGCCGGCGCCGGCCTCGGCACGGCGTTCGCCTTCCAGGCCGGCTGGGCGGTGCTGCTGCTGGCCGCCGGCCGGGCGCTGACCGCGCTCGCGCTGCGCCGGGTGGTGATACAGGGTGGCTGACCGGCTGCGCGCGGTACGGGACGGGTTCGGGCACTACGTGCTGTTTGTCGGCGTGGCGTTCCGCTCGGCGTGGCAGTACCGGACGTCGCTGGTCCTGCTGACGATGGCCGAGACGCTCGCGACCGCCCTGGACTTCGCCGCGATCGGGATCGTCTTTGCCAACGTGGCCCGCCTGCGGGATTTCGCTCTCGCCGAGGTCGCCTTCCTCTACGCGACGTCCGCGACCGCGTTCGCGTTGGCCGAATGCGTGCTCGGCCAGCTCGACCGGATCGGCTGGCAGATCCGGGACGGGAAAATGGACGCTGTCCTCACCCGTCCGGTATCGCCGCTGGTGCAGGCGGCGACCAGCGAGTTCTCGCCGCAACGGGTCGGCCGGCTGGCCCAGCCCGCCGCTGTGCTCGCGCTGTCGCTCGCGGCTCTCGACCTCCGCTGGACCCCCGGGCGGATCATCCTGATCCCGCTGATGGTCGCCGGCGGCGCGCTGATCGCCGGCTCGTTGATCGTCACTGGCTGTGCGTGGCTGTTCGTCGCGCCGGACGCCTCCATGGCCGTGGCCGCCGCCCGTCAGGGCGCGGGCCTTGCCACCCAGTATCCGATGACGATCTACAGCAGGCACCTGCTGGTCCTGCTGACCTTCGTCGTGCCGGTGGCGTTCGTGAACTGGCAGCCCGCGCTGTACGTCCTGGCCCGGCCCGATCCCCTCGGGCTGCCGACCGCCGCGCGTTTCCTGGCCCCGGTGGTGGCGGCGCTCGCCGTGGCCGGTGCGGCCTGGGCCTGGCGGGCCGGCATCCGCCACTACCGCAGCACCGGCAGTTAGAGCGCGTTTGAGATCGTCATTCCGGCTCACCGCGTCCAGGTGCCCCCTGGCCGCGGCTCACTGATCGAAAGCCTGATCTCAAACACGCTCTCCGGGGCGTGTCTGATGGATGTTCGATCGCGCGGATCGATGCCCTGGCCCCGCCGATTACCCGGGCCTCAGGTCCCCGCGACGCTGTCGGAGTCCGGTGCCGAGTAGGCGCGGCCCTTCCAGGCCGCGCCCCGGCCCCGGTGGTGCGCCCGAGCCGAGTCCACGGTCATGATCATATAAAGGGCCGCGACCGCGGGGAGGGTCAGGACGACGGGCATGGGCTGGCGGTAGTACCGAATCATCGGGAGGTAGGTCACCGTCATCAGCACCCAGGCGCAGAGCCCGGCGGCACCGGCGACAGCCGCGGCAACGCCGCCGGCACCGGTGGCCAGAGCGGCCAGCCCGGCCACGGCCGCCAGCGGTGGGACGAGGTAGGCCAGCACGAGCCCGGTGACCGTGGCCGCAAGCAGCACGGGGGAATGGCGCAGCTGGGTGTACGCGCTGCGGGCAACCATCTTCCACAGGTCCGCAAGCCGCGGGTAGGGCCGGACGCTGCGCACACCGCAGGGGCCGTGGTCGGCGAGCCCCAACCAGGTCCGGCCGCCGGCCCGCTTGACCGCTCTGGCCAGCGAGCAGTCGTCGATCACCGCGCCGGAGATGGCGGCCAGCCCACCGGCGCGTTCCAGCGCGGCCCGGCGCATGAGCACACACCCGCCAGCGGCGGCCGACGTCCTCGCGCCCGGCCGGTTGGCTCGACGGAACGGATAGAGCTGGGCGAAGAAATAGACAAACGCCGGGACGATGATCCTTTCCCAGCGGTTCTGGGTGCGTAGCACCGCCATCAGCGACGTGAGGTCAAGCCCGTACGTGGTGGCGTGGCCGACCAGCCGGAGGACCGAATCCGGGCCGTGAGCGATGTCCGCGTCGGTGAACAGCAGCCAGTTCACATCCGCTGGCACAGCGCGCAGCCCCTGTTCCAGCGCCCATACCTTGCCGACCCAGCCAGCCGGCCGCGGCTGGCTGGTGATGACCGTCAACTCCACCCCGCCGGCGGCCTGCCGGCCAAGGTCACGGGCAACATCAGCGGTGCCGTCATCGCTGGCGTCGTCGACGAGCACGACCCGCAGCGGACCCGGGTAACGCTGACCAAGCAGGGACGGCAGGCTGTGCGGAAGCATCTCGGCCTCGTCCCGGGCGGGCACGATCACGGTGACCGCGGGCCAGCCCCCCGGCGGCTCCGCTCCGCCTCGTGCCCGGGAATCGTGCGCGTCAAGGCGCGTGTCGGTGCACCAGAACATTCCATGGCCACCCAGCAGCACCAACCAAACCAAAAGAGAACAAAGCGCGCAAGCTGCCAACGTTATCACGTAAGCCAGCCTCGCAGATTGCGCCCGCTCCGCCGGTCAGCAGCGCCGGACTGAGACGACAATACCGCCGCTCCCCGCCCGGAAGAATCGGCATTCTCCCCACCATGTCACCGAATTCGGAAATTATCACTGCCGCCGGGAAATAGCGGGTTCCAGGCGAATCACGATGGACTTGGACGTGGGAGTGTTGCTGACTCTGGCGGTGCTGTCCAAGGGCACCAGCACATTCGTCTCCGGGAAATAGGCGGCGGCGCAGCCAGCCGCGGTCGGGTACGCCACCACCCGGAAGTCCGGCGCGCGCCGGGCCACTCCGTCCACCCACTCGCTGACCAGGTCGACCTGGTCACCGTCAGCAATGGCCAGCGCGGCGAGGTCGTCGGGGTTGACGAACACGACCCGGCGGCCGTGGCGGACGCCGCGGTACCGGTCGTCCAGCCCGTAGATCGTGGTGTTGAACTGGTCGTGCGAACGGACCGTCTGCAACAGCAGCCGGCCGGCTGGGACGCGCAGCACGTCCAGGGTGTTGACGGTGAACCGGGCCCGTCCGGTCACGGTCGGGAAGGTCCGGGAATCCCGCGGCGGGTGCGGCAGGACGAACCCACCGGGCTGTGCGGCCTTCACCTCGAAGTCCGCACAGCCGGGAACGACCCGGCCGATATGCGCGCGGACGCGGCCGTAGTCAGCGGCGAGCCCCTCCCAGTCGACGGCGACACGCTCGCCCAGCGTCGCCCGAGCCAGCCCACAGATGATCGCCATTTCCGAACGCAGCGACGCCGAGGCCGGCGCGAGGTTCCCCCGGGAGGCGTGCACCGCGCTCATCGAGTCCTCAACCGTGACGAACTGCGGCCCACCGGCCTGCACGTCGATCTCGGTGCGGCCGAGGGCCGGCAGGATGAGCGCCCGCTGACCGGTGACCGCGTGCGAGCGGTTCAGCTTCGTCGACACCTGGACACTCAGGCGCAACCGCCGCATCGCGGCCTCGGTGACCGAGCTGTCCGGGGTGGCCGCGACGAAGTTCCCGCCGAGCGCGGTGAACACCTTCACCCGGCCGTCCCGCATCGCCCGCACCGTGTCGACCACGTCGAGGCCGGGCGCGCGCGGGGGGCCGAAACCGAACTCCGCGGCCAGCCGGTCGAGAAAGACCGGCGGTGGCTTCTCCCAGATGCCCATGGTCCGGTCGCCCTGGACGTTGCTGTGCCCGCGCACCGGGCACACCCCAGCGCCGGGACGGCCGATGTTGCCACGCAGCAGCAGGAAGTTGACGATCTCCCGGATCGTGGGGACGGAGTCGCGGTGCTGGGTGAGCCCCATCGCCCAGCAGACAATGATCTTCTCCGAGTCCAGCACCAGCCGCACGACCTGGTCGATCTCGGCGTCGGCGAGGCCCGTGGCGGCCCGCACGTCGGCCGCGGACAGCTTGCGCAGCCACGCGGCCATCTCGGTGAAACCGTCGGTGTGGGCGTCGATGAACGCCCGGTCGAGCACCCGGCCTGGTCGCGCCTCCTCCGCGGCCAGCAACCGAGCGTTGATCGCTTGGAACAGGGCCAGGTCACCACCGATCCGGATCCGCAGAAACCGATCGGCCAGCACGATCCCGGCGCCGAGGGCACCACTGGGGCGCTGCGGGTTGCGGAAGCGCAGCAGACCCGCCTCGGGCAGCGGGTTGACCGCGACGATGCGTGTGCCCGCGCGTTTCGCCGCCTCCAGCGCGGTGAGCATCCGCGGATGGTTCGTGCCCGGGTTCTGCCCCACAACAAAAATCAGATCGGCTTTGGCGAAATCGTCGAGGCTCACGCTGCCCTTGCCCACGCCGATCGTCTCGGTCAGCGCCGCTCCGGACGACTCGTGGCACATGTTCGAGCAGTCCGGCAGGTTGTTCGTGCCAAACGCCCGGACGAAAAGCTGGTAGGTGAAGGCGGCCTCGTTACTGGTCCGCCCGGATGTGTAGAAGGCGGCTTCATCGGGGCTGTCGAGCGCCCGCAGCTCGTCGGCGACGATCGCGAACGCGTCATCCCAGCTCACCGGAAGGTAGTGGGCATCCCCGGCCGCCTTGTACATCGGCTCGGTGAGGCGGCCCTGCTGACCCAGCCAGTAGCCGCTGCGGGCGGCGAGCTCATCGACGGAGTGCTCGGCGAAGAAGGCGGGGGTGATCCGCCGCAGGGTCGCCTCCTCGGCGACGGCCTTGGCACCGTTCTCGCAGAACTCGGCCGTGTGCCGGTGGCCGGGGGCGGCCTCCGGCCAGGCGCATCCGGGGCAGTCGAAACCGTTGACCTGGTTCAGCGCGAGCAGCGAGCGGGCTCCACGGCGGACCCCCAACTGGTCACGGACGTGCGCCATCGCATGCAGCACGCCGGGTATGCCGGCGGCCGACGGCGCGGGAGCGCCGACGATGATCCCGTCCTCGCCGGGGTCCTCTCGTGGGGCGTCACGTACCATCGTCGGAGTCCTCTCCCGCTGAACCGCGGCTCATCGCGTACCGCTGTTGGTCGCGCCGTTGGTGGTCGAGGCGCCGCCGCTCGTCGAGGCGGCGCTGTCAGCCAGCGGGCCGACGATGCGATGCGCGCCGGTGTAGACGTTCATCGAGTCACCGCGGACGAACCCGACCAGCGTCATCCCGCTCTCCTCGGCCAGCTCAGCCGCGAGCGACGACGGCGCGGACACCGCGACGAGCGCGGGTATCCCAGCCAGCAGCGCCTTCTGGGCAAGCTCGAACGACGCGCGGCCGCTGACCACCAGAACCCGCTCGCGCAACGGCAGCTGACCGTCACGTACCGCCCAGCCGATGGCCTTGTCGACCGCGTTGTGCCGGCCCACGTCCTCCCGGACCACCAACAGGTTCCCGTCGGCGTCGGCGATCGCGGCCGCGTGCAGCCCACCGGTGATGGCAAAGACCTTCTGCTCGGCGCGCAGCCGGTCGGGCAGCACGAGCAGCACGTCCGGACGCAGTACCAGCGGGTCATCGGCCACCGTGTACCGGCTGCGCATCCGGACCCCGTCGATGCTGGTCCTCCCACACAGCCCGCAGGAGCTGCTGGTGTAGAAGGCGCGTTCGATACTGACGTCCGGCAACGCGACAGCCGGGGCCAGAGTGATATCGAGCACGTTGTAGGTCTGGCCGCCACCAGCCTGGCTCTCCGGGACCTGCCTCTCGGGGGCCTGGTGAGCGCCGGAGGGGTCGCCGCCGATGACATCACTACGTGCACCAACACAGTAACGCATCGCTGTGACATCCGCCCCGCCGCCGATGATCCCCTCGCCGACGAGAAAACCGAGGGCCAGGTCGACGTCGTGTCCGGGCGTGCGCATGGTGACGGCCAACGGCCTACCGCCCACCCGCAGCTCCAGCGGCTCCTCACCGGCCAGGCTGTCGGCCCGCGTCCCTCGCTCACCGTCAGCTGAGATCCGCACGACCCGTCTGCGTGCCGTCACCCGTCCCACACCGACCACACTGCCCCACGCGTCCCGCTGTGGCCAGTAGCCGGACCCCGCGCGCATCCTTCTACCGGGAGCGGGCCAGGACCACTCGTCGGCTCGGGGTGTCGGCGCCGCCCGGTAGGGTGATCGGCCATGCCAGCGCAACCGTTGCGGGAACTCGTCGAGCCAGGCTGGGCACGGGCCCTGGAGCCGGTGGCCGAGCGGATCACAGCCATGGGGGACTTCCTGCGCGCGGAGATCGCGGCGGGACGCACCTACCTTCCCGCCGGCCCAAACGTCCTACGGGCCTTCCAACAGCCCTTCGACGAGGTGCGGGTACTGATCGTCGGGCAGGATCCCTACCCGGCCCCGGGGATGGCCATCGGGTACAGCTTCGCGGTCGCGCCCGACGTGCGCAGGCTCCCCGGCAGCCTGGAGAACATCTTCCAGGAGCTGTGCGCGGACGTCGACGTGCCCAGGCCCACGAACGGCGACCTGACGCCATGGACACAGCAAGGCGTACTACTGCTGAACAGAGCCCTGACAACGGCACCGCGGCAGCCCGGCTCGCACCGGGGCAAGGGCTGGGAGGAGGTCACCGAGCAGGCGATCCGGGCACTGGCCGGCCGAGGCAAGCCCCTCGTCGCGATCCTGTGGGGCGCGGACGCGCGTAGCCTGAAACCCTTCCTCGACGGCGTCCCCACGATCGAGTCCGCCCACCCCTCACCTCGCTCCGCCGACCGCGGCTTCTTCGGATCCCGGCCGTTCAGCCGGGCCAACGACCTCCTGCTCCGCCAGGGAGCTCAGCCCGTCGACTGGCGCCTCCCATAACCGGATGGCCCTCCACGGGCACGCCCTGGCCCCCGCACCCCGGGTGGACATCGCGGCTCACGGGAAGCCGTGCACAGCACGGCGAATGTTCCTGTCCGGGGCGACTGAACCGTCTACCGATCGGTAGACTAGATGGTATGGCCATGACAACAATCAAGGTTGATACGGCCGTCCGGGACCGGCTGGCCTCCCTCGCCAGCGACCGCGGGACCACGATGGGCCGCATGCTCGCCGAGGTCGCGGACCGGCTCGAACGTGAGGCCTTCTTCGCGCGTGCCCGCGTGCAGCTCGACGAGCTCCGCGCCGCCGACCCGGCGGAGTGGGAGCGCGACCGGGCCGAGTCGGGCGCCTGGCAACGCGGCACCGACTCCGACGCGCTCGCGCTGCACGACGCACCCGGATGGTGGGAGTGACGGCGGTCCGCACCGGAGAGATCTGGCTCGCCACTCTCGACCCCGTGGTCGGCCATGAACAGGGCGGACGGCGCCCGGTCGTGGTCGTCTCGGCCGACGGGTTGCACAGCCTCCCTATCGGCATGGCCATCGTCGTCCCGCTCACCGGGACCGACCGCCATCTGGTGACCCAGCCCCGCCTCGCCGGGCCGGCAACCGGGCTGAGCAGGCCGAGCTTCGCGCGCCCGGAGGACACCCGGGCCATCGACACCTCCAGGCTGGTGCGGCGGCTCGGGACCACGAGCGCCGAGGACCTCGCGGCCGTTCGCAAGGTCCTGCGCTACTTCCTCGATCTTTGAGACGTTCCCGGGGCGTTGGCGAGTGCGAGCTGTTCCGGGTTCGGCCTCGCCGCCCGCGTCCGCGTCGGGGAGAACCGCGACGCCGAGGCCGCTTCCGTCCTGGTTGCTCAGGTGCGCGGCTGGCGAACGCCTGTTTGATCTGCGCGCGGGCGGCACGGAGTAACGTGGAGATAGTTGAAGGCTCAACAGCACCGCACCGGCCAGCGCCGAGGGGCACCAGGAGAAGATCATGGGTATCCACCGTCTCAACCACGTCGTCCTCTATGTGCGCGATGTCGCGCGCACGGCTGCCTTTTACACCGATGTCCTCGATTTCGAGAGCCTGCTAGTGCTGCCCGGGAAGGCCGCGTTCCTGCGTGCGCCGGACTCCACCAACGACCACGACATCGGCGTGTTCCAGATCGGCGCGGCCGCCGGCGCGTCGCAGGCAGGGCGTTCGACCGTGGGCATGTACCACATCGCGTGGGAGATCGGCACCCTCGCCGAGCTCGAGGCGACCGCGCACCGGCTCGCCGAGGCCGGTGCGCTGGTCGGCGCGTCCGACCACGGCACGACCAAGAGCCTGTACGCACACGATCCGGACGGTCTGGAGTTCGAGGTCGTCTGGCTGGTCCCCGCGCACCTGCTCGACGGGGCAGCGGTCACGGCTAAGACCAGCATCCGGCCGCTTGACCTCGCCACGGAGAAGGCACGCTACGGTGCGGACACGCGTGGCGGTCTGGGCGTCTCCATCCCCATCGGAGTCACCGTCTGAGCCGGAGCCGGCAGCTGCGGATCCGGTGACCGCGAGCCATGAAGCTGCCGGGGAACCGACGGCTCGCCGCCTCGCGTCTGTGTCTGTTCCTGTGTCTGTTCCTGTGTCTGGGTCTGGGTCTGGGTCTGGGTCCGGGTCTGACCGGGTGCCAGCAGGTGACGGCTCACCCATTCAACGGCCTCCCGGACAAACACCGTGCGGTTGCCAAGACCCATGATTTCGTGTCCCTCGCCCTCGAAGAGCAGGAACCGGCAGTCCACCCCCCGCGCCGTCGCCGCGGCGACGGTCTGCTCGGCTTCGATCACCGGGACGTTGGTGTCGTTAGCGCCGTGCACGACCAGCAGCGGCGCGGCCAGGCGATCCATCCGGCGCAGCGGGGAAAGCTCCCACAGCAGCACGGCATCACGCACGGGGTCGCCGTACTTGGTCACCGCGGGGCCGGCGATCCACGGTTCGGTGTGCGCGAAGAACGTGGCGAAATCCACCATCCCGCAGATGTCGACCCCCACGCGGAACAGCTCCGGGTAGGTGACCAGCGCGGCGAGCGTCAGGTATCCCCCGTAGGAACGGCCCGCGACGCCGACCCGCCCACTGTCGGCAATACCCGCCTCGACCAGATATTTCACGCAGGAAGCGACGTCGGCGATCCCGTCGAAGCGACGGCCGTGGTCGTCGGCGCCCGCGAAGGAACGGCCGTAGCCCGCCGACCCGCGCACATTCGGGGCGAACACGGCGATCCCGCGGGTGACCAGTGCCTGGAACAGCGGGGTGAAGGTGGGACGTTCCTGCGCCTCGGGCCCACCGTGGAAGAACAGCAGGGTGGGATAGGGGCCGAGCTCGCCCTGCGGGCGGTACAGCCAGCCAGACAGCTCCAGCCCGTCGTGCGCGCGCAACCGGTGCGGTACCGGGCGGACCAGCCTGGTCCGGGAACGGGCCGGGGGAGGCAGCACCGCCTCGGCAGCCGCCCCGGCGGTGGGGTCCGCGTTGCCGTCCAGATCGGCGACGGAGGCGAGCGCGGGCGCGGGGAAGGCGGTGGGGGCGTCAGAGACCATACATCGGTAACCGGTCGCGTCCGCCCCGAAATCGTAGGTCCACAACTCGCCAGGGACGGTCGAACCGACCAGGGCCAGCAGCAGACCACGGCCCCCGTCACGGACGAGCAGGCTGCCCGCGACGTCCCTCGGCAGAGGCGGGAGGCCCAGCCGGCTGCCCGAGCCCAGATCGACCAGGTCGAGGACGGTCCGCCCGTCCACGTTCCACGCCAGCACCGCGACCGGCCGTCCCCTGCACACGCCGGGCGCGGCGGCGTTGGGCACACCATCGGGAAGCAGCGCGAACCGTTCCAGGTCGGCGTCATCGCGGGCTGCCACGACCTCGGTGGCCCGTTGGGTCCCGTCGTCCGCGAGGGTTACCGCCAGCAGCGCGGCACGTTCGCGACCGGCATCGGAGAGCAGGTAGACGAGCTTCCCGGCGCCCGCGGCCACGCCCGCCGGGCCGAACCGGCCGAGCCCGACCGTGCCGGCTCCGTCCAACAGCGGGTGGCAGCGCCCGGTGACGCAGTCGACGAGGATGAGCCGGCGGACCCCTCGCGGGCCGTCCCGGAGCAGCAGCCGGTACCCGGTCGCGGTGTCGCCGTCGATGTCGCAGATGGCGAGCGCCTGGCCCGCGGCCAGGTGCTCGCGCCGCCCCGTTACGGGGTCGACAAGCAGGGCGTGGGTCATGCCCGACCGGACGGACTCGCAGATCGCGAGCGCGGTGCCGTCCGGTGTCCACCGGCCGAGCCCGGCGGCGCTCGCCGCACCGGCCTCCGAGCCGGTGGACGCATGGGGGCTTACGGCGGGATGCCAGCCGCCAGCGAGGCGACGCAGCCCACTGCCATCGGGACGGACGACCCGGACCTCGGTGTGCTCGCCGCCGCCGGGCGCCACCACGACAGCGATCCACCCGCCATCCGGTGACCAGAGCACCGACCGGACATGTCCGGCGCCGGTGTCCAGCGGCTGCTGCCTGCCGGTCGCGTCGCGCAACCATAGCCGCGGGGTGCCGTCCCGGTCGCTGACATAGGCGATCATGCCCGCGGGCCCCAGGCTCGGCGACGAACAGCTCGCCGCCGCCACCCAGTCATCCACAAGATCACCGGGGCCGGGACTGGCGCTGGCGCCGGTGCCGGCTACGTCGAACGGCCGTGGCTCGGCCGGGAACCAGTCCGTCATCATGCCACCCCCTGGGTCTGCAGCCACATCTCCAACAGCGCGGCCTGCCAGAGCGCGTTCGCGCCGAGAGTGGTCCGGTTGTCGTTCGGCGCGGCCAGCATGGCCTCGACCCACTCGGCGCGGAACAGGCCGCGGGCCTTGGCGACCGGGTCGCTGAGCGATTCCCGGACCAGGTCCAGATAGGAACCGGACAGGTGCCGGATCGCCGGGACCGGGAAGTAGCCCTTGGGCCGGTCGATGACCTCAACCGGCATGATCGGCCGGCCGACCGCCTTGAGCACTCCTTTGCCGCCCGCGGCGAGTTTCAGCTTGGGCGGGCAGGCCGCCGCGAGCTCGACGAGCTCATGGTCGAGGAACGGGGTACGCGCCTCCAGACCGGCGGCCATGGTCATGTTGTCGACCCGCTTGACCGGATCTTCCACCAGCATGACCGTCGAGTCGATGCGCAGTGCCGCGTCCACAGCGGTCGACGCGCCGGGCTCGGCGAAGTGGGTGGCGACAAATGCCCGGCTGACATCGGTGTCAAGGAGGTAGTCCGGCTCGACCATGGCCTCGAGCGCGCCGTGCGGCCGGTCCGCGAACACCCGCAGATAGTCCTCGACCGCCTCGCCGCGTTCGACGCCAGCCAGCGGCGGGTACCAGGAGTAGCCGGCAAACACCTCGTCCGCGCCCTGCCCGGACTGGACGACCTTCAGATGGCGGGAGACCTCCTGCGACAGCAGCTGGAAGGCGACGCAGTCATGGCTGACCATCGGCTCGCTCATCGCCTCGACCGTCGACTCGATCGCGGGCAGCAGCCGGTTACCAGCGACCCGGATCTGGTGATGATCGGTACCGAAGTGGCTCGCGATGACGTCGGAGTAGCTGAACTCGTCCCCGGACTCGCCGCCGGCCGCCTCGAATCCGACGCTGAACGTCGCGAGGTTCTCCTGCCCGGCCTCCGCGAGCAGCGCCACGATCAGACTGGAGTCAAGCCCCCCGGACAGCAGCACCCCGACCCCGACGTCGGCGACCATCCGCCGGCGCACCGCGGTGCGCAGCCGCTCACCGATCGCGTCCCGCCAGTCCGCCGCCGACCAGCCCTCGTACGCCGGGTCACGGGCGAAACTCGGATGCCAGTACAGCTCGTCGACGCTCGAGCCGTCCGCATCGATGATCCTCACGGTGGCCGCCGGCAGCTTGCGCACGGCGGCGAGGATCGTGCGCGGCGCCGGCACGACCGAGTGGAAGGACAGGTAGTGGTGCAACGCGACCAGATCGATATCGCCGCTGATCCCGCCGCTCGCGAGCAGCGCGGGCAACGTCGAGGCGAAGCGGACGCGGGTGGTGTCCGCCGTCACGTAGAGCGGCTTGATCCCCAGCCGGTCACGGCCGAGGACGAGCCGCCCGGTGTCGCGCTCGTGGATGGCAAAGGCGAACATCCCGACGAAGTGGTCCACGCACCGGACACCCCAGCGGTGATAGGCCTTACCGATCACCTCGGTGTCGGAGGCCGAGAAGAAACGATAGCCCTGGGCGGCAAGCTCGCCGCGAAGTTCGCGGTAGTTGTAGATACAGCCGTTGAAGACGGTCGTGAGGCCGAGCTCGCTATCGATCATCGGCTGCGAACCACGCTCCGACAGATCAATGATCTTCAGGCGGCGATGGCCGAACGCGACCGGCCCGGACGCCCACACGCCGCTGGCGTCCGGGCCGCGCGGCCGCATCCGGTCAGCCATCCTCGCCACCGCGTCCACATCGGCCGCGGCACCGTCGAACCGCAGTTCCCCGCTCAGACCGCACATGCTCGCTCCTGTCGGTCGTTTCATCGGTTCCGCGGTGGGCCAACGGTGGCGCGATCATCCGCCTGCCGTGCCACCGGCGGCCCAGGCCCCAGGCCCCAGATCCCAGGCCGCTCGACGGCGTGGCTACCACCATCGGCGCCCGTCGTTTCCAGAAGATGACGTCACCATTACGAACAGTAAGGAGCTGCCGCGGTGCCCTAATGTGGCAGCCAGGTGTCCTTGGAGCCGCCGCCGCGGGACGAGTTGACGATCAGGCTGCCAACCGGAGCGACCCTGGTCAGCGCGGCCGGCACGACCACCGCTTCCGCTCCGAGGTAGACAAAAGCCCGCAGGTCGACCGAGCATGGCTGGAGACGGCCATCATGCCAGGTCGGATGGGTCGACAGCCGCACCAGCTCCTGGCCGATCCAGCGGCGCGGATCAGCGATGATCCGCTGGCGGGCGGCCGCGAGCTCAGCGGTGTCCGCCCGCGGACCGATCAGCACGCCGTCCCCGCCGTAGCCCTCAGCCGGCTTGATCACCAACTCGTCGAGATGATCGAGCACGTACGCACACTGCTCGGGATCACCGCAGACGTAGGTCGTGACGTCGTCGAGTACGGGCTGCTCACCCAGGTAGTATTTGATCAGGCGCGGTACGTAGGCGTAGAGCACCTTGTCATCGGCAACTCCGTTACCCGGCGCGTTCGCGAGGCTGAGCGTCCCCGCGCGCACCGCCGCGATCAGCGCTGGGCCGAGCGGCAGGCCATCGGCGGCCACGGCCGTGGCGAGTTCGTCCTCGTCGAAGCGCCGGTACAGCACGTCGACGCGGCGTCGGCGGCCCCGGTCGAGGCGGTGGACCACCGTGCCCGAGGCGCCGTCCCCGACGGTGAGGTCGGCCGGTTCGACAAGCGCGACCCCCATCTCCTCCGCCAACAGGGCGTGCTCGAAGTGGGCCGAGTTGTCCGACCCGTCGGTGAGCACCGCGATCGCCGGCTCCCCCGCCGCCCGGATGGGGGCCGCCGCGACAAGCGCCTCGTGCAGCAGCGCGGGCACACCGTCGAGCCCGGCAATCCCGCCTGGCGGGATCAGATCGGGCAGTATGGAACCGGTCAGCCGCCGGCCTTCGATGGCGTAGGCGACACCGGAGGGCACCCGCAGGTTGTCCTCCAGGACGAACCAGTTCCCGTTGGCATCACGGACCAGGTCGATGCCGGTGACGGTGGCCCGGATAGCGTTCGCGGGCACGGCGAAGCCAGCGGCCCGCATACCGGGCGCGTTGTGTACCGCCCAGGCCGGGAGCACACCGTCGCCTACCGCGGCCTGCTCGCCATAGGCATCGTGCAGGAAGGCCTCAAGCGCCCTGACACGCTGCGCCAGGCCGGCCCGCAGCCGCGACCAGTCCGCTTCGTCGACGATGCGTGGCACCAGGTCGAAAGGGAATGGTCGCGCCGCGTCATCTCCGGCCACCCGGAACACCACCCCGCGCAGGACCTGCTCGACGCCACGGGCCTCAACAAGCTCGGCCAGCATCGCCGGCCCGAGGCGCTCCAGGGTCCGCATCACGGCCCGGTACGGAGCGCGGACCGCGCCGCCGGTGTCGACCACCTCGTCGTAACCGTCGGGGTGGTACCCGCTGAGCAGGCTGGCCTGACCCGCGGTGCCGGGCTGTACCGCCGTACCGGGGGCACGGCCCGGCACCTGCCCCGGCACCGCGAGCGGCGCGTCGCGCGTCTCAGCCAGGACAAGATCTACAACGTCGCTGAGCCGCCCGCGCCGGGCGAAGGCCCGCCGCTGCCGGGCCGCGGCACTGCCACGCCCGATCACCTGCTGGGCGAGATCGGTCACCAGCTCCCAGTCACCGGCATGCTCAAGCTCGTTCCGCACCTCGTGGATGAGCCGCCACAAAAGATCATATGCCGGTACCGGAGCCGCCCCGGCCACATCGACCAGGTCGCCCTCGATCCCGGATCGCGCCGCCCGCCAGGTGGCCGCCCGCAGCAGCTCGGTACGCGGCGGCGGTGCCGGCACACCGATCCCGATCGCCAGGATCGCCCGGCGGACGAGCGCGCGGAACAGGCCCGCGATGAGAATGACGTTGTCGACGTCCGGGCATGCGTCGCAGATGCGCAGTTCGACCGTGGGCAGGTGGGCGGATGGGCGGACGTCGAAGTAGACCATGCCCGAATCGCTGATCACCCCCGATTTGATCAAATCGGCGACCAGCTGATCGTATTCGGCCGCGGTGCTGAACGAACCGGCGACGCCAGCGGTCGGCCACCGCTGCCAGACCAGGGTGCGTACGCTCGCATACCCGCTGTCAACGCCCTTCCAGTAGGGGGAGCTTGCCGACAGCGCCAGCAGCATCGGCAGCCACGGCGCGATCCAGGCGACCACCGCCATGGCGAGATCACGGTCCGCGACGTCCACATGCACCTGAGCGCCACAGATCAGCTGTTCCCTGGCCAGCAGCTGATAATCGGCGAGCATCTGTTCATAACGCGGGTCGCGACTGATCTCCAGCACGCCCGGATCGACCAGCGGGACAGTTCCCGCGGCCGCGGGACCGAGGCCGAGCGGCTCGGCGACCGAGGCGAGCTCACGCCGCAGGTCCAGCAGGTCGGCCCGCAGGTCAGCAAGATCGGTACAGGGACGGCTGTTGGTTTCGACCACGGACTTCAACAGCTCCGCGGCAAAGCGATCGGCCGGAAGGCGGTCAAGGATCGCGCTGGCCCGCGGTACGAGCTGGCGGGACGCGAGATCGAGGATGTGAAACTCCTCCTCGACGCCGACAGCCGCGATTCGGTCGTCGCTCATGGATGACGACGCTACGGCCATTTGGCTACAGAAGCACGCCATAAGAGCGCCCGGCCGTTGAGAACGGGCACGTTTTCCGGCATTGCCGCGGACATGCCAGCGGGCGCGCCGAGCGCCGGGGTGGCCTGGCGAGGCCGCGGACGGCCGCCCGGCCAGCCCGAGGCGCGCTGACATCGCGGTAACTATCGGCACTTATCGATAATAATCAGCCACCAAACTCCGCCACTTCGCGGTCATCCTGCCACCCCTCGTGCACTTCAGTGACTTGTAATGTCACAATGCAACCTCGCCAGCACTTCTGGTGACATCGCCAACGCCAAGAGTACGATCTTCAAACGAAGGGTGCTGACGTGCGACCACGGGAATATGCCCCGTCCGCCCACAGCTGGATGTGTCTGGAGGGCCGATCATCATGGCGTTACTGAACGCGACCGACATCGCAACGGCCGGACCGGTCGCCATCTCCGCGTCCGCGAAGCCGGCGGACGCCGCCGGCCCGGGCGCGGCGATGATCAGCGAGAGCCGCATCGGCAGACAGGTACGCGTGCCCAAGACCGCCGAGCTGGTCGCCGCGCATCTGCGGCGCCAGATAGTGCGCAACGAGCTGGTCGAGGGCGATGCGCTTCCCCCGGAAGCCGTGCTGATGGAACAGTTCGGCGTCTCCCGTCCCACGCTGCGCGAGGCGTTCCGGGTCTTGGAGTCCGAAGCGCTGATCAGCGTACGGCGCGGGGCGCATGGCGGGGCCCGCGTCCACACGCCCAATGGCGACGTGGCCGCCCGCTACGCGGCGCTGGTCCTGGAGCACCGCGGCACGACCCTCGCCGACATCCACCAGGCCAGAGCCCTCATTGAGCCACCCTGTGCCCGCCAGGTCGCCGAACACCACACCGATGACGATCTTGTAGCGCTGCGGGCGGCCCTCGCCTCGGTCGAGGCCGCCGGCAACAGCCCCGGTCAGCTACAGGCCGCGAGCGCGGACTTCCGCCGCCTGCTGGTGGAGCTCGCCGGCAACCAGACCCTGATCGTCCTCGCCGGCATGCTGCGCCATATCGTCAACCTGGTGGATGGCAGCGGCCTGGTCCCCGGCAGCGGACCGGCGGAGCCAGCCACCGACGGCGAGCGTCACCACCCGCACCACCAGCTGGTGACGCTGATAGAAGCGGGCGAAGCGAGCGCGGCCGAGGACCTGTGGCGTCGCCATCTGCTGGCGGCGGACCCCTTCGCCGGGCACGACCAGGCCACAGTCATCGACCTGTTGGGAGGGGTCCCGGCGCCGGGTAGGTAATGTCGATCAGGTGACCCGCGCCGAGACCGACTCGCTGGCCGAGGTCCTCAACCTCGACCGCATTGAAACCAACATCTTCCGCGGCTGGTCCTGGCACACCGCACCGACCAGGGTGTTCGGCGGCCATGTCGCGGCACAGGCACTGATCGCCGCTGGTCAGACCGTTGCCGCTGATCGCCCGGTGCATTCGCTGCACGCCTACTTCCTGCTACCGGGTGATCCCGCGGCGCCGATCATCTATGAGGTCGACCCGATTCGTGACGGGCGTTCCTTCACGACCCGGCGTGTGGTCGCCATCCAGCACGGCAAGGCCATCTTCAACATGTCCGCGTCGTTCCACCACACGGCGGAGGGTCTCGAACACCAGGCGGCGATGCCGGTGATGCCGCCGCTGCCGCCGCCCGGTGGCCCAGCCGCACCATCCGACGATGTGTTCTCCGACGGCCGGGGGGTCGAGCCGTTCTTCCGGCGCTACCTGGACGTCCTGCCCATCGCGAGCAGCGCGCCGGACGGCTCCGTCCAGCCGCCGGTCGTCTCCCATCTCGGGGATCCGCATGCGCCCCACCAACGGCGATGGTTCCGCGCCCGCGGGCCGCTGCCCGACGACCCGCTCTACCACGCATGCGCGGTCACGTACGCCTCCGACCTCCATCTGATCACGACGACTGTGCTCCCGCACCGGACACCGGAAGGGCCGCGGATCTCGCTGGCGAGCCTGGACCACGCGATGTGGTTCCACCGCCCGTTCCGCGCGGACGAATGGCTGCTCTACATTCAGGACAGCCCGTCGGCGTACGGGGAACGCGGCTTCACCCGCGGGGAGATATACACCGCCGACGGCCGGCTTGTCGTTTCCGTCGCGCAGGAGGGACTGATGCGGCAGCGGCCCTGACGCGCCCTTCTTTTCCATCGTGTTCTCTGCGCATGCGCGTTTCCAGCGTTTCGCGTTTCTTCGTTCTCCGCGCTGCCGGCCGGCAGGACGGGCCGGCTCACGACCAAAGGCTGGGCCGTTCAGTCGTCGGCGGCGCGGGCAGGGACCGGCTGCCGGACGGACCACGCGGCCGGCAGGGACAGCACCATCGTGAGCCCGCCGCCGGGGGTGTCGTCGGTACTCAGCGAACCTCCCATGGCCTCGGCCAGACCGCGGGACAATGCCAGGCCCAAACCGACACCGGTGGTGTTGTCCCGGTCGCCGAGACGCTGGAAAGGCTGGAAGACCCGGTCGCGGTTCTCCGCCGGGATGCCTGGCCCGCGGTCGATAACGCGGATCTCGACCCGATCGTCGAGAGCGCTCGCGGTGATGACTGGACGGGTCCCCGTGGGGGAGTACCGGAGCGCGTTCGAGACGAGGTTGACCAGCACACGCTCGACGAGGGCGGGGTCCGCGTGGATGTCGGGCAGGTCCTCGGGCATCTGGATCTCCACGTTCCGGGCGGGCGGGCCGAGTTCGTCGAGAGCGTGCGGGATGACGCCGTCGACACCGACCGGCCGGGGGAAGACACTGAGCGCGCCGGCCTGCAACCGGCTCATGTCGAGCAGGTTGTCGACGAGCCGGGTGAGCTTGTCCATGGACTCGTCGGCGGTCGCGAGCAGTTCCGCCTGTTCGTCCCGGGTCCAGGCGACGTCCCCGCCGCGCAGCCCGGTGATGGCGGCCTTGGCCGAGGCCAGCGGTGTGCGCAGATCATGGCTGACCGCGGCGAGCAGCGCCGTGCGTATCCGGTCGGTTTCAGCCAGAGGGCCGGCCTCGGCCGCGGCTTCGGTGAGGCGGCGCTGTTCGAGCGCGAGCGCGGCCTGGGCCGCGAATGCGGCGAGTATCCGGCGGTCCGCGGCGGGCAGCGGACGTCCACGCAGCACCAGCGCGAGGTTGTCCCCAATGGGGACGTCCACGTCACCGTCCTCGGGCCGGGTGCACGGGTCGGTCCCGATGCTGTGCACGACCCGCCATCCGCGCACGCTCCCGCCGTCACGGCCCGCGCCGGAGCGCTGCTCGGATCGTTCCAGCAGGGTGGCGGCCATCATGCCGAACGTCTCGCGCGCCCGCGAGAGCAGGGCCGGCAGCGCGTCCTCGCCGCGCAGGACGCTGCCGGCGAGCACGGACAGCGTCGCGGCCTCGGCTGAGGCCCGCGCCGCCTGGGCGTACCGGCGCGCGGCAAGATCGACAACCCGGCTGACCATGATTCCCACAAGGATGAAGGCGACGAGCGCAAAGGCATTGTTGCGTTCCGCGATCGTCCAGTGGCGCAGCGGCGGGGTGAAGTAGTAGTTCAGCATCAGCGAGCTCGCGACCGCGGCGAGCAGCGCCGGCCAGAACCCACCGACCAGCGCGACGACCACCACGGCGAGCAGATAGGTGAGAGCGTCGGTGGTGAGGTTGAGCGAACCACGGGAGTTCGCCAGTACGACAGTGAGCAGCGGGAGCAGGCCGGCCACCAGCGCGGCCGCGATCAACCGGCGGCGCGGCGTCAGGCCGTGCGCGAACCGCGGCAACCGCCAGCCTCGACCGATCTCCTCGTGGGTGACCATGTGGACGTCGATCGATCCGGACAGCTTGGTCGTGGTGACGCCGATGCCCGGACTGAACATCTGCGCGAGCCAGCCACGCCGGCTGGCGCCGAGCACCAGCTGCGTCGCGTTCTCCGCGCGGGCGAAGTCGAGCAGCGCGGTCGGGACGTTCTCGCCGATGACGTGGTGATAACTGCCGCCAAGGCTTTCCACCAGCGCCCGCTGTCGCGTGAGGGCCTGTGGGTTCGCGCCGGTGAGACCGTCGGACCGGGCGACGTGCACGGCAAGCAGGTCGGAGCCCTTGCTGCGGTCAGCGATCCGGACGGCCCGGCGGATCAGGGTGTCCCCCTCGGGGCCACCGGTGAGCGCGACCACCACCCGTTCACGGGTTTCCCAGGTACCGGCGATGCCGTGCTCCGCGCGGTACCGGTCGAGCTGCTCGTCCACCTTGTCGGCTACCCACAGCAGTGCAATCTCACGTAACGCGGTCAGGTTGCCGATCCGGAAATAGTTCGACAGCGCCGCGTCGACCTTCTCCGGAGCGTAGATGTTGCCGTGCGCCATCCGCCGGCGAAGCGCCTCCGGAGCCATGTCGACCACCTCGACCTGGTCGGCCTCACGGACGACGTCATCGGGCACGGTCTCCCGCTGCGGCACCCCCGTGATCCTCTCGACCACGTCGTTGAGTGACTCCAGGTGCTGGACGTTGACATTGGAGATGACGTCGACACCGGCGTCAAGGAGCTCGCGGACGTCCTGCCAGCGCTTGGTGTTGCGGCTGCCGGGGACGTTCGTGTGGGCGAGCTCGTCGACGACGGCGACCGCGGGCTTGCGGGCGAGCACCGCGCCGAGGTCCATCTCGGTGAACACCGCGCCCCGATAGGAGATCTCCTTTCGCGGGACGACCTCCAGGCCTTCCAGCAGCGCGGCCGTCTTCGGCCGGCCGTGGGTCTCCACGAAGCCGACGACCACGTCGGTGCCCCGGTCGTGACGCCGGTGGGCCTCATCCAGCGCGGCGTAGGTCTTACCCACGCCAGGTGCCGCACCGAGGTAGACACGCAACGTTCCCCGAGTCACGGCACCCATCCTGCGCCATCCGCGCGTCCGCCGCGAGGCACGCCGAACGCATACAGAAAGCAAACATTCGTTTACGACGAACAACAACAAAATCACAAAACAAGACATAAGGAACGGTCCACGAACACTCGTCACCCTCTGGAAGAGCAACCAGCGAACAGGGCAATGCGATGGAAGAGGCTAGTGATCTGCGCTATAGCGGGACTCAGACGACGAACGGACGATTACCGTAGCGGGCATGCCGCAAGCAGGACTTGCCTGGCAGACACTGCACGATGCCGGCGCGCTCGCACTGGTCGACACCGCGTCCCACCGGGCCGCCGCGGTTGCTCGACCATGTACGCCCGAGCTGGACATCGCGGATATCGTGGAGGCTGAACGCCTAGTCCAGGCCTGGGCGGACGCATCCACACGGCGTGCGGCGGAAGAAGCGCTGGCCGGCCGGCTCGCCGCCGACTCCACCCGGCTGCTGCGCTCGCTGAGCTGGCTGTTGGCGATGTGGGCGGTAACGCTGCACCTACGGACCGGTGAACAGCCACACACGGTCATCCGGTCGTTGACCTACCGCGGAGTGTGGCGCAGTGCCGAGGCACCTCATTGCGAAGGCGTCTGGGAATCACTGAGCCAGCGGGTCCGCGTCGGCGCGCTGGCCGCGCTGACCGGAGACAGCGACGCCGCGCACGCGTTCCGGCTGGCGATCTGCCAGCCTCCCGGTATCGCCGAGGTGCTGTTGCACCACGCGCTGTCCGTCATGGGCGACCTCGCCCGCAACATGCATGCCATCGGTATCGACCCCACCGACCTGGCCCGCACACTCGCCGCTTACACCACGGAGCCGCCCGCCATCCAGCCGGCTTCCTTCCGCCCGCTGGGCTGACCGGCCCGCCGCCATAAATAATCTTCTGTGGCCATGATGTGATCGGCGGAGGCAACTCGGACAGCGCGCCGCCGCCATGCGACAGTTGGATGTCCGATGTGGCGGCGACGGGGAGTGGTAAGTGACCCTGCGGAAACGGGAACCGAACACGAGACAGCCTCGGTCCGGACCTGCCAGCGCGTTGCCGGCGGTGGCCGGTTTCTCGACCAGGCCGGTCATGAGCAGGGCCGGGGACTGACGCCGACCGTGCCGTCCGACATGCCCTCCGCCGGCTCCGCACCCGCCGGCCTCACCAGCCTCACCGGTCTCACCGGTCTCGCCGGGCGGGCGGAGGCACCCGGTGTGCTCTCGGCCGGGCGTCACCTGCGCGCGCCGGAAATCGTCGAAGCGGCCGTCCTCGTCGACCTGGTGATCGCTATCTGCCTGGTCGCGCGCTTCCTTCCGCTCGGTTGGGTGCTGACGATCCCCGCGGCGGTCCCGGCGGCGGTGCTGGCCGCGCGCTGGCGGCTGCGCACGGCCAGCACGGCGATATTCACGGCCATGGCGGTGGCCGTTCTCCTCGGCGGCACCGGGTTCGCGATCACCATCACCTCCTGCATGATGAACGGCACCGTGCTCGGCACGGCCCACCGTCGGCGGTGGGGTCTCCTGCGCACGGCAGCGGTGACCGTCGGCACACTGTGGGTGCCGGTCGCGCTTGTCATGGACGCGCTGTTCGGCGTTCTCACCCAGCTGCGCGGGCTGCTGCTCGCCGAGATCATCAACAGTTGGGACGGCGCCCGGAGCAGCATCGCGCGGCTCGGGATAACACCGGACAACCCCGGGCTGGCGGCGGCGGACTGGGTTGTCCGGTGGGGCACGACGCACTGGTGGGCGCTGCTACCGATCACGCTGCTGGCGAACACGGCGGTGAACGTGCTCGCCGCCGGAGTGGTCATCCGGCCGGTGCTGCGCCACCTCGCCGCCAGCGCACCATCCGCCCGGACCGACCAGCCGAACCCGCCGGGGTGGATACCCAGGCGCAGGACGGCGGGCAGTCCGCACCATCCGCGACCGCACGCACAGCCATGCCCACAGCCATGCCCACAGCCGCACTCGGGGCCACACTCGCGGCCACAGCCTGATACGCAGCCGCGGCCTCTTCCCGTGCGGCTCGAATCGGTGACGTACCGCTACCCGGGGGCCGCGCGGGACGCCGTCCACGATGTGTCGCTCACCATCCGGCCAGCGGAGTTCGTGGCGATCCTGGGCAGCAACGGGTCCGGGAAGTCCACGCTCGCCCGGATCATCGGTGGCTGGAGTCCCACCGACGGACAGGTGCTACGGCCCGGTGACTGCGCGCTCGGCCGGCCCGGCGGCACTTCCATGATTTTCCAGCGGCCGGAGTCGCAGGTACTGGGTGTGCGGGTCCGCGACGACATCGTGTGGGGCCTGCCGGAGGGTGGCCGGACGGTCGACGTCGAGGCTCTGCTGGCGAAGGTCGGGCTCGCCCAACTCGCCGACCACGAAACCGCGACGCTGTCCGGCGGGCAGCTACAGCGGCTGGCGGTCGCCGCGGCGCTCGCGCGGGCGCCACGGCTGCTCGTGTCCGACGAGTCCACCGCCATGGTGGACGCCGACGGCCGCCAGCAGCTCACCGAGCTGCTGGCGCGGCTTCCCGGCGAAGAGGGAGTCACGGTCGTGCACGTGACCCACCGCCGCGCCGAGGCGATGCGCGCACACCGCCGCATCACTCTCGACAGCGGCCGGATGACACCGGCGGACGGCGCGGCAGCCGGCCCGACCACCTGCGTG
>NZ_CAKJTL010000131.1 GCF_917627385.1 Protofrankia sp. CiT1
ACCGCGACGGTCCCTCCCGCCGGCCCCGCAGCCGCGGCGGCGGCACCGCGCAAGGGAGTCGGCTACGCCACCTACGCGATCACCATAGTCGTCCTGTTGATCGCGATCGCCGTGGTCGTGTTCGTCCTGAAGAACAACGCGCGGGTCAACATCTGGCTGTTCGGATCGTTCCCGAACATGTCGGTGGCTGGCGCGCTCGCCGCGGCAGCCGCGGCTGGCCTCGTCATCGGCCTGCTGATCGGGCTGATCAGCCAGGTCAGGGTGCGCAGGGAGCTGCACCAGTACCGCCGCGGCAGACACTGACCGGGCTCGCTCCTCCTCGGCCGGTCCGGCCGCCCACCACCGTCACCTCGCCGCTCCTCCTGGCCTGCCGCTACTGGCCTGCCTCCACCAGGTGGGCGGCGTGGATGCCGTCGTTGAAGCCGCGCAGCACCGCTGGACCGTCCGAGTACCAGTCGATCGTCGACATCGACACCAGGTCCAAGTGCAACCGGTAGAGCACCGCGGGCGTGGCGTCAAGCGCCAGCTGCGTCAACGCCTTGATGGGTGTCACGTGCGAGACAAGGAGAATCCGCCCGCCCGGATGTGCGGCGAGGATGCGGTCCCGGGCTGCGGTGACCCGCCGGACCGTGTCCAGAATGCTCTCCCCACCGGACGGCGGCACCGCCGGATCAGCCAGCCACGCGTTCAGCTCCTCGGGAAAACGCCGACGGACCTCGCCGAAGGTCATGCCCTCCCAGGCGCCGAAGTCGGTCTCGCGCAGGTTGTCGTCAACGATGTAGTCCCGGCCGAGGGCATCCGCGGTCTGCCGGGCCCGTTTCAGCGGCGAGCAGTACACCGCATCGAACACAACCTCGCGCAGCCGTCCCGCCGCGGCGTCCGCCTGCGCGTGGCCGATGTCGGTCAGCCCCACGTCCACCGTGCCGCTGAAGCGTTTCTCCACCGACATCGGGGTCTGGCCGTGGCGCAACAGCACGGTGGTCGTGGGTGGCGCGGGCGGAGCCATCCACCCGGACAACCGGTTCGTGGTCGGTGCCAGGTGCGGTGTGGGCTCGGGTGACTGGGGTTCCGTTGGCTCCCAGGCGCGTCCCTGGGCGGCGGCGTCCATAGCCTCGTTCGCCAGCCGATCGGCATGGCCGTTGCGCTCTCGCGGAATCCAGCCGTAGCGGACCTGCGAGAAGCCGAGCGCGACATCCGCGGCCTCCATCGCCAACGGGCGCATGGCCGGATGTTTGATCTTCCATCGTCCGCTCATCTGCTCGACGACGAGTTTCGAGTCCATCCGGACTTCGACGGCGGCGTTCGGATCGATGTCAGCCGCCGCCCGCAAGCCCGCGATCAGCCCCTGGTACTCGGCGACGTTGTTGGTCGCCCGGCCGATCGACCCGGCCCGCTCGGCCAGCACCTCACCGGTGTCGGCGTCCCGGACAAGCGCGCCGTAACCGGCTGGGCCCGGATTACCCCGCGATCCGCCGTCGGCTTCGACGACAAGCCGGTGCGACGGACGGTCATTCATGATCTGCTCCCATCGCCGGTGCTCACAGACCCGATTCAGCGGTCCGGACAAGGATGCGCCGGCACTCCTCGCAACGCACGACCTCGTCCGGTGCCGCCGCCGCAACGTCACGCAGATCAGCGCCGGACAGCTCCAGGTGACATCCCTCACACCGGCGTCGGACGAGACGCGCCGCACCCACACCGGCGGAGGAGACACGCAGGCGCTCGTAGAGTGCCAGCAGATCCGCGGGGAGGGTCGCGACGATGGCATCGCGTTCACGGCGACGCGCCGCCGTCTCATTATCAATCTCCGCGAACGCGGTATCCCGGCTGCCGCTGACTGTCGCCAGCTCGGCCTCGAGACTCTCCTGATCAGCCCGGATCACCCCCGCGCGGGTCTGGAGTCCCTCGATGACCTCCATCAGGCCCAGTGTCTCGTCCTCGAGGGCGTTCTGCCGGCGAGCGAGTGAGGCGATCTCCGTCTGCAGATTTTCCAGCTCCCGGGAACTGGTGATCTGCCCGGAGTCGAGACGTTTCTGGTCCCGGGCGGCCCGCGCCCGCACAAGATCGACCTCATCGTCCAGCTTCTGCTGCGAACGGCCCAGATCCCGCAGCTCCGTCGAGACCCGCACCAGGTCGTCATGGGACGCGCTGAGCCGCGAACTCAGCTTGTCGATCTCGGCGAGTTCGGGCAGGTTCCGCCGCCGCGCGGCGAGCCGGTCAAGGCTGGAGTCGATCGCCTGCACCGCCAGCAGGCGAAGCTGGGTCGCGTGGTCGGCCTTCATGTGCTCCTCACTGTGCTTACCAGGCTCACTGTGTGCGTGCGCGGCTCGCCGCTCCCGCGGCTCACCGTGCTTGCGCGGGGGGCTGCCCGGCACGGTATTTCAGGCGGTACCCGGCACGGTTCCCGACGCCGGGCGTTCAGGTGGCCACGATGAGGCCGCGTGCCATCGCCATGGGTCGGTGACCAGGCTGGAAACCGTCATGTTCACCGTACGGCCTCGGATGGCCAGGCCGGCGCTCAGGCGGGCGGAGGCGTCCCGCAACCACGGCCATTCGCTCGCCCAGTGCGCCACGTCCACGATGGCGACGCCGTAGGCGTTGACAGCGTCCAGGACGTGGTGGTGCCGTCCGTCGGCGGTCACCAGCGCATCGGCTCCGGCGCGCGCGGCGGCGCCGATCAGCTCACCGCCGGAACCACCGCAGACCGCGATCCGGCGCACCAGGCGTTCGGGCGTACCGGTGGTGCGCACCCCACCCGCCGTGGCGGGCAGCCCAGCCGCCACCCGGGCGCAGAACGCACCGAGTGGTTCGGGCTCGGCGAGGCTGCCGACGCGGCCGAGCCCACCGTTGCCGGGCTCGGCCGCGTCGGGCTCAGCCAGCGGCCCGACGTCGCACAGCCCGATTGCCCGCGCGAGCGCGTCACTCACGCCGGGACAGGCCACATCGGCGTTCGTATGCGCGCTGAACAGCGCCGCACCGCCACGGATCAGCGTTGCCACGACCCGGCCACCCGCATCGGTCTCCGCGACGCCGTGAACGCCCCGGAGGAACAGCGGATGATGGGTGACCAGGAGCTGCGCACCACGATCAACGGCTTCCCGCGCGACATCGACCGTTGGGTCGACGGCGAACAGAACATGCCGGACCGGCATATCCGGGTCGCCGACGGTGAGGCCCACCACATCCCACGGCTGTGCCCAGGATGACGGATAACAACGTTCGAACTCGGCAATACAGTCGGCCACAGTGCAATATGGTGCGGTCACCGTCCGGACACTACCCAACCGTGATCGGGCTGGCCGCTCCGGCGCGTCCATACCGAGGCCGCGTACGGCTACGGAACGCCGCGACGTACCGTGATCTGTGCGGCGGAAGGACCCGGACCGCACGTACATGCTGATCCAGGCATGCTCACGGCCAGGAGGCGCGATTATGGCGCTTCCGCGCCTGTGCGGGCCTCAGGAGACCTACCCGGAGATGGGGATTGCGACATGGTGGATGTGTCCGTACGGTTCCAGATCGCCGGAGACGCCGAGGTGGTACTGAACCTGCCCACCACCCAGGCGGTGCGCCTAGTCGAAGCCATCATGCACAACGTGGCCGAGGCGATGGCGGCGCAGGCGCGCGGGGGCCAGCAAAGCCCACCAGGCCCGCAGGTCCAGCAGAACCAGCACCTTCAGCCGAGCCTCCAGGGAAGCATCGGCTGGGGGGATACCCAGCTGCGGGGCGAGCCGCCGCCCTCGGGCCCCACCCGACGCCCCCTGGGCTGACTGTACGGGCCGCCCGGCTCCCGCTGGCCGGCCCGCGAACGACGGAGGCGAGCCCACTGGATCATGGCGGGCCCGCCCGGCGGGAGCCGGCATCCGCTCCCGCTTCTTCCGGGTGCACACGGTGCTCGGTGGCGCTGGGACCGGCGGACATCACCGGTCACGGCACCACCCGCCCGTCAGTACTGAGGCACGCCGCCGGCCTGCCTCGGCGCCAGCGCGCACCCGGCCGTTGACGCACATCTGGACCGCTGACGTACATCTGGTTGGTGCCATGCGCCTGGGCCTACCGCATACCACGGGCACCGCTGTGTACCGGAGTACCACCGGGCACCGGAGCACCAGCGCGTACCGGGGCACCAGCGCGTACCGGGGCACCAACGCGCCCTGGCACAGAGCCGACGCGGTTTTCGCGTATGCGGTTTTCTCAAACGCAACACAACTCTAGATCAACCCGGTACAACTCCGCACAGCTGCCCAGCGGAAGGGACACAGATCACCCATGGCGGGGGACCTACCAGCCAATGAACAAATTGTCATGATTCATACGGATGCGCAGGCGAGCGGCGCGCCTGCCGGGGAAGCGGATCCGGCCGAACCGCTCACGGCCGCGCGGGAGGGCACGCGGATACTCCACCGCTACGGCCGGCTCAATATCGTCAACGCGGCCGGCGCGACCTCCTCCCCGCGACCGAACGCGCGTGCCACCCCAACCACTGAGACGCACATCACCGTGATTGACCCAGCTGAGCTGAACCGGATCGAGCGCCTCGGCCTGGCAGCCTTCCAGCTGCGGAACAGCGCCGACTACATGCGGGCCAAGCAGGACCGGATCAGGGCCGACGAAGCCTGGGACATGGACCGGTCCTGTACCGATGTCCCGCCGCCACGAAGCTCGCCCAGACGTGCCCCGGACGCCGTCAGCAGCCCCCCGGC
>NZ_CAKJTL010000132.1 GCF_917627385.1 Protofrankia sp. CiT1
CCGCCACCGCCACCCCCATCGCCACCGCCGCCGGCGGCCAGACGGGCGAACCGGTCGGGCACGCCGCTCCCGCCATGCCCACCAGCGGCTTCATGGAAGGCAGCATCGCCATCGGTCTGGTCATCGTCGAGGGGCCGACAGCCGATCTCCAGTTCACCGCCGCGGAACGCACCAAGGTCGTCGCGGAGGTCCAGAACGGGCTGTCCTGGTATGCAACCACCAATCCCGCCGCGGACCTCACCTTCAGCTACGACATCAGGATCGTCCGGATCTCGACGCCCGCGAACCCCGCCGCCGCCGATCTGGAAGCGCTCTGGCGGGATTCCGCCATGGGCCAGCTCGGATACACGCCGAACTTCGACGGGGTGTACGAGTTCGTCGACGATCTACGCGAGTTCCATGGCACGCGATGGTCCTACTGCGCGTTCGTCACCAAGTACCCATTGTCCGACTTCGCCTACAGCTCGGTCGGCGGCCCTCGGCTCGTCCTGTCCTACGACAACGACGGTTGGGGCCCGGACAACCTCGACCGCGTGTTCGCCCACGAGACCGGGCACATCTTCGGCTGCCCGGACGAGTACGCCGCCAGCGGCTGCGGCTGCGGTGGCGCCTGGGGACGGTTCGGGGCCCCCAACGGCAACTGTGACAGTTGCGCGCCCGACAGCATGACCTGCCTGATGCGCTCCAACAGCTTCGAGATGTGCCGGTACACCCCGAGCCACATCGGCTGGGGCCGCGGGGTGGCTGGCAACCCGGTCCTGGTACAGGGCGACTTCGGCCAGGCCGGCAACTTCGAGCTGGTCGTGCCTTCCGCGTTCGCCGGCATGACCCACCTGTGGCGTGACAACGACGCCCCGGGCCTGCCCTGGCGGGAGCCGACCCAGATCGCGCAGGCAATCGGCCGGATCGACGCGCTCACCATGATCCAGAGCCGGCTCGCGGCCCCCGGCGCGCTGGAGGTGATCGCCCGGACCGGTACCTCGCTGGTGTTCCTCTGGCGCGACAGCGGATCGTCGCTGCGCTGGCACGAGCCCACCCAGCTGGTGAACGGCGCCGCGGGGATGCCGTCGCTGATCCACAGCCGGTTCGGCCGGCTGGGTACGTTCGAGCTGCTCGTCCCGGCTCCAGACGTCGGCCTGCTGTACCTCTCCCGTGACAACGACGTCGCCGGTTACCCGTGGAGCCGGCCCGTTCTCGTGGCGGCGAACCTCGGCCGGGTCGATTCGGTCAGCCTCATCCAGAGCAGCTTCGGCGCCGGCGGCCTGGGCGCCGGCAATCTGGAGGCCGTCGCGTCGGTCGGTGGCCGGCTCGTGCACCTCTACCGCGCCGATGACGGGCTGTGGCGGACCTCAGTGGTGTTCGCCGAAGGCACGGCCGGTAATCCCGTGCTCGTCCAGAGCCAGTTCGGCCGGATAGGCAACTTCGAGGTCGTCGCGCCATCCGCCGCCGGCGGCCTGGTCCACCTGTGGCGGGACAACGACGCGTCCGGCTTTCCGTGGAGCGCGCCGCGGGTGTTCGCCACCGAGCTCGGGCACGTCGACACGGTGACAATGATCCAAAGTTCGTTCGACCGGCATCTGGAGGTCGTCGCGAGAGTCGGCGACCGGCTGTATGCCATGGCGCGTACGTCGTCGGGGACATTTGACTGGTTGCCCCCCAGCCGGATCTTCTAGTCCGGCTGGCAGCCCGCCCGTGGACCGGGTCCCGGGGGATCACCCGGGTTTCCGCCGGAGCGGCGAAACCGATCCGGCGGGTCCGGGCGCTGCCGCTCGGGGGAAAGCCGATCGGCGGCGTCCCAGGGCATTCCCTCCCCCAGCCGCCGCTTGCCTGCCAGACGTGCGAGCCAGGCGTCGACGAAAAGGTTCTCCGTCGCGGTCAGGGTCTCGCGCAGGCCCGCCGGCACGGTGTGGGTGAACACGCCTACGACACCGGGCAGGCGGGCCAGCGCGTCGGCGCCCCCCGGCGGGGACACGACCAGGGCAAGCCGCGGTAGCAGGATCGCGGTGACCCGCGCCAAGCCGCGCAGCGTGCCGATCACCTGCCGCTGGTCGCTCCCGGCCGCTGCCGGCTCCGTGTCCCGGTCGCCTGGATCATCACCGGCGTCCTCGGGACCAGCAGGCCCGCGCGACGGCACAGACCCTGCCGACGCGATGACGACCAGCAGCTCCGGTGTGGGTTCGACCACGCAAACGCCTCCCGCCACACCCCACATCTGGGCAACCATATGTCGCATAACAGTAACGCACAGCTGTCCATACACCGTCAGCGCACCCGGACAGCGCCGGACAGCGCCGGACAGCGCGGACCACGAACGGCCCTCAGCGACGCACGCACGATCCCGCCCGGTCACCGTCCGCACGGCAGCCGAGCGTGCCGACACGACATCGAGCGTTCACCGGGCGACTGGCCCATCATGAGCTCGGAGCCTGATCGCGTCCAGCGCCCAGGACCCGCCCCGACCTGAAACGGGTGTTCCCGCCATGACCGAACGACTGGCCCTGTTCCCGCTGGGAACCGTGCTGCTCCCTGGTCTCCTGCTCCCCTTGGAGATCTTCGAGCAGCGCTACCGTGTGCTCGTCGCCGACCTGCTGGACCTTGCCGCGGGCGAACCGCGCCGCTTCGGAGTCGTCGCCATCCGCCACGGGCGGGAGACCGGGACGGACCGCATACCGGTCTTCCACGAGATTGGCTGCACCGCGAACCTCCGCCGGGTCGACCCACATGCCGACGGACGTTTTTCGATCGTTACCTCGGGCGGAGCAAGGTTCCGGGTGCTCGCGGTGGACCAGACCAGCCGCCCCTACCTCATGGGTGACGTGGAGTACCTCAGCGACGGCATCGGTGACGCCCAGGAGGCGGCCGCCCAGGTCCCCGTCGTGGCGAAGCTGCTCCGCGACTACGCCGCCCGGCTCGCCACCTCCCGGGCCGCCGAGATCCGACTTCCCGATCTTCCCGATGATCCCCGGATGTTGTCCTATGTGGTCGCGGCCTCGATGGTGACCCAGACAGCCGAACGCCAGGCGCTGCTCGCCGCGCCCGACGCCGCGGCCCGGTTGCGGGCCGAGCGGACAATCCTCCGCCGTGAGCTCGGGCTCCTCGAACGGTTCACCGCCATCGCCTCTGACGAGCACATCCGGATCACCCCCAGCGCGAACTGAACAGTGGGCGGCCCCGCCCGCGGCTGTCCTTCTCAGCCCGTCGGATCAGCCGGCCGGATCAGCCGGCCGGCCCGCTCCACCACGCGACCTCAGCGAGACCGACAACCAGCTCAGGATCGCGAGCGTGAACAACGACACGCTGGGCAGGACGAGCAGGAAACCGGACGACCGTAACCGGAAGTCGACAAGCTGGACGGCAAGATCACCAGCCTCGTGCGGAAGCTGCGCGATGACCCGCGCGGAACGCAGCCCGTGGCCGATCCAGCTGGCCAGCACGGACCCGGCGATCCCGCCCAGCGCGAGTCCCACCGGAACCGGCCAGCCTCCGTTGCGGCCCCGCCAGAACGCGAACGCTCCCCCGGCCAGGCCACCGACCCCGCAGATCATGGCGAAGTACACGTCAGCCCCGGCCTGAGCGCCGAAAGCGAGCTCGCTTCCGTCAATCGCGGCCCGGACATCCAGACGCGGAGCCGCCGCGGCCCAGAGCAGTCCGAGCAACAGCCCAGCGGCGGCCATGGCAACCGCGCACACGACACCGGTGAGGATCTCGGCCCGTCCCACCGCCCAGAAACGGTAGCCACGGTCAGTGGTCACGTACGGGTCATCCGAATCGGCGGCGACCCCCCCGAGAGCGCGCGGCCGCGGAGCCTGGGGTGAGCCCGGCGTTCCTGCATCGTGCGCGTCCGGCAACGGCTTTGTCACCATTCATTTATCGCTGACATCTGTGGCATCCATGATATTTGTGACATTCGCGGCCTTTGGGGCTCTGCCCGGACTGACGGCAGCGTGGCAGGACGCCTTCTGGGCATCGATCCGCGTGATCGATCCGCGCGGCCGACGATCCATCAGGCACGCGCTAGCCCCGGGCATTGCCGGCACGCCGCAGCGCCATGCTGGCCGCGGTCAGCGTGATGACCGCGACCACCGCGCACACCAACAGGTCCGCGGCGGCCGCGGCCCAGTCGACGGACGGGCGGAACGCGGCGGCCAGCACATCCACCGCGTACGTGCTGGGCACCAGGTCCCGTAGCACGTTGGCTCCGGCGGGCAGCCGGTCCGCCGGGATGATGCCCACGAACAGCACGACACTCATGCCGACCTGCCCGGCGACGGTGGCCAGTTCCTGCCGTGGGGCAAGCAGGCCGATCGCGGCCCCGATACCGGCGAGCGAGGCGCCCGCCAAGGCGGCCACCGGTAGCAACAGCCACAGGCCCGACAGCGGAAGGTCAAAGAGCAGCGCGCCCACCACGGCCGTGATGACCGTCCCCGGCACCGCGAACGAGGCATAGGACGCGGCGGTGCCGAGGACCACCGCGCTGCCGGGAATCGGCAACGTCAGGTAGTAGTCGAGCGCCCCGGCCGCGCGCAGCGCCCCGAAGCGCTGCGCGAGCAGGTTGAGCGCGACGAAGGCCACCACCAGCACGGTTGACCCCGCGACCACCTGTTCGCTGGTTGTTTCGTTTCCGGTGTCGACGACCCCCCGCAGCAACAGCATGATCCCGAGGGACTGGAAGGCCGCGACGAACAACAGCGGCACCCGGGCCACCCGCCCGCGTGCAAGCTGACCGGCGTAGACAGCGCGCAGCGCCGGACCGAAGCGGGTGCTGGGTGGCAGCAGCACAGCGCCAGCCACGGTCACGGCGGCACCCACCGTGCCGCCGTCCTGACCGGCACCGCTCTGACCAGCACCGCTCTGAGCCAGGGATGGCTCACCGGTGGACTGGGATATCGCGTTATACGCGGCGGCGGTCATGTGCGCTCCAGGGTGCGGGACGCGCCACCAAGGGCAAGGTAGACATCCTCAAGGGACGGCGTCGCCAGGGTGAAGTCGTCGAGGGCGGCGAAGGCCGGACCGGCCGTGAGCCGCGCGAGTGCCTCGCGCGCGTCGGCCGCGGTCATCCGCGTGCTCCACCGGTGACCGGTGATCTCAGCGTGCTGGGCGAGCCGCACGATGGTCGGGTCATCGCGCGGCGGCTCGGACCGCCAGACCAGGTCCAGCCGGACGTCCCCGCTCACCGACGCCTTGAGCCGCCCGGGAGTGTCACAGGCGATCACCCGGCCGGCGTCGAGGACGGCGACACGGTCGAGGACCGTCTCCGCCTCCAGGACGTTGTGCGTGACCAGCAGCACGGTGACGCCCGTGGTGGCGCGGCGCCGTTGCAGCGCCGACCACACCGCCCGCCGGGCCGTCGGGTCCAGCCCGGTCGTCGGTTCGTCCAGGACGAGCACCTGGCGGTCGCCGACCAGCGTGCAGGCAACCGCGGCCAGCCTGCGTTGGCCACCGGACAGGTGCCGCAGCGGCCGGCTCGCGATCGGCGCCAGACCGAGCTCGTCCATGACGGCTGTCCGGGCCGCCCGGGAAGCGGCGCGGCCCAGCCCGCGCAGGCGGGCGGTCGTCTCCACCGCGACACCCACCGGGAGATCCGCGAGGGCCGTGTCAGCCTGACCGAGATAGGCCGCCAGCCGGGGCGGGATGTCCGGCCGGGCGACGATGTCCCACCCGAGCATCTCGATCGACCCTGCGTCCGGCCGGATGAGCCCCATGAGCTGGCGCACCAGCGTGGTCTTCCCGGCCCCGTTCGGCCCGAGGACGCCGAACACCTCGCCCCGCTCGATGTCGAGGTCGAGGTCGCACGTGGCGAGGACGGCACGCTCACCGACGCCGTGCCGGCGGGTGAGCCCACGCACGGCGTAGCTCAGCACGCGGCCCATTGTCGCAGCCCACGCGCATGGGGGTGGCCGGAGGGCGGGCGCGGGATATGCCCGCTGCCTGTCCCGGCCACGTTCAGCACTCGCCCTTCGCCGGCCGGCGGGCCTGACCGTGGGTCCGGACCCGCAGCGAGCCCAGTATCCACAACGCCTCGACCCCGTCCTTCCAGGTCAGTTTCTTCCCGTCCGCCCGGGTGCGGGCCTTGTAGCTGATCGGCACCTCGAACGGCCGGATACCACGGGCGAGCAGCTTGGCTGTCACCTCGGCCTCCATCCCGAAACCGACCCGGACGACGTCCAGCTCGCGGTACAGGCTGAGCGGCATCAGCTTGAAACAGGTTTCCAGATCGGAAATGTAACTGTCGAACAGGATGTTCGCGGCAAGCGTAACCGCCTTGTTGCCCATCACATACCAGAACGAGTACGCGGTGTTGCTGCTGAACGTCCTCGAACCGTAGACAACCTGGGCCTGGCCAGCGACAACCGGCTCGAGCAGCGCCGGGATCTCTTCGGGCGCATACTCAAGATCCGCATCGCAGATGACGAGGTAGTCACCGGTTGCGAGCTGGCTCGCGGCCCGGACCGCCGCGCCCTTGCCACGGTTCACGGCCTGGTGGACGACAACCACTCGCTGATCATCGATGCCGTCGAGAATCGCCCGGGTCCCGTCCGTGCTGCCGTCGTTGACCACTACGAGCTCGACCTCGCAGGGGTAGCTGACATCAAGCACCCGCTTGACCGCGGACGCGAGTGTGGCCTGTTCATTGAACACCGGCATCAAGACAGAAAGCTTCACATTCGCGAACATTACGCCGTGATCATCCGCTGGCCGTTGACCACCACTGTCGGGTGGCGCCAGGCCGCAGGCTCGACCAGGGGGTCCGCGGGGAGCCCGACCACGGCCGCGTACGCTCCCGCTTCGATACGCCCCGACGGCCGCTGGCCGTCAAGCCCGGCTGCCCGCGCCGCGCCGGAGGTCGCCGCGCGCAGCGCGCCGAGGCGGCCCAGCCCGGCATAGGCCAGCCGGTCGAGTTCCCGGGGATCGACGCCGGGCGGACGGTTACCCGCGCCGCCCGCATCGGTACCGTAGATCAGGGAGACACCGGCGCGATGGAGCAGCGCCGCGTTGCGCCCAGGCACGGGGCCGGCCCCGGAGTGACACTGCAGGGTCGACACCACCGGCACGCCAGCGGCGGCGATCCGGTCGACGGTCTCGGGCGGCAGCGGCTCCAGCGGGACGTGGGCGAGCTCATCCACGCCCGCCCGCAGCGCCAGCTCCACCGCTGCGACGGTCAGCGCGTGCGCGATCACCGGTAGCCCGGCCGTATGCGCGGCTTCCAGCACGATCGCGAGCTCGTCGTAACGCAGTGGCGACCGCCCAGGCCGCGCCGGGCCCGCAACGTCCCCGAGACACACCTTGATGAGATCAACACCGTCCGCGATGAGGCTGGTGACGACTTTGCGGGCCGCGGCGGGGCTGTCGGCCACAGCCAGCGCGTCGAGCGGGTCCTGTCCGGCCCCGTTCCGGCCAGCCGGGTCGTCTCGGCCCGGCATAACGCCGTTCGACCCGCCCCGGCCCCCGCGCGCCCGGTCCGCGGCCGGTGGGTCTGCCGTCATCTCGCCCTCGGCCCCGCGGCCCGCCGCGCGGCGAAACACCAGCCGGCGTCCGCGGGAGCCGCCCGCCGCGTCCTGGTCAGCGGCTTTCCGGTCGCCGGGCGGAGCGGGCCGCGGATGTCGCGGGTCCGCGGCGCCCACCACCCGCGGGCCGGTCCCGGCAACCGCGATCGGCGCGGCGACACGCCAGCGGGCCAGCCGCACGATCGGGGAACCCAGATCACGCACAGCGACAAGTCCAGCACGCAGCTCATCGTGTCCGGATGCCGCGGCCGCCGCAAGATGAACATGAGCATCGGTGACCCCCGGCCCGATCCAGGCGCAGTCGATCACACGCAGGCCACCCGGCAGCACCACCGTGTCCCGAGGCCCGATCGCGGCCACCCGGCCGTCCATGCCGATCACGACCACACCCTCGAAGGGGAGGTCCGCGATGCCGTCCCAGACCCGGCCGCACAGCGCTACACCCCGCCCGAGCTCCTCACGGACGCGGCCCCGGCCCGTCACAACCCGGCGCGCCGCCCGCAACGGCATGACGACAACGGCGGGCAGACAGCCCGAAGGCGCCTCCTCGTGCCTCACCACGGCCCGCTCAGCATCACGCGCGCAACCAGATCATGAACACGGCCGGGAACAGCGGATCAGACGGCACTGCTCATCCACACCACGATGTCGAGGATGCGCAGCGGGGTCAGGGGCGGTCCGCTGTCAGGGACGAGGGCGGACAACCGCCGGAACTCGTCGGCGTTCTCCCGCAGGTCGTACTGCATCGCCCTGACCAACAGCTGCATGTACTCACGCCAGGACCGGCCGTCCCGCGGCGCCGGCGGGATGCAGCGCTCATGCTGGTAGAAGATCCTGACCTTCGAGTCGAACAGCGGCACCAGCCCGGCCCGCTTGCGGTGCAGGACCTTGGCGATCAGCGAGCCCTTGACGTCCCGGTCGAAGACGTCGGGATCGTCAAGCGGGTCGTACAGGGCCGCAACAAGATCAAGAGTGACTTCGTCGGCCTCGATCAGCTCGATCCCCGGCGGCAGCTTGTCCAGCGCGCGTTGCAGCAACGGCATCAACGCGGTCAGCGTGTGCATCCGGTCGACATCCACCTGGACACCGAGCAGGCAGGCGGCGAGGAGATCGCCCGTGCACAGCAGATCGGAGTCACCGTTCGTGGTGAGCCCGTCGTAGTAAGGGTAGGCATAACGCAGGCCTCGCTTGCGCGGACCGAGGTACTCCTCAAGCAGGCTCTCCGCGTCGAAGACCTCCCGGGTGCCCATCGCCAGCTTCACCGCAGGGGCTCCTCAAGTCGTCTCGTCGTGTCGTTGGTGACGGCCGGCGTTGGCCGCCGGGCACCGCAACCTTCATATCGCCCGGCGCCAGCCGTAACGCCCGTCCTCCGAGCATCCTCCTCTGTGACTGTCACGACATGGCAGCGGCCCAGCTCAGGCCGCCGGCCGCGCGCGCATGGCCCGCGGCACGCGGTCGGCAGCCTATCCATCAATATGATCTTTTGAGACCGACAGGGGCAACGAGGACGATCGGGTCAACCGAACCCTAAAAGATCGTCTTTCGCTCGGCAACCATGGTCAGTCACAACCAGGGTCAGTCAATGGACTCGGCGGTGACCCGGCCGGACTTCACGGCCTCGACGAGCGCGGCGTGGTCGCGCTCGTTCTGGTTGGCGTACGCTTCGGCGAACTCGGCAAGAGCCCGGTCGAACACGTCGCTGTTGCCAAGGTAGGAGGCGATGGCGATGCGGTCCCCGGACCTGGCATGCCCACGAGCCAGCGTCGCACCGCACAGGGCCGCGAACGACCGCATGTTCGCCGGGGGCATCTCGTCAACCGGCGCGATGCCCTTCCAGTCATACAGCTGGCGGACGTAGAAATCCCGCTGCCGGCCGTCCGGACCGGTCGCCCGGTGCCAACCGAGAAAAATGTCGCTGGCCGCCTGCATCAGCCGCTGCCCGGAAACAACGCGCTCGCCCTGGTTGGCGTACTCACTCGCCGGCAGATAGTCGGCGAGCACCGAGACGTCCGCCTCCTTCACCTGGAGAAAAAGCGGGTCCTGGTCATCGCGGCCGAGCATCAGGACGATCCAGCAACGGGTACCGACGCTGCCAACCCCGACGACCTTGCGGGCGACATCAACAAGATGGTATTGACTGAGCAGGACGCGACGGTCCGGTGACAGGGACACCCGGTACTGTCCAATCACCTCCGCCAGTTGTTCCGCGATTGCGTCACCCTCGACCCCGGGAAACAGGTCGGCGATCGGTACCAGCAACGGCGGGTCCGCCGCAATCCGGCGCTCACCATCACGGATCGTGGTCAGCTTCTCGAAGGCCCGCAGGCTGTCACGGCGCCGCGCCGCGCCCACCGTCCGCTCCACCCGCTTGCGCCGGGCCTTCGTGAGCCGATCCAGATACTCGGCCTCGAGCCGCTCGACGTCGACACGGGTGTACCAGACGGCGAGGTTGCCCATAGCCGCGAACCGGTGCATCCACTCCCGGTAGAAACGGACCATGGTTGTCACCACCGACCGGCTTTCGGCCCGGCTGAACCCGTTGTGCCGGCCCGCGATGACAAAGCTTGCCGCCAGCCGCTTGACGTCCCATTCCCAGGGGCCGGGCAGCGTCTCGTCAAAGTCGTTGATATCGAACATCAGGCGTCGCTCGGGTGACGCGAGAAGGCGGAAGTTCACCAGATGGGCATCACCGCAGAGCTGCACGGTTATCCCGGTCCGCGGTGTCCTGGAAAGGTCACCGGCCATGATGGCCGCCGCGCCCCGGTAGAACCGGAACGGCGACTCCATCATCCGGCCGTACCGGATCGGCACGAGTTCGGGCAGGCGGGTGGACGACTGTCGCTCGATCACGTCGATCGGGTCGGGTCGCCGTGATGACGGGGAGAACTCGGCATGGCTGGAGCGGGAAGCCGTGGCCCGCGCCGCCCGCCCGCGGGCGGCGCGGGCGTCCGGAGTCGCGAAACGACCGCCGACGTGCAGGGCACGGCGCCCGTTCGCGGATGGGGCAGGTTCTGTCAACGTGTTCATCGAGATCCTCTCCACGGGATGTCGGTCGCGGACAGAACCTGCCCCCGCGTCCTCATGACCAACCCGCCGGCAGCGCTGCCGGCGGGCTGATCGGCGCCGGCGGGCTGATCAGCGCCGCAGGAGAACCCCGTTCGGGCGGCTGGCCGTGAGGGTGACAGTGCCCGACCAGGTCAGGGAGCCGCCCGCCGGCATCATGTCGACGCCCAGCATGAACGCCCGGTCCACCCCGGTCACCGTGATCGTTGACCCGAGGTCGAGCACGCCGGTCCGCACTCGCGCCACTTCGATCGCCGCCACGTCGGCAAGGCGTGTCCCCGCGGGCAGTTCAACCGCGGTGGCCACGGCGCCGTCCCGGCGCAGCGACCAGCCCGTGATGAAATGGTCTGATCGGTAGAGGACTCCGGGGTTCTCCCGCAGCCGGACACCCACGGCCGCGCCGACCCAGCCGAGACCAGGGCCGGCCAGTCCTGTGGTGGTCTTACGGATCACGATGTACAGGTAGTTACGCGGGTCCGACAGCGCGGGCGTGTCCGGCGACGCCACCGGTTCGATCTTTCCCTCCCGCCGTACCTCGGCGGCACAGACCTGATAGGTCCAGGGAAAAGCGTCCATCATCCGCTCCCGGGCCTGCCCCGGCGCGGGTTCGCGGTCGGCGGCGAGCAGAAACCGCATACCGGCATCGACAACCACGTCGCACACCATGTTGTTGGTCGTACACGTCTGGAGCAGCGGATGCCCATGCTCGAAACGCCCGCGGAAAGGCAATGCCACGTGGCCCGGTCCCTGGTAAAAGGCGCTCCCCGGCACCGTGGACCCGCTTGCGTCGACCTCGACCCGGTAGACCCACTCGATGTCGGTCAACCGTCCCCAGAGCGCCTGCTGCGACGCGGCGTCGGCACCGTTGCCACCGTCCTCGTTGCTCCACATGACGCTGTACTCCAGCACGGTGTGACCAGGCTCTACGGGCACAGCTCCGGCTGGCACAGCTCCGGCTGGCACAGCTCCGGCTGGCGCGGTGCCGGCTGGCGCGGTTGTCCGGGTGTGCCAGGCCAGGAGCGGGGTGTCGGTGTGGCTGTTCTGGAACCGGCCGCCACCGGCAGGCAGGGAGCGTCCGTACAGAACGGGGGCATGTGCCAGCGCGAGCGCGCCGGACACCGGTGTTGCCGGTGACACCGGTGTTGCTGCCTCCGGGGAGGGCGAGACCGACGCCGACAGCACTCGGAGTGTCACCGTCCGGGTGGCTGCCGCGGACGCGTCCGGGTCGAAGGCGAGCGTGAGCGTGTGGACACCGGCATGGACATAGCCAAGCTGGACGCGGCTTGTGATGTCCCGCGCGGACAGCACGACGATGTCGGTGGCGAGCTGACCGTCCACCGCCACCGACACCACCGCGGACTCGGCGCCCCGGGTCGCCCAGTCGGCACCGGGTGCCTGGGCGCTGACCTCCAGCAGGCCCTCACCACCGGTCCGTGCACGCAGCGTCAACGGGTAGGCGGGGCCCGCGCGCTCCAGCGTGATCGGAGTCCCCGGGGCGGCCGACGCGCCACCGGCCCCGCCGCCTCCCACCATGTCGGCCAGCAGGACGGCGGCAACCAACGGCGCCCGGCATGCCCGCCACATCCACCGCCCGTTCAACGCGGTTCGACGTGGTTCAACGCTGCTCGGGCCGCAGCGGAACAAGGGTGGGCGCGGGCGCGGAGGTACCGGGCGGCGCGGTGTCCACCAGCCGAACCGACGCCATCGCGGCGAGGAGGGCAAGCTGATCGGCCGGGGCCCGCACAACCGCCCCGTACAGGCAGGCGCAGGAGCCGCTCAGGGCCACCGCCTCGTCCTCGGCACGCTCCCGCGTGACGGCGTCAGCGGCGGTGCCAACACGGTACGCCGCGCTCTCAGCGGCCCGCGTGAACGCGGCCGGGATGTCACGAGCCGGGTCCCCGACATCGGTGGTCAGGATCGGCCCGTCAGGGGGAACCCGGAAGAACACCCGCACGGTGCGCAAGTCGCCGAGCAGGGCACGTGTCTGTTCCGGCGTCCGGTAGCCGGGGAAGCTGACGGCCGCATAGATGTCGGGCTGCTCGGGAGCGAGCGCCAGCACGGCGAGCCGCGCCTGGGCCGCGGCCAGATAACCGTCCGTCGACTCGGCCGGGCGCAGGGACGTCCGCACGCTGTCCGTCGCGACATCGACCCGTCCACCGGCCGGCCCCCGCCACAGCGCCGCGACCGCGCTCACCCCGATGACGCCGACCGCCCCCAGCGTCATAATCCGTGCGGTCCGCTCGAGCGCCAGCCTGCTGGCGACGCGACGCGCGCCGCCCACCCACGCGGCGGTCCCGGCATCGTCGGGGCAGGCCCGCGCGGGCTGCGCGGCGACCTGCCCGGCCAGGGCATCACCATCGCCGTCGCTATCGCCGGCACCGGCCGGCACCGGCCGGTCGGACCGCGCCCACAACGGGACGACCATGTCCCGCGTCCGGGCCGGCGCCCCGGCGCGGGCCGGCAGCCCAGCGCGGAGGTGCATCGCGCGCACGGCTACGGCATCAAAGAGCCGGCGCACAACCGGGAGCGCGCGGTCATCCAGGCGGTCAAGCTGGTCCAGCACAGCCCGTGCCGCCCGCGCGGATCGGGCCGCCGCCCGCGCCGCCCCGCGCCCGACAGGTCCGCGCTGAACCAGCGGACCCCGTACCGCCTGGCCCCCGACGGCAATCATGACTGCTGCCGGAGCAGGGACACCGCCCCCGCCAGATCGGCTGGATCAGGGCTGGTGAACGTCATCCACCGCCCGTCCCTGGGATGGGCGAAGGACAGCCGAGCGGCATGCAGCCACTGCCGGGCCAGCCCAAGCCTGCTGGCGAGAACCGGGTCAGCGCCGTAAGAAAGATCACCAACGCAGGGATGCCGCAAGGCCGACATGTGCACGCGGATCTGGTGGGTCCGGCCCGTCTCAAGGCGCACCGACAGCAGGGACGCGGCCCGGAAGGCCTCGTCGGTGTCGTAGTGGGTGACGCTTGGCTTCCCATCCGCAACCACAGCGAAAAGGCCCGGCTTGCGCGGATGACGGTCAATCGGTGCGTCCACCGTGCCACTGGACGGATCAGGATGTCCCTGCACCAGAGCACGATAGATCTTCTCCACCTCCCGCTCCCGGAAGGCGCGCTTCAACACGGTGTAGGCGTGCTCACTTTTCGCGACAACCATGACTCCCGTGGTGCCGACGTCCAAGCGGTGGACGATGCCCTGACGTTCGGCAGCACCGCTGGTCGCAATGCTGTAGCCAGCGGCGGCGAGGCCGCCGATCACGGTCGGCCCACCGAAGCCGGGAGCCGGATGGGCGGCCACGCCCACCGGCTTGCTCACCACGACGATGTCACCATCATCATGGATCACCTCGAGGCCGGGCACCGGGGTCGCCTCCAGCTGGACCGGTCGCGGCGCCGCCGGCAGTTCGACGTCAAGCCACGCGCCGCCGGTCACCCGATCGGACCGGCCCCGCACCGTCCCGTTGACGCTGGCGTAGCCGGCATCAACAAGCGCGGCCGCGGCCGTCCGGGATAACCCGAACATCCGAGCGATGGCCGCGTCCAGCCGCAGGCCGTCCAACCCGTCAGGCACCGGCAGGGCGCGTCTGTCCCCTCCGCCCACTAACGGGCCCCCGCTGCCGCTCACTTCTCGCTTTCACCGGTCAGGTCACGTGCTTCCGTCGTACGCTGCCCGTCGACGCCGACACCCCGCGCCCCGAGGATGACCGCGAGGATCCCGCCGATCACGATCGCCGAGTCCGCGATGTTGAAAACCGGCCAGTGGTGCAGGTGGATCCAGTCCACAACATGCCCGCGCAGCGGGGCCGGTGCCCGGAAGACCCGGTCGCTGAGGTTACCGAGCGCGCCGCCGAGCAGGAGCCCGAGAACCACCGCCCACGGTGTGGACTTCAAGGTCCGGGCGGTCCGCACAATGACCACGACGACCGCGACGGCCACTAGGCTGAACAGCACGGTCGCACCGCCGGCGAGGCTGAACGCGGCCCCGGGGTTGCGGGTGAGCCGAAGGTCGAGCACACCGGGGATCAGATCGATCGGCGCCCGGTCCGACATATGCGCCACCGCGACAATTTTCGTGATCGCGTCTGTGGTGACGACCACGAGACCCGCGCCTACCAGCGTGGCCACCGCCCGCGCCGACCGCGTGGCCGCCCGCGCCGCATCCCCGGCCACCGCCGCTGGTGGCCCGTCCCGCGACCCGGCAGTCCCACTCTCACCGGTGGCTGACGTCTCCTGCACCTGGCCTACTCTACGGCCAGGCCACACCATGGCTGGATCACCCCACGGCCAGACCCGCACCACCGCCGTCAGCCAGCCACTGACCGTCTTCCCGTCGCCGGGTGAGCAGAACCTGATGGTGCGATTCCAACCAGCAGGACCGGGCTTCGTATGCTGACCGGAGTCAGGCCCTGACCACCGGCAACTGTACCGTGCGCGAGCCTCCGGTGGATGCTGTCAGCCACCGTCACAAGTTTCAGTGGAGCGTGTCCGTGAGCATGTTCTTCCTCAGCTACGCCCATACTGACGGCGTGGGGGGCTGGGTACGCGACTTCTACCTCGATCTCCGTGACGAGCTCACCGGGAAGACAACCCTGGACCCGAGCGCCATCGGCTTCCAGGACGTGAACATGCGTTCCGGTACCCGCTGGAAGGACGCGCTCGCCGACGAACTCGCCCATTGCCAGGTTTTCATACCACTGTTCTCGCCACGCTACTTCAACAGCGACTCCTGCGGCCGGGAGTGGCAAGCGTTCTCCGACCGCCTCCACACAGCGAAGGCCGTGAACGGCGAGACCCCGCCACTGATCTTCCCACTTCTCTGGGAACCACCGAGTGTCCTGTGCTTACCCCAGGTCGCGGTCGCAGTTCAGTACCACGAGTTCACCGAGTACAGCACTGAGTACACAAAGCTCGGCCTCATGAAAATTGTGAAGAACAAGAAGAACCCCTCCCTGGCACTCAAATATGACCAGATACTAAGTGCGATCGCACTGGAGATAATAGATACCACAGCCAGGTACACGCTGGCCCCGGCAGTTCCGCCACCAGCATGGGAGACGACAGGAAACGCCTTCGCAAAGGCGCCGGACGCACCGATCACGGCGGGCGGTACAGCAGGTTCCGACAACACGGCCGGACCGCACCATGTACATTTCATCGTCGCATCGGGAACCGCCACCGAACTGGCCCGGGGCTCCGATCCCTACACCTACTACGGAACCCGTCCGATGGACTGGTCGCCCTTCCTCCCAGATGACGCCGAACCACTCGTCCGCATCGCCGCCGCCATTGCGATCGACCAGAAGATGACACCCTACCCGGAAAAGCTGGACAGTCAGCTCGTTGAACGCCTTGATGCCGCGGACCGGGACAACGAACTGGTGGTGTTACTGGTGGACCCGCGTGCCATGAGCCTGCTGGACCGCATGCAAATCCTTCATACCTATGACAGCCGTTTCGACCCCAACAGCGCGGTCATGATTACCTGGAATAACACCGACGTATCCGCGGCGAATTGCCTCTCCGGGCTGAAAGCCACCTTCCCCAAGAAGAACCGGAAACCCGACCAGAGTTTCTACCGGGCGATACACACTCCGGACGAGTTCCGCCGTACTCTGATTGAGGTACTCGTCTACCTCCAAAAACTGCTGATCGGCGAAGCCGACTCCAGCCGGACCGCCGATAGTGGCGATCATATCCGTCAGCCCCAGCTCACGGGTCCTACGGTGGGTGCATGAGCATGCCTGCCGACCGCCAGCCGGGGAAAATCGTGACATTCTACTCGTACAAGGGTGGAACGGGCCGGACGATGGCGTTGGCGAACATCGCCTGGATCCTCGCGAGCAACGGCCGCAGGGTGCTCGTCGTCGACTGGGATCTTGAGGCCCCCGGCCTACACAGATACTTCCATCCCTTCCTCGTCGACCCCGAGCTGGCCGGTTCGACGGGTGTGATGGACATGGTCTGGGACTATGCGCTGGCCACCCTTGACACGCAGGGCGACCCGTCGCCCGGTTGGCATGAGCCCTACGCTGACGTGCTCAACCACACCGTTTCGCTGCGGGGCTTCGAGCCCGGCGGTGTCCTTTCACTCCTGCCGGCGGGACGCCAGGACGACGCGTACGGCGCCAAGGTCAATTCGTTCGACTGGTCCAGCTTCTACGACAAGCGCGGCGGCGGCGCTTTTGTCGAGGCAATGAAGCAGAGCATGGCCGCGCAGTTCGACTATGTCCTGATCGACAGTAGGACCGGTCTCAGCGACACCGCCGGTATCTGCACGGTCCAGCTACCCGACATTCTTGTCACCTGCTTCACCTTCAGCACGCAGAGTATCGCCGGAACAGCGGCCGTGGTGGAGTCCGTCCGGCGGCAGCGCGGTGAGCGAGATATCACCATCTGGCCGGTCCCGATGCGCGTCGAGGACGGCGAAACCGCCAAGCTGGAGGCAAGCCGCGACCTGGCACGCATCCACCTCGACCATCTTTTGAAAGACCTCGATGAAAATGCCCGAGACCGCTACTGGGGAGCCGTGGAAGTTCCATACAAGACTCTCTACGCGTACGAGGAGACGCTCGCTACGGTAGGCGACCGCCCTAATCAACAGGGCACTATCCTCGCGGCCAGTGAACAGCTGACAGGTTATCTCACAGACCAGGCAATCGTACGGCAGGTCCCCCTGGACGAGAGTGAACGCCGCCAGCTGGCCCGGCAGTTCCAGCGGCAGCCATTTGCGGCGGATTTTCTCATCAGCTACTGTTTGGTGGACAGCGCCTGGGCTGAGTGGCTAACGTGGCAGCTCGAGGCAGCTGGATACCGAGTCCTGATTTCGACAATGGATATCGTTCCTGGAACCAACTGGATAGAGGCTCTCGAGCGGGCTGTGAGCTCGTCGCGCCGCATCGTGGCCATAGTTTCCCAAGCATTCGTCAGATCCCAGTTTGCGAGAGTTGAATGGCAGGCCGCCTTGCGTTCCGACCCAAATAGGGCCACACGAAAGATCATCCCGGTCCGGGTGGAAGACGTACCTCTCCCCGATTTTTTGAGCGGGATTTTCGGGTTCGACCTGTGGGGACTTGAGGAAGATTCCGCTCGCAACGTCCTCCTGAACGGAATTGTCGCGGCGACAGGTGGGGCGACCGGCGGGCGGGCGAAGCCCGTCACGCGCCCCCGATTTCCCAGCCTCGGCAAACCGGAGCCGGGCGCTGGCCGTACCGCGCAGGACCGCCACCCACGGCTCCCCTTCCCCAGCAAGCCGCGGGACGAGTGACGAGTGACGACACCTCAGTGCCGGTGCCTCGAGGCAGTACGAGGCATCGCTGGACAGAACGGGCCATAATCGCCTCTCAGTTCGAAGACTCCCGGGGACCAGGACAGGGTGAGCGAGTGAACGGCGAGTGAGTAGAGTGGCGAACGCCTTCGACGCCTTATGGGGCATCGCGCAGACGGCGGCTGACCGCTGGTGGCAGCTGGCCTCCGGCCGGACACTGCACTGGATCGGGATCATCCTGGGCGTCGCCGTGGCGCTCAGCATCGCCGGGCATGTGGACCGGTGGATCGAGCGCGGACGGTTCCACATCACCCTGCGGCTGAACGGTTACCGCAGCCACGGCGAGTACGTGGGCGGCCCCGAGTGGCGGGCCAGGCGGCGGCGGTGGCTCACCGAAACCGGCAAGCGTCCGTGCCACATCTGCGGGAAGCCGTGGCGCGACGGTCCGTCCGGCGTCGGCTACCACGCACACCACGTCGACTATTTCCGCGCCGGCTCGGGGCATGAGTCCAACCGGGACCTGGTGCCCATCTGCCACCACTGCCACACCCGCGTCCACAAGGTCGACCGCTACCGGGGGCCGCTCGGGACCCGCGCGCTCGGGCTGTCGCTGCGGCGCTGTACCGGTCTGATCCGCGCTGTCTACTGGCCGGTGCGGGCGCTGCGCGGTGGCTCCGGAAGCACCCACGCGCCCGTGGCCCGCCGGCCGATCCGCCGGCCCCGGCGCCGGGCCGTCCCCCGCGCGCAGGTACCCGGCCAGGACGGCACGAACCAGCGCACCGGCCACCACACCGGCCGTCCCCATCGTCCGACGAGTGCGGGTAGGTGACGGTGGGATCCCGCCGTCCACTACGCTGGTCGTAGCGGACGGCGATGACGGGACGAGTAGCGGCGGGCGCAGCCAGGGACGACCGGTGACGGGTGTCCAGCGAACCGGGGACGGTGGAAGCCCGGCGGCCAGCGCGTCGTGAAGATCACCCCTGAGCTGCCGGAAGAACAGGGTGTCACCCGCCCTCAGTAGATCCGGTACCGCGCGTGAAGAGTGGTCGTCCAGGCTGCCGCGTACCGGCGTCCTGAACGGCAAGGAGGGTGGTACCGCGGTACCACCGCGCCCCGGTGAGATGCCGGGTACCGCGGGGTGTCGTCCCTCCGTTGGAGCTTGATCCCCGACGGAGACCCGCGATGCCCAGCCACGGAACACCCGCCCACGACATGCCCGCTCACACGATGCCGGCCTTCCCCGCGCTGCCGACCCAGGTTGACCTGCCCGCCCTCGAGCGTGATGTCCTCGAGCGCTGGAAGGACCTGAAGGTCTTCGAGCGTTCACTGGCCGCGACCGCGGACGGGCCACAGTGGATCTTCTATGAGGGTCCGCCCACCGCCAACGGCAAGCCCGGCACCCACCACGTCGAAGCCCGGGTCTTCAAGGACCTGTTCCCCCGCTACCGGACGATGCGTGGCTTCCACGTCCCGCGCCGCGCCGGCTGGGACTGCCATGGCCTGCCGGTGGAGCTCGCCGTGGAAAAGGAGCTGGGCTTCACCAGCAAGAGCGACATCGAGGCCTTCGGGATCGCCGCGTTCAACGCCCGCTGCCGCGAGTCGGTGCTGCGCCACGTCGCGGACTTCTCCCGGATGACCGAGCGCATGGGCTACTGGTGTGATCTGGACAACGCCTACCGGACGATGGACACCCCCTACATCGAGAGCGTCTGGTGGTCCCTCAAGCAGATCTTTGACAAGGGCCTGCTCGTCGAGGACCACCGGGTCACGCCGTACTGCCCGCGCGACGAGACGCCCCTGTCCGACCACGAGGTCTCCCAGGGATACGCCGACGTGGTCGATCCCTCGGTGTACGTCCGCTTCCCGGTGACCTCCGGCCCGCTCGGCGATGCCGGGGTGAGCCTGCTCGTCTGGACGACCACCCCATGGACGCTGGTGTCCAACACCGCGGTCGCCGCGCATCCCGACGTCACCTATGTCGTCGCCCGGACGGCGGCTGGCGGGCGTGACGGTGAGCTGGTGCTGGTGGCCGAGCCGCTGCTCGGTTCCGCGGTGGGCGCGGACGCCGAGGTCATCCGGACTCTCCGGGGAAGCGATCTCGCTGGCGTGACCTACGCCCGGCCGTTCGAACTGCTGCCGATGACGGATTTCAGCGGCGGGCCCGCGCATGCGGTGGTGCTCGCCGACTACGTCACCACGACCGACGGCACCGGGCTGGTGCACCAGGCCCCGGCCTTCGGCGCCGAGGACCTCGCCGTCGCCCGCGCCTACGGCCTGCCCGTGGTCAACCCGGTGGGCCGGGACGGCCGGTTCGTCGCCGGCACCCCGCTGGTCGGCGGGGTGTTCTTCAAGGACGCGGACGCGGCCCTCATCGACGATCTGCGCTCGCGTGGGGTGCTGTGGCGGGCCGAGGACTACACCCACAGCTATCCGCACTGCTGGCGCTGCCACACGCCGCTGATCTACTATCCGCTGCCGTCCTGGTACATCCGGACCACCGCGATCGCTGACCGGCTGCTGGCGGAGAACGAACGCACCGACTGGCACCCCGAACGGATCAAGAACGGGCGGTTCGGCGAGTGGCTGCGTGGCAACGTCGACTGGGCGCTGTCGCGCAGCCGCTACTGGGGCACGCCGCTGCCGGTCTGGCGCTGCACGGCCGATCCGGCCCACCTGACCTGCGTCGGATCGCTGCTGGAACTGTCCGGCCTGGCCGGGCGTGACCTGTCCGCGCTCGACCCGCACCGGCCGTTCGTCGATGACGTGACGATCACCTGCCCGGCCTGCGCGGCGGTGGCGCGGCGGGTACCGGAAGTGATCGATGTCTGGTACGACAGCGGAGCGATGCCGTTCGCCCAGTGGGGAGCCCCGCACCGCAACGGCGAACAGTTCGAGGGCCAGTACCCGGCGCAGTACATCTGCGAGGCCATCGACCAGACCCGCGGCTGGTTCTACACGCTGATGGCCGTGGGGACGCTGGTGTTCGACCGCTCCGCCTACGAGACCGTGCTGTGCCTGGGCCTGCTGCTCGACGCCGACGGCCGCAAGATGAGCAAGCACATCGGTAACGTGCTGGACCCGTTCGAGCTGTTCGACCGGCACGGCGCGGACGCGGTGCGCTGGCTGATGCTCGCGGCCGGGTCCCCCTGGGCGGACCGCCGGGTCGGCCATGAGGCCCTTGAGGACATCGTCCGCAAGGTGCTGCTGACCTACTGGAACACCGCGTCGTTCCTCGTCCTCTACGCCAATGCCGGCGGCTGGGCACCAGGCCGTGCTCCCGCGTCCGACCCGCGGACGCGCCCCGTACTCGACCGCTGGGTGCTCTCGGAACTGCACGCGGCCATCACGGAGGTCACCGAGGCGCTGGACGCGTTCGACTCGCTGCGGGCCGGCCGATGCCTGGCCCGCTTCATCGACGACCTGTCCAACTGGTACGTGCGGCGCTCCCGGCGGCGCTTCTGGGAGGCCGATCCGGACGCCCTGGACACCCTCTACGCCTGCCTGGACGGCCTGACCCGGCTGATGGCCCCGTTCACGCCGTTCCTGACCGACGCGCTGTGGTCGAAGCTGGTCGTCGGCGTCCGGCCGCAGGCCCCGGACTCGGTCCATCTGGCCGACTGGCCGCGGGCCGCGGATGATCTCGTGGACACCCGGCTGGCGGCCCAGATGGACCTCGTCCGCCGCCTTGTCGAGCTCGGCCGGGCAGCCAGAGCGAGCAGCGGTGTGCGCACGCGCCAGCCGCTGGCACGCGCGGTCGTGGCGGCGCCCGAGTTCGCCGGGCTGCCCGCGGACCTGCGCGCCCAGATCGCCGACGAGCTCAACGTCGCCGCCGTCGAGGGCGCCACCGCCGACGTGGTCGACGTGACCGTGAAGCCGAACTTCCGGGCGCTGGGCCGCCGGTTCGGCAAGCGGACCCCGCTGGTCGCGGCGGCCATCGCGACCGCCGGCCCGCCCGTGCACGGCCGCCTCACCGTCGAGGTGGACGGGGATCGGCTCGACCTCGACGGCGATGATTTGATCATCACCGAAACGCCCCGGGAGGGATGGGCTGTGACATCGGAGTCAGGCCTGTCCGTCGCTCTCGATCTGGAGATCACTCCCGCGCTGCGGCGCGCCGGCATCGCCCGGGACGTGGTGCGGGTCCTCCAGGACGCCCGCAAGACCTCCGGCCTGGATATCACCGACCGCGTCGACATCCGCTGGTCGGCGGACACCCCGGCTACGGCGCAGGCCCTGCTGGAGCACGGCTCCGCCGTGGCCGCCGAGGTCCTCGCCGTGAGCTTCACGCGGGCTGCCGGTCCCGACACTGCCGGTCCCACCGCTGCCGGTCCCGACAGCGGTGGCTCCGCGCCGGCCGCTGGGACCGGGCATACCGCACCGGATCTCGGGCTGACCTTCTGGCTGAGCCCGGCCGGCGCGGCAGGCTGACCGGCGGCTGGCTGGTGGCAGGCTGGCCGGCGCGGCTCGGGAGACCTATTCCCGGGATGAGCGCCGAGCCTGCCGGAGCACGCCGACCGGCAACAGGGCAGCCGAGACGAGGCCGGTCACAAGGGACGCGTAGGCGAACACGGCGTCACCGAGGACCCCCATACCGAGCAGCACGGCTGAGAGCAGAGCCAAGATCCCACTGACGGTAATCATATGTGCCCGGGACGTCAGCGGAGCTGAGTCCGCGCGCTCTTCGACCGGCTAGAAATCCTGTAGTCCGCTGGAGTCCCGGCGGGCCGGTTCGATGTCGGGACCGCGGACACCGCCGTTGTCGCTTCCCCGTGCCATCGCCGCTCCCGCGCCCAGCGGCGGCCCAGGCGGGAAAGCGGACGCGGCGACGGAACTCGCGGCCGGCTGCTGTGAGCCGGCGGTGATCCCGGTCGGCGGCGGCGGGGGCGCGGACCCGGTACCGGGGTTGAGCGGCGGGCGCGGGGTACCGCCCGGACCGACCGCCGGCTGCGTCGGCATACCGTCCAGATCGCGTAGCTGCATCTCCAGGTAGGCACGCAGCCGTGTGCGGTATTCACGCTCGAAGGCACGCAGCTGCTCGACCTGGCCCTCCAGCCGGCGCTTGTCGTCCTCGAGGCCACCGAGCTGCTCGGCAACGTGTGCCCGTGCCTCGCCGATGATGCGGTCGGCGTCCGCCCGGGCTTCGCGGCGCGCACGGTCAGATTCGCTGCGGGCCTCCCGCAGCGCCTCGTCCGCCGTACGCTGCGCCAGCACGAGCGTGCGGGCCACCCGCTGTTCGATCTCGGCATCCAGTTGGGAGTTGCCGGTGCGGGCCGGGGCCTGGGCCGACGCGGGCACCGCCGGCATCACCGCGGTCGCGGCCGCGGTCGCCGGCTGCGCCGCCACAGGACGCTCGCGGGCGGCCTGCGCGGCCTGCACCGCCTGTGCGGCCTGCGCCTGGGCCTGGGCCACCTGGCGCCGCGCCTCCTCCAGCTGCCGGCGCAGCTGCTGGTTCTCCTCAAGGACCTGAGCGGGTACGCCTGGGCCGCCACCGCCCACGCGGCGTGCCTCGTCGAGCTGCCGACGCAGATCGGTGTTCTCGTCCAGAAGCCTGGTGAGCTCACTCTCGACATCATCGAGAAAGGAGTCGACCTCGTCCTCGTTGTACCCGGTGCGGAACCGAGTCGGACTGAAGACCTTGTTCTGCACGTCCTGCGGTGTCAGAGCCACGTCGCCTCCTCATGATGCGGCATTGCCGCTCCCCCGGAGAGGGCGGTCCAGCGGCAGTCTGCCGTGCGCGTTCGCCGTGCGCGCGACTTGGTCACAGCCCACCCGCGAGTCTCCGCAAGACCATGATAACAATTAAGATCAATAAGAAACCAAGGTCAAATGCAACGCTGCCCACCCGCAGAAGAGGAATAAACCGCCGGACGAATCTCAACGGAGGGTCCGTGACCGTGTACACGGTCTCAAAGACTAGTACCAGAACTCCGGCTGGTCTGAAGGTGTGGTTCAGCGAGAGCACAAGATCTATCACCGCGCGCGCAATCAGCAGCAGCAGATAGACAAGCAGCAGCGCGGAGATCACGTCACCAAGTGCACTGATGGCGGACTCTCCTGTGCCTGCGGGGACCGTGGTCCGATGACGGTTGACACATGATCATGACTGATTGTAGAAGCCACCCTCACGGATGCGCCGTTTGTCGGTCTCGGTGACCTCGACGTTATGCGGCGAGAGCAGGAACACCTTGTTGGTGACCTTCTCGATCGACCCCCGCAGGCCGAACACGAGGCCCGCGGCGAAGTCGACCAGCCGCTTGGCATCGACGTCATCCATCTCAGTCAGATTCATGATAACCGGAGTCCCGTCGCGAAACTCCTCCCCGATCTGCCGTGCCTCATTGTAACTACGCGGTTGCAATGTGGTAATACGATAGGGCGACGGCTCCTCGACCGCGGACGGCCTGCGCATCGGGACTGGGCCTGTCGGCCGGAGCTGTTCGACCGGGGGGCGACGCGGCATCGCAGGCGGCTCCTCACGTGCATCAATACGACGGACCGACCGCTCCGCGGGCATGGGCTCACGGGCGTCACGCCGGTCGTCATGACCGGCGTCGTGACCGCCATCGTCGTACTCGTCCTCGAGGTAGTCTTCGTCCTCCTCGGCCAGACCGAGGTAGACCATCGCCCTGCGCGCGACACCCATGGGCGCGACTCTAAGGGACACCACGCCGTTGACCGAACAAAGCCGTCCCGATGCGAAGGTGTGTCGCGCCTTCGGCCACCGCCTCCGCAAGGTCCCCAGACATACCCGCGCTGATCACCGACGCCTCGGGGTGCCCTCGCCGAAGCACGTCCGAAACCTCACGTAACCTGGCGAAGGCCGGGCGAGCCGGCGCGCCGCGGGGCGCAACCCCCATCACCCCGGCGAGAACGAGCCCCCGGCTGCCCACCACCAGATCGCCGAGGGCGGGTATGTCCGCTGGCGACGCACCGCCTCGACCGGCGCTGGCGCTGTGCCCGTCCAGCGACACCTGCAGACAGACGACGATCTCGCGACCGTGTGCGACCGCCGCGCTGGACAGCGCCGCGACCAACGACGCCCGGTCGACCGACTGGACCCAGTGCGCCCACTGTGTCACCGAACGGGCCTTGTTGCGCTGGAGCTGACCGACGAAATGCCAGCAGGGCGGGGACAACGGCACGGGCGCCGGGCCCGGCGGGCCGGCCTGGCGCGGTTGGCCCACCCGGCGCCCCCGTTCGATCCCCTGGCCGGTCTCCTGATCGATCCACTGGTCGGCGCCGCGCGAGCCCGACTGCGACGCGGCCGAAACCTCACCGTCAAAAAGGTGTTTCGTCACAGCTGCCGCCTTTGGGCGAGCCTCCTGCTCCCGGTTTTCCGCGAAGTCGGTGACCCCCAGCTCACGCAGCAGCACAACATCCGCCGCTGGCCAGGTCTTGCTCACCGCGACAAGGGTGAGCTCGCCGGCCGCACGCCCTGCCGCGGCCGCCGCGACGGTGATCCGGTCACGGACGTCGGCGAGGTTGAGCCGCAGTTCCGCACGCCGGCCAGCATCCGCCAGCGGTGGCCCGCCAACGGCGCTCACGACTGGTCCCGCCCACGCGGCGACGGCGGCGGTAACATCGCCGCCGTCGCCGGGCCGGAGCGGCCAGAGACGCTCATAGGGCCGCTACCGACACGGACAGCGGCGGACACGGACACGACCGGCCTGGGCGCGGCCGAGCGGGCCCGGGCCGGCACCGTCCCCGACTACTTGAGAAAGTCGGGGACGTCGAGCTCGTCGTCATCCTCGGCGACCGGCCGGACCGACCGCCGCGACGTCGGATAGCTCGGCCGATGGCCCTCCCGCGGCTCCCGATACGGCGGATAGCCCTCATCGGCGCCGGACTCGGCACCGTCGCGTCGAGACATGGACCCGTCGTGACCGTAGTCCCGGTCGTCGGACACATCCGTCACATGCCCGGGAGCGGACGTCCGCGGCTGGCCCGGCGAGGACGGGGCAAAAGTCGGCGAGGGGCTGTAGGCCGCCGGCGAGGAATAGGTCGGCTGCGGGTTCGTCGAGGGCTGGGACGAGGGGGTGTGTGCCGCCTGCGTCGCCACGGAAACCGGCCGCGGCTGCGGCGTGGACGCCGCGAAGACCGGCGGTGATCCGACCGTCGCAGGCGGGGCGGACGGCGTGGTGGCGGACGGCGCCACGGTCGCGCCGGGCGTGACGGCAGGCGCCCCACCGGCTCCGGCGGGGCCCGGACCGGCGGCCCCGGGCCCCGCCGGCTGACCGTTACCGGGCCGTCGGGTGCTTGCCAGGCCACGAGTCCGGCGGTCCTGGACGGTGTCGAAGCCCGCGGCGATGACCGTCACCCGGACCTCGTCGCCGAGCGCGTCGTCGATGACCGCGCCAAAAATAATGTTCGCTTCGGGATGGGCCGCGTCCGCCACCAGCTCGGCCGCGGCATTGATCTCGAACAGGCCAAGATCGGATCCGCCCGAGATGTTCAGCAGCACCCCTTGGGCGCCGTCCATGCTCGCCTCCAGGAGAGGCGAGGCGATGGCCTGTTCGGCCGCGACAATGGCGCGGTCGTCTCCGCGGGCACGCCCGATACCCATCAACGCGCTGCCCGCATGCGACATGACGGTCTTGACATCGGCGAAGTCGAGGTTGATCAGACCCGGGGTGGTAATGAGATCGGTAATGCCCTGAACACCGGAGAGCAGGACCTGGTCCGCGCTGCGGAACGCGTCCAGCACACTGATGTCACGATCCGTCATCGCCAACAGCCGGTCGTTCGGAATGACGATGAGCGTGTCAACTTCATTACGCAGGGCGTCGATTCCAGAATCCGCCTGGGTTGCCCTGCGGCGCCCTTCGAACGTGAACGGGCGGGTGACGACACCGATGGTCAACGCGCCGAGCGACCGGGCGACGTTGGCCACCACCGGCGCGCCGCCGGTGCCGGTACCACCGCCTTCCCCCGCGGTCACGAACACCATGTCGGCGCCCTTGAGGACCTCTTCGATCTCCTCACGATGATCTTCGGCAGCCTGGCGACCGACCTCCGGGTCGGCGCCCGCGCCGAGCCCTCGGGTGAGCTCCCGGCCGACGTCGAGCTTGACGTCGGCGTCGCTCATCAGCAGGGCTTGGGCGTCGGTATTGATCGCGATGAACTCGACACCCTTGAGCCCAACCTCGATCATGCGGTTGACGGCATTGACGCCGCCACCGCCAATCCCGACGACCTTGATCACCGCCAGGTAGTTCTGAGGAGCTGCCATGCGGTGTCGGTCCTCCAGCGGCATCGGTGGGCGGACGGGGGACATGCCCCAGCCGCCCGGTGCAGCGGGGAAGGCGGCGCCGAGTGGATGGAGCGGGGAACGGCTGATGAGCTTCAACCTTCACCGTCAGCTAGACGGTTAATGTTATGTCAACTTCCAACCGTGGACCGGACAGTAGGGACGCGCAGCGCGGGGGTCAAGGACGCACCCGGCGCGTCACCCGGAACCTTTGCGTCCATCGGGTCACATCATTGCGCACCCGGGAAACGATCGCCTCCCATCCCGCAAACCGAGTACTATGCCGCGCCACCCGCCACCCCCTGACGCGTCTCAGCCTCGGGAGGTGACCACCCTTTCGAACGGGAAGATCTCGCATCCGACACGAACCACAAACGACGGCCGCGCAATGACCAGACTATGACCGCAACCACACTATGACCACAAGCACGGTATGACCACAACCACGGTATGACCGCAAGCACGATATGACCGCGCTCAGCCGGCCCTCGATGCCAGCCTGCTCCACCTCCGCGCATCGGCCTGGCCAGGTCCGGCAGCCCGGCCACCCGGACGCCGCTCCCTGATCGACCGCCCTCCCGCCAGCGCCTCCACGGCGGTGGTTCTCACCTGTCCGGCCTGCCATCCAGCGCCGCGAGCAGGCGCGGACCGATCTCGGTGATCGTTCCAGCGCCGAGCGTCAGCAGCAGGACGCCGTCCGGCGCGGCTGGCAGGCTCACCGACAGATCGGTCACCAGCCGATCGGTGAGTCCCGCCCACGGAACGTAGTACGTCGTCTCCGGGACGAAAATCTTCTTGGCCAGGTCACTGGCGTGCAGGCCCAGGGTGTCGTGCTCGCGGGCGGCGTAGATGTCGGTGACGTACACCCGGTCGGCATCGATGAACGCGGCGGCGAAGTCATCCATCAGGGCGGCCAGCCGGCTGAACGTGTGCGGCTGGACGACAGCCCACACCTGGCGCGACTGGGCCCGCTGGCGGGCCGCCGCCAGCGTCACCAGGATCTCGGTCGGGTGATGGGCATAGTCATCAACGATCTCCAACGGGCCGCGGCGGTCAGTAGGCGCGGCCGTGCCGACCCGTTGGAACCGCCGGGCCGCCCCGGTGTAGGTCGCCAGCGTCGCAAGCGTGTCGGGCACGGCAAGGCCCAGCTCGGTGGCCACGGCAAGTACCGCGAGAGCGTTGAGGACGGTGTGGGTGCCCGGCAACGCGAGGTCGAGCGTCCCAGCCTCCTCGCCGCGGTGGCGCACTGTTGCCCGGACGCCGCCGCCCGGCGTCGCCCGCGGATCAACCGCCCGCCAGGCGCGGCCCGCGTCCAGACCGTAGTCGACGACACGCGCGTGGCCGTGCGGCAAGGCCGCAAGCACCATCCGGACACCTGGATGATCACCACAGGCGACGAGCGTCCCCCCCGCGCGGACCCGCAGGGCGAACGCGGTGAAGGCCGCGCGCACGGCCGCCTCATCGGGGAACACATCGGGATGCTCCCACTCGATGTTGGTGATCACCGCGAGAACGGGGTCGAGGTTCGCGAACGCCCCGCCGTACTCGTCAGCCTCCAGGACGAACACCCGGCCGGCGCCCACCAGCGCGTTACCGCCGAGCTGAGCGACCTCGGCACCGATGACCGCCGTCGGGTCGAGGCCCGCGGCCCGCAGCACGAGGCTGAGCATGGCGGACGTGGTGGTCTTGCCGTGCGAGCCGGCGACCGCAAGCAGGTCGTAGCCAGCGGTCAGCTCGGGCAGCCAGTCGCCGCGGCGGCGGACGGGAATCCCAGCGCGCCGGGCAGCCAGCAGCTCGGGATGATCGTCGGGGAACGCGCTGGAGGCGACCACCACGTCCACCCCGACCAGTTCCGCGGCCAGCTCGCCGGGGTCCGTGACAGCCCCCACCCGCACCTGTGCGCCAGCGGCACGCAGCGCGTCCAGACGAGGAGCGTCCTGGGCGTCACTGCCGCTGACCGCGCCGCCACGGGCAAGATGGACATGGGCGAGCGCGGACAGCCCCGCCCCCGCGATACCGAGGAATCGGACATGCTGAGAGTTCTCGCGGTTCACAGCAGGCAGTGAACACC